>JAAYQN010000010.1 GCA_012519285.1 Clostridiales bacterium
CCCTCGCACGCAACCAATTTATAACAGGCTATATTTTTGAGATAAGTTTTTCTTATCGTGTTTAGGGTGTCTGATGCAATAGAGAATTTACAGTGGATAATTTAAGAAAAAAGTTTTATAGGTCAAGTTTATCATTCCTTAATTGTACATTGTTAAAAGCCCAAAGGGCAACCGGTGATGGTTGCCCTTTGGTATTTAAGAGGTTTGGAGGAATTAATCCAAAATGGGAAGGCTCGCCGCGGCTATTGACTGGCCGACCCTTCTCGATTTTTCGTCGGGAAGGTATACGGTAATCTTTTCGGAAAGCTCGGGATAGCATTCCTTCAGCACAGCGTTGCACTTTGAGATCATTATCTCGCCGCCCTTTCCGCTGGATACCCTGCCCAGGATAAGCACGTTCTCTATGTCGTAGAACACGCTGTAAAAGCTCAGGGTATGCGCCAGGTACTCGCCTATGTCCTCGAAGATATCCTCGGCGGCCGGGTTTCCCTCCTCGAGCATCTTCTGCACCGCCTTGAGCTTCATAGCCGGTGTATCGTGCGCGCTAAGGTCAATGCCGCACATCGAGGCAAGCTTGATAACGGCGTCCTGCGAGAAGTAGTTTACTCCCACGCCGACGTCGCCGCTCCACGGATCCACCGCCGCTTCGGGATTGAGATCCACCGGCACGAAGGCGAGCTCATTCAGCCAGCCCTTTATGCAGCCGTTCTCGTCCACATAGCCCGCCGCCTCGCTGGTGCCCATGGCTATCCCTAATAGCTTGTTCTTTCCAAACGATAGCGCTCCCGTCAGCGCCGTGACGTCGCCATCGTTTGCCACCACGAGCGGAACGTCGCCAAGCTGCTTAGCGGCGTCAATGTAAATATTCTTTACGTGTTTTTGGAAGAGGTCGTCGGGGACGCTCATGAAGAGCGAGGCATCCTTGACCTGGTTATTGACGTAGATGCCGGCGGAGCTCACGCCGATGGCGTCCACCCTCGGCATGTGTGAGGCAGCCGTCTTGAATGCCTTAAGTATCTCCTGATAGTGGTAACTGGGGTCAGAAGTGACCTTGGGCAGCCACAGCACTTCCTCGCTGTAAACCACCTCGCCATCTATTACGGCGGAGACCTTCCTGTCGCTGCCGCCGGCGTCGAAGCCTATCCTGCACCCTTTGAGGCCGAAGGTGCGTTTTTGGGTAAACTCGTGAGTATCGGGGACCTGTGAGATGTCGGTCACTGCCACTTCAAAGGGCTTTTCGTACACCCTCTCCATCGTGTCCACGTCGAACCCCCTCCTGCCGCCCTTTCTGTACTCTTCCTTGATGCGGCCGCCGATATAGCTGCATCCGCCGATGTACACCTTGTAGCCGCCGTATATCCACAATGAAGCCTTTATAAGCCGCTCGACGAGTTGGTAGTTTTTCTCGTCAAATTTTTCATCTTTCAGTATGTCGAGCTGGAAGGCGTGCCTGTAGCCGTCGTTCCTCTCAACGCAAACCTTGAGCGGCTTGCTCCCGTATTTTTTGCACTCCTCCTCAAATTCCCTTATTGCCTTGGCTATGGGAAGGAATTTTTTATCTATTTTCATTGTCAATCTCTCATCAATTTTTGCAAAACCTGGTTTTTGAAATCATCGATATGGCCGGCGACGAATTCCCTTATGTCCATGGCGTCGTCCTCGATGAGCGGGGTCAAATCCATGGCGTAACTCAGCCTGAGGCAGGTGTCCACGCCGTGGCTTTCCGAGTATGTGGCGTTTGCTATCCGCCTTCCCTCGGTGGCGAGGTCATAGCGCTTTCCGCCCGTTATCTGGGAGTCGAATATTCCGAGCAGCGCCCTTTCGAGGTTTAAGTGCTCGTCGCAGACGAACTTGACCTTCTTTACATCGTCCAGCCAGTCGAGGTTTTTCCACACCTCGCAGCCGTAAAGCTTTTTGGGCCTTAACTCTTTGGGCAGTGCCCTCAATGCCTTTATCGCCTTGAGCGCCACTGCGACGTGGGTGGGATGCTTGTCGCATAGGTTGTGGGTGTAAACGAACTCCGGCCTCGACTTCTTAATAATGTCCGCATAGTCTTCGATTATCTCGGGAGTGTCCCCCTTTATCTGGGCGCTGGTATACATCAGCATGCTCAAAAAGCCGTACTCGCCCACGTAGGCGGCCTTTTTCTGCTCCTTTATGCGCACCCGAATCATCTCCTCATTGGTGTAATCGGCGTAAATCCCCGTTCTCGGGCTGCCCGCGCCGTCAGCGGTGACTATCGCCGAAAACCACTTGTCCTTCCTGCCAAAGCATTCCAAAATGCCGTGGTACGCCATTATCTCCACGTCGTCCTGGTGCGCCGCTATCGCGAGGTGCGTGGTGCGGGAAAAAGGTTCCTCGCACTCGTCGGGAACGAAAAACATTTTTTTCTCAGACATATTTTTATACTCCATTATGTATTAATAAAATATCTTTAATCACTTGGTTATGGTAACTTTCTTGAGTCCTCTGGGCGAGTCGGGATTAAGCCCCCTGGCAAGGCTTAAGTTGCACGCGAGGAGCTGGGATACCAGAGCGTTGTAGAAGGGGTTTGCGTAGTCGCTGCCCGATACCGGCAAAATGGCGCTTGCCATACAGCCTTGAGCAAATTCTTCCTTGTCGGTGTAGATTATTGCCTTTCCTTCCGCAGCCAGTATCCTTTCCTTAAGCTTGAGCATATCGCCCTGGGAAGGGCCGGACGGGGCGATCAGCAGCAGCGTGGCGTTTTCGTCCACCAGCGCAAAGGGGCCATGGAGAAAGTCGCTCGCCGCGTACGGCCTGGCGTTGACGTAGCAGGTCTCCTGGAGCTTTAGCGAGGTCTCCTGCGCGACGGCGTAGTTTAACCCCCTCGCGAGCACTATCATCCAGCTAATGCCCTTGATGCTTTCAGCAAGGCCCTTTATGTGGTCGTTTAAGGCGTACACCTTTTCGAGGTTTCGCGGGATGGCATCAAGTTCCCTTATCACCTCGGCATCCCCTGCCGCCCTTGCGGCGAGCTGTCCCAGAAGGTACATCTGCGAGAGGAAGGTCTTGGTCGCGGCGACGCTCTTTTCCTCCCCCGCGTTGCAGTAGAGGTGACAGTCAGCCATGGAAGCCATCTTTGAACCGAGGTTGTTTGTCAGGGCTGCCGTGAACGCACCTTGCCTCTTGGCCTCGGACAGCACCGCCATCACGTCTTCCGCCGCCCCGCTCTGCGAGACGCCTATCACGAGGTAGTTTTTTAGCTTGAGCTCCTTGCCGTACATGGTGACGACGCTGGGAGCCGCCAGCGCCACGGGAATGCCTGTGAGGCTTTCCATGGCGTACTTGAAATAGGTGCCGGCGTTGTCGCTCGAGCCCCTCGCGGCAATCATTATTCCCGCAAAGTCGCCCTTATTGATGATGTCCACAAGCTCGTCCAGTGCCCGCCCGTTGTAGGCCAGGCAGTCGGAAAGCACCTTCGCCTGTTCGAATATTTCCTTTTCCATCAATGTAGACATAATAAAGACCTCCGATTAAAATAACTGCCTGTTTTTTGTTTATTATACACCAGACTGGGAAGAAAATCAATATAATTTTTAAACTTTGTTTAAAAATTAATTGGCTGATGTGGCAAAGCGGCAAAAATAGCCTTATAGGGAAAAATTATTTGCGTGCAAGGCTTTAAAAAGGGCAGTTTTTCAAGAAAAGGGCGTTGCAGGACAAAAAATCATTTTGATAAAAAGCCTTCTGGTGTTATAATTTTTTTGGCAAAGATTGAATGGTTTTTCTTTTCATTAGCGAAATAATCTCTAAAAGGCCTAAGATGAAGGATAAGGTTCAAAATCAAAGTTACCTGCGCAGCATAAACCAAAGGACTATACTCGGGTATCTGCGGCGGGAGAGCATGTCCTGCACCGACCTTGCCAAGCGCATGAAGCTTAGCAAAACCGCGATAGCCAAGATCTCCGAGGAACTCGTGTCGTTTGGGATTCTCGTCAGGAGAGAGAGCTCCGTTCAGGAAGTGGGGCGGCGACCCATAATGCTCGATATAAACCCCGAGGCGGGCGCCCTGTTGGTGTTCAACCTCGCGGGCAGGACGGCTACGGGGATAGTGGCCGACCTTGCGGGGAACATCATATGCAGGAAGGGCTTTGACATAAACGGCAAGATCGACGTGACGATGCTGGAGGATCTCATTTCAGCCGTCAAGCAAAAGCACCTCGAGCTTGCCCCATCCTTAAAGCCCCTCGCTGTGTGCGTCTCCACCCCCGGCAAAATTCATCCCCAGACGGGTTACTTTATCCTTGCCCACCAGTTTGCGGGTTACAAGGACATAAACTTAAGGAAGATTTTCTCCGCTCACTTCGAATGCGAGTTGCTTATCCACAATGACATAAAGCTGGCGCTCGAGGGGGAGAGGCTCTTTGGCTCCCTTCTTGAAGGCGTAAACAACGCTCTCCTGCTTCATATCGGCTACAGCGTGGGCTCTGCCCTGATGATAAACCAAAAGATTTACGGCGGCTCCAACGGCTTTGCGGGCGAGCTGACCAATTTTTCGCTGAGCGCGCTCGAGGAGGAGGGCGAGCCCTTTTTCCCGGGCGGGTCCAATACGTTCGACGCGATCTCGATGGAAGGGATAATGAGGGCTATAAGGCACAGGACGGGAAAAAACATGGCGCTCGACGAGGCAGTTGAAGCTTACGCCGGCGGCGATCCCTCGGTGTGCGAGGTGTTTGAGAGGGCGACTGCCATCTGGGCGAGGACTGTCCGCAACATGACGGAATTTCTTGACATCGAGGCGGTGATAATAAGCGGCGACATAACGAGGTTCGGCACGGGCTTTGCCGATGCCATAGAGAGCTACGTCAACAGCAGCTTGAGGCACCAGAGCATAAGGGTATTTAACTCCGAGCTCTCAAACGAGAGCATAATCTTTGGAGCTATCAACACCGCCATCACCTCCGCCCTCAACCATCTGCTAAATAAGTTACACGAAAAGTAAAAACCCATCCCAATCATTTGACATTTTCCCAAAATTCAAATATAATAAAAAAACACCGGTGCTGTGTGGACAATATACCCCGCAGCACTTTTTGTTTATTGTACGAGGAGTGCCTATGAAAAACTTGCCATCCATTTTCGGTTCAATGGTGTTCAACGACAGCGTCATGCAGGAGATGCTGCCCGCCAACGTCTACAAGACCCTCAAAAAGACCATAAAGAACAACCAGCCTCTCGATATCACCATCGCCAACGTTGTGGCCAACGCCATGAAGGAATGGGCAATCGGAAAAGGAGCTACCCATTACACGCACTGGTTCCACCCCATGACGGGAATAACGGCGGAAAAGCACGAGAGCTTCATTTCGCCCACTTCAGAGGGCAAGGTGATAATGGAGTTTTCGGGAAAGGAGCTGATAAAGGGCGAGCCCGACGCCTCGAGCTTCCCCTCGGGAGGCATAAGGGCCACCTTCGAGGCGAGGGGCTACACCGCATGGGACCCCACTTCGTACGCCTTTATAAAGGACGGGCTGCTGTGCATCCCCACGGCGTTCTGCTCTTACAGCGGCGATGTCCTGGACAAAAAGACGCCGCTGCTGCGCTCGATGGACGCCCTGAACAAGCACGCGCTTAGGATACTTAAGCTGTTCGGCAATTCCGACGTTACCAGGGTAATGCCGCACGTGGGCGCCGAGCAGGAATATTTTCTGATAACCAAGGAGCATTTTAAAAAGAGGAAGGACTTAAAGTTCTGCGGTAGAACGCTGTTCGGAGCGAGGCCGCCCAAGGGGCAGGAGATGAACGACCACTACTTCGGCACGCTCAAGACAAGGGTGCTGGCTTACATGAACGAGCTTGACGAGGAGCTGTGGAAGCTGGGCATCCCCGCCAAGACGGAGCACAACGAGGTCGCCCCGTCGCAGCACGAGCTTGCCCCGCTGCACGAGACGGCAAACGTGGCGTGCGACCACAACCAGCTCATGATGGACATCATGAAGAAGGTGGCAAACAGACACGGCCTTGAATGCCTGCTGCACGAAAAGCCCTTTGAAGGGATAAACGGCAGCGGCAAGCACAACAATTGGTCGCTCATGACCGACACCGGCGCCAACCTGCTCGACCCCGGCAATTCCCCCCACGAGAACGCTCAGTTCTTGCTGTTTCTCACCGCCATCATAAAGGCGGTGGACGAGTACCAGGATCTTTTGAGAATATCCGTGGCGAGCGCGGGCAATGACTGCAGGCTGGGAGGCAACGAAGCTCCCCCCGCCATTATCTCAATATACCTCGGCGACGAGCTGATGGAGATTGTGTCTTCCCTGATGAATGGCAACAGCTACAGCAGGAAAAACAGTGAAGAGCTGAGGATCGGCACAGACATCCTGCCCTGCATTCCGAGGGACAATTCCGACAGAAACAGGACATCGCCGTTTGCCTTTACCGGCAATAAGTTTGAATTCAGGATGGTGGGCTCCTCCTTCTCCATAGCCGGCCCCAACATCGTGATAAACACCATTGTTGCGGACGCTCTGGATCAGTTTGCCACAAAGCTCGAGATGGCCGAGAATTTCGAGGAGGCGCTCAAGGATTTAATAAAAAAGAACCTCAAAAAGCACAGGCGCATTCTGTTCAACGGCAACAATTACTGCGAGGAGTGGGTTACCGAGGCAGAGAGAAGGGGGTTATTAAACCTCAAGACCGCCATCGACGCCCTGCCCTATTACGTGTCCGAGAAGAACATTGCGCTGTTTACCCGCCACAGGATATTTAACGAGAGGGAGATACGCTCCCGCTGCGAGATACTCGTCGAGAACTACTGCAAGACCATAAAGATAGAGGCGCTTACCATGCTCGATATGGCGAGAAAGGACATCCTGCCCGCCGTGGAAAGCTACATAAAGGAGCTTGCCCGGACGGCAAACAGCAAGAAGGCGCTCTCTCCGGCCATATCCTGCGAGGTGGAGATTGGCCTGATTGAGAGGCTGAGCGCGCTTGTGAAGAAGCTGTATGAGGGCACGGAAAAGCTTGACGCGCAAGTTGCGCGCGCAAACGGCTCTGCCAACATGACGGAACTTGGGCAATATTGCAGGGACGAGATATTTAAGACGATGGGGGAAGTGCGCGCCGCAGCTGACGAGCTGGAGGCGCTGACGGGCTCGAAGTATTGGCCTTTCCCCACGTATTCCGAAATTTTGTTTAGCGTGTAAAGATTTCTGAAAAAAGCCTCCAGAAGAATACAAGAGCAGAATGAAAAGTTCTGCTCTTTTTTGTTATACACATGTTACCCGAGCATGCTTTATATCCTAAAGAGCTTATATTTCCGTGTAATTCGCAATGCGACGTAAAGGGTTTTTTTGTTATTTCCATAAAATTTTCGTGCCATGTTGCCTGAGCGGCCCAACCTGCCCCTTATTGCCCAAAGAGTATTTATTTTTATTCCAGTTATGTAATTCTCTTCTTTCGCCTAAAAAAGTATTTATTTTTATCTCGTTTTGTAGTATTATATTTAATGACTGTTTGGCAAAGATAATTAGGACATGCATTGAAAAATTGTTTGTATATTTATGCACAAAATGTTATAATTATTAGGATGCTTGTAGGAGGATGGAAGATGGCTTATCTTGCGCTTGAGGACGGCACGCTCTACGAGGGGACGGCTTTCGGGAGCCTTAAGGAAACCGTGGGAGAGGTGGTTTTCAACACCGACATGACGGGGTATGAGGAAATGCTGGCCGACCCTTCTTATTTCGGCCAGCTGGTGTGCTTTACCTATCCCCTCATCGGCAACTACGGCATAACTTTCGGCGAGGAAAAGCCGAAGGTGCACTTAAAGGCCCTCATCGTGCGCGAGCTTTGCGCCGCCCCTTCCAACTGGGCGGCAAGGCAGCCCCTCGATGAGTTTTTAAGGGAACAGGGCGTGTGCGGGATAGCAGGAATAGATACAAGGGCGCTCGTGAGGAAGATTCGCGAGAAGGGCATCATGCGCGGCATGATAACTTTGGACAGGCCGTCGCGGGGGCAAACAGAGGCGCTTAAAAGCTTTAAGGTTTCATGCCCCTTAAAAGAAGTGTCCACAATGAATATTTATGCAATTTTGAGCAATGGGATTTATAAAGTAGCGGTTTTAGACTTTGGTTTGAGGCGCAGCTTACTTGACAGCCTGAAAATAAGGGGCTTTGACATTACGGTCTATCCCTACGATATCCCGGCCGAAAAAATAATGGAGGACGGCTGCGACGGGATAGTGCTCTCGAGCGGCCCGGGAGACCCGAGGGACAACGGAGAGGTCATAGCACAGATAAAGAAACTGATAGGGTGGCGGCCCATCCTGGGTATCGGCCTTGGCCATCTCCTGCTGGCGCTCGCCCACGGAGGGGATATCGGCAAGCTCAGGCACGGTCACAGGGGAAGCAATTACCCCGTAAAGGACGCCGCCACGGGCAGGGTTTACATAACCAGCCAAAACCATTCCTTCGTGGCGGAGGAAGGCAGCCTTTCCGGCGTCGCGGCAGTCACCCACGTCAATTGGAACGACGGCAGCTGCGAGGGGCTCAAATACCTCAGCTCGCCCGCTTTTGGAGTGCAGTTTATCCCCGAGGCGCTCCAGGATACGGCATACATATTTGACGATTTTACGGGGATGGTAGAGCAGTTTAAGGCAAGAGAGCAGTAGGCTTTCCGCTTTCGCGGGAAGCTTATTTTTAAGGCCTTAAGTTTTGCAGTCAAAAAAGACCTTTTTGCGATAAATCGCTTGGAAAAGGGTACGGGTTGCCGCGTTCTGTGAGGGGCGCGTAAGCTTTTTGAGAGTTTGAGGAGATACGGATGCCAAAGGACCCATCGATTAAAAAGGTTTTGGTGATTGGCTCAGGCCCCATAGTTATCGGGCAGGCTGCCGAATTTGACTATGCGGGCACGCAGGCATGCCGTGCCTTAAAGTCCGAGGGAGTTCAAGTAGTGCTGATAAACTCCAACCCCGCCACCATTATGACCGACAGGGAGATGGCGGACAGGGTTTACCTCGAGCCGATAAACTTAAAAATGCTCAAGAAGATAATATTGAGGGAAAGGCCCGACAGCATCCTGCCCACGCTGGGGGGGCAGACGGGACTTAACCTCGCGTGCGAGCTCGCCGAGAGCGGTTTTCTGGACGAGGTGGGCGTAAGGCTGCTCGGTACCAACGTTGAAGCAATAAAGAAGGCGGAGGACAGGGAGCTCTTCAAGCTCACCATGCAGCAGATAGGCGAGCCCGTGATAGATAGCGCCATCGTCCACACCGTGGAGGAAGCAATTGATTTTGCCAATAAGGCAGGTTATCCTCTCATTGTGCGCCCCGCTTACACGCTGGGCGGCACGGGCGGCGGCCTCGCCGAGGACGAGGAAGAGCTGAAAAAGACCGTTCAGGCAGGCCTCAAGGTAAGCAGGGCTCGCCAGTGCCTTATCGAGAAGTCCGTCGCGGGCTATAAGGAGATAGAGTACGAGGTCATCCGAGACGGAGCGGGCAACTGCGTCATAGTCTGCAGCATGGAAAACGTTGACCCGGTGGGCATCCATACCGGCGACAGCATAGTGGTCGCCCCCTCGCAGACGCTCAACGGGCAGGAGTGCCTGAGACTGAGGAAGGCGTGTATAAACATAATCAGCTCGCTGGGAATCAGCGGCGGCTGCAACGTGCAGTTCGCCGTAGACCCAAGTAGCGGCAATTACTACCTTATAGAGGTCAACCCCAGGGTAAGCAGGTCGTCGGCGCTCGCGAGCAAGGCGACGGGATACCCCATAGCCAAGGTGGCTGCTCTCATTGCCATAGGTTACAACCTCGACGAGATAAAAAATGGCGTGACCGGAAAGACCTACTCGTGCTTTGAGCCCACCGTCGACTACGTGGTGTGCAAGTTCCCGCGCTGGCCTTTCGACAAGTTCGCTCAGGCGGACAGGCGCCTCGGCACGAGGATGAAGGCCACGGGCGAGGTCATGAGCATTGGCGCTAACTTCGAGCAGAGCTTTTTAAAGGCGCTGCGCTCGCTGGAGCTCGGGTACTTTTCCACGGAAAGCCCCAAGCTTGCGGCGTATTCCGACGGGCAGCTTTTAGAGCAGCTAAAGGTAAAGAGCGACGAGCGCATATTCTGCGTGTGCGAGGCGCTGCGCAGGAGAAAAAGCTGCGACGAGATAAACCGCATAACCGCCATCGACAAGTGGTTTTTGCTCAAATTAAAGAACATCGTGGAAAACGAGGAGAAGATAAAGCGGGAAGGGCTTGCATGCTTCGACGGGAAGTATCTTAGAAAGGTCAAGAGGATGGGCTTTTCCGACCTTGCCATCGCCAGGTGGTGCGGCGCGAGCGAGGACGAGATAAGGCAGCTGAGGCAAAGATACGGCATAAAGGCAGCCTTCAACATGGTCGACACCTGCGGCGGGGAATTTGAGGCAGCCACCCCATATTTTTATTCCACCTACGAGGGGAAGAGCGAGTTTAAGGGGCAAGGCGGGGAGAACACCGTCGTGGTCTTGGGCAGCGGGCCGATAAGGATTGGTCAGGGAATAGAGTTCGACTACTGCAGCGTGCACTGCGTGTGGGCGCTCAAGGAGCTGGGCTACAAGGCGGTCATCGTAAACAACAACCCCGAGACTGTGAGCACCGACTCAGATACGGCGGACAGGCTCTATTTTGAGCCCCTCACCAAGGAAGAGCTCGCGAACATCCTCGAGGCAGAAAAGCCCAAAGGGGTCATAGTTCAGTTCGGCGGGCAGACGGCGATAAAGCTCGCCAAGGCGGTAAAGGAGCTCGGCTACGAGATAATAGGCACTAAGCTCGACGATATAGACGCCGCCGAGGACAGGGAGCGCTTTGACAGGCTGCTGGAGAGGCTCAATATTGAGAGGCCGGCGGGCAGGACATGCTTTACCGAAAAAGAAGCGCTTGCCGGCGCGGAGGGAATCGGATACCCCGTCCTCGTGCGCCCTTCATACGTGCTGGGCGGCCAGGGAATGAAGATCGCTTACGACGAAAAGGAGCTTACGGAATTCATCTCTCTCCTCAACGTGGACTTCACCGAGCATCCCCTGCTCGTCGACAAGTACGTCGTGGGCAAGGAGCTGGAGGTCGACGCCATAAGCGACGGCGAGGACATACTGATTCCCGGCATAATGGAGCACATAGAGAGGGCGGGCGTGCACAGCGGCGACAGCATATCCGTCTACCCCGCGCTGAGCGCAAACAAGGTTGTCTCTGAAAGGCTGGCTGAAATCTCGAAGCAGCTGGCCGCGGCGCTGCACACCAAGGGGCTTATAAACATTCAATTTATCTTAAAAGAAGGCAAAGTTTACGTCATAGAGGTAAACCCGCGTTCCAGCCGCACCGTGCCCTTCATCTCCAAAGTGACGGGAGTCCCCATGGTCAGGCTGGCAGTGGAATGTTCCCTCGGCAAAAAGCTCAGGGAGCTGGGCTACGGCACCGGCCTTTACAGAAAGGAGGGCGTATACGCGGTGAAAGTGCCCGTCTTTTCCAACGAGAAGATTCCCTCCCTCGAGATCTCCCTCTCCCCCGAGATGAAGTCTACGGGAGAGGTGCTGGGGGTAAGCCCCGAGTTTTCCCAAGCGCTCCTAAAAGGGCTCCTCGCGAGCGGCATAAGGCCAAAGAGGGGCGGAGCCATACTGATATCGGTGTCGAGCGGCTTCAAGCAGGAAACCGTTCCCGTGGCGCTCGGCTTTTCCAGGCTGGGCTTTGATATATACGCCACAGGCGGCACCGCGCACGTGCTGAACCAGCACTTTATCGCGGCGAGCGTGGTGAGCAAGGATACGGGCGAAATTGAAAAGCTTCTCTCAAGCGGCAAGATAAGCTTTGTCATCAACACGCCCACCAAAGGCATGGATCCGGGGCGCGGCGGCTTTAAGATAAGGAGGCTGGCGGTGGAGCTGGGGATACCGTGTTTTACCTCCATCGATACAGCTGCCGCAGTGCTTCGGTCGCTCAGACTGGGCAAGTCCGAAGAGGACATCGAGCCGGTGTGCCTGCAGGACATAAGCGACAATTAACGTTATATTTTTACATAATATTTTTTGACGCCAAAGCTCAAAAGTTTGTTAATCGGTTTGCGCGCGTTATATAATAGGTTAAGAGAGGAAAAAATATGTCAGATATCGAGAGCAAGATAAAGGTTACCATCACGCCATCAGATTATGATTACGAATTCTGGGGGAAAAAGAGCAGCGATATCCTGGCGATGGAGTTCGGGCAGTTTCTGGGGCGCAGCGCCGAGGAAAGCGAGTTTTTTGTGTTCATATCTCAGGAATGCCCGCTCGTGGACAGGGCCTTCGTGCTTGAACTGATATCGCAGATGGGAGACTATTCCAGCATAAGGACGAGCGATGGCCGCCTGATGATAACGAGGCGGGCGAGCACCAGGCAGCACGAGAAGATTTTAAATTCAAACGTGGTGCTGAAAGCCACCGTAAACAGGGAAAGGGTGGAAATCAGCGAGAAGCTGCGCTCCATGATCGTAAACAGGCACATCGAGGCGGGCGTCTTCATTCTCGACCCGAAAAGCGCTTACATCGACTTTGACGCCGAGATAGAGAGCGGCGTGACCATCTATCCCAATAACACCATCAGGGGAAAGAGCGTAATAAAGTCGGGCTGCGTGCTCATGCCCAACAACAACATAACCAGTTCCTCCCTCGACGAGAACGTCACGGTGGCGGCGAGCACCTTAAACGGCGCCTCGGTGGGCAAAAACTGCACCATAGGCCCCAACGCCTACCTGCGGCCCAACGCCAGGATAGGCGAAGACTGCCGTATAGGCGATTTCGTGGAGATAAAAAACTCCACGATAGGCAACAATACAAAGGTATCCCACCTCGCGTACGTGGGCGACGCCATAGTGGGCGAAAACTGCAACATCGGCTGCGGCGCCATATTCGTAAACTATAACGGGAAGACCAAGAGTACGTCGGTGGTGGGCAATAACTGCTTTATAGGCAGCAACTGCAACATAATAGCGCCCGTCACCATAGGCGACAGCGCGTACATCGCCGCGGGAACCACCGTTACCAAGGACCTTCCCGAAGACGCCTTCTGCATAGGCCGCGTAAGGCAGGAGATCAAGGAAAACCTGGCGTCCAAGTATTTGAAATAATGGAGAAAAAGCTATATAGATAAATAATCGTCATTTTTACTTGCGCCCTGCCGCTTTTTAAGTAAACTTCCTGAATATATAACCCTTATCCTTGAAGTGCTTTATGATGGCGTCGAGGGTATCGGCGGTTATTCTCTTGTTGTCGTGCATGAGGACGACCGCCTTTCTTTTTCCCCTTGAAGTTGAAATCACCGCGCTCATAATCTCCTGCTCGCTGGCGTCCCTTATCTCAGTATCCCCGTTTACGCAGTTCCAGTCCACTATCTCAAGGCCCATTTCCCTTACTATCCGAATGTACCTCTCGCTCACCGTAAAGGAGCCTCCGGGAAACCGATAATGCCTTACCTTATAGCCGGGCAGAGCCCTCTGTATGGCGTCAATGCACTTTAGAAGGTCTGCCTTGAAGCTTTGTGGGCTCTTGTATATCCTGGCGTACACGTGCTCGTGGCAGTGGGCGCCTATGGTGTGGCCTTCCCTGCGCATCCGCCTCATGATATCGCCGCACGTTCCAACGTTTTTTCCCACGACGAAAAAGGTGGCCTTTACGCCGTGGGCTTTCAATACGTCGAGTATGGCGGGGGTGTATTGCCTGCTCGGGCCGTCGTCAAAGGTGAGGTATATCTCCCTCTGCTCCGAAAGCGCGTGGGCGCCGCATGGGATGAAAGAGAGGGAGATCAGGGCAATGGCAATAAGCGCGACAAATCTTTTCATATTAATATTGTGCGCTTAAATGGAAAAAAAACGCCTTTAGGACAAAAACAAAGCCGTTGATTGCTGACTGTGGGTCACAGCGTTATGTATCGTGCTAACACATGCCGCGTTTGTTGAAACCGGCGGAAGTTCTGTAAAATGTCAACGCCTGCGGCGTTGCCGCTTTGTGATATTTCCTTGGTTATAAAAAAAGGGCGCATGTCACTTGCGCTCTTAACCCTTTTTTTTTAACTCACTTAAGCGGTGCTCGCTTAAAAATCAAAAGGCCTTTGGCAAAGCGCAAAGGCCGATCTCTTTACCTTCTGTAACTGTTCCTGTGCTCGAATCGGGCCTGCTTCCTCGCCTTTCTGCAGGCAGGGCATCTGGTAGGCTCGTTTTCCAGACCCTTTTCCTTATAGAAAGCCTGCTCGCCTTCCGTAAAGACAAAGTCCTGACCGCAGTCTCTGCACCTTATCGTCTTGTCAGACATGGCCTTTCCCTCCTTGATTAGATTAACGGAATACGGGTCTTTTCTGCTATGTTCCGCCTCAACCTGACAGGACTGGGAAAAGCCTTCTTCCATTTAAAAAAAGTTTAACATATTATAGAATTCTTGTCAACAAAAATCAAGAGAGGTCTGCAAACTCTGCCTTTGGGCAAAAGAGGGCTGGTTTAATAAAAGCAAGGGCGCTGCTTTTAAATGGCATAAAAACGCTGTTTTATTCATCAATTGAGGGTTTTGCCTCATAAAACGTATATTTTTTCCCTTAATGCAAATAATTTTACAGTATTAATGAGTTTTTCATAGAGGGTAAGGAAGATGGGAAACAGGCAGAACGTTTCGCTTTGGATGGAGACTTCTACCAAAAAGAGCTATCCAAAGCTGCAGAGGCACATGTCGGTAGACGCGGCTGTGATAGGGGGAGGACTTGCGGGCATAACCGTAGCCTATCTCTTAAAGAGGCAGGGGCTTTCCACCTGCGTGCTCGAGGCAAGGGAGATAGGGGGAGGGGTGACGGGCAACACCACCGCCAAGATAACCGCCCAGCATGGACTCAAGCTCGATAGCCTCATAAAAAAGAACGGGCTCAAGGCAGCAAAGCAATACGCGGAGGTTAATTCGCAGGCGATAGGCTTTATGGAAAAGCTGGCGTTAAGCCTCAACATTGACTGCGACTTTAAGAGGACTTTCTCGTGCATAATCACCGAGGACGTAGCCAGGACTCAGGACATATTGAAGGAGGCCGAGGCGGCGCAGAGGCTGGGCATCGAGGCCGAATACTACCACCGCCCCAGCTTTGAGGCGACGAGAAACGCGGACATTAAGGCCGCGGTCAAGTTCTTCAACCAGGCTCAGTTTCATCCCTTAAAGTACCTCTACGGGGTGGCGGAGGGTTTCCACGACGGCACAAGCTGCAACATCTATGAGGGCACGAGGGCAACTGATATAGAGAAAGGGAAGGTAAACAAGGTGATAACGGAGGAGGGGTTGGTGATCTCCGCTAAATACGTCGTCGTTGCCACGCATTTCCCCTTCTTCGACAAGCGCAACCTTTACTTTACAAAGCTCTACCCCGAAAGGTCATACGTGATGAGCTTTATCGCCGAGGAAGGGTTTTCGGAAGGGATGTACAAGACCGCCGAGGAGGGCTTTTCGCTGAGGACTCACGCGCTGGAGGACGGCAGGCAGCTCATTCTGCTTGCGGGGGGATACCACAGGACGGGAAGCGGCTGCTACATGATGAAAAACTACCTCGACCTCGAGAAAACTGCCCAAAGGCTTTTTACCGTCAAGGAATCTCTGTGGAAATGGTCGGCGCAGGATTATTCCACGCCCGATGGGCTGCCCTACGCGGGCCAGATCGCGTGTGCGATGCCAAACGTCTTCGTCATGACGGGGTTTGACAAATGGGGTATGACCAATTCCACGGCGGCCGCCATGGTCATCTCAGACTTCATTTCCTCAGGGTACAGCCCCTACCTTGCCGCGTACAATCCCCTGAGGCCGCTGAAATCTTTCGCCTCGTTCTTTACCTATCTCGGCAAGAACATAGCCACCATGGGCAGGCTGATAGGCGGCAGGCTGTCGCGGCTGCCCAGCAAGGCAATCGTGAAAAAGGGCGAGGCGCGCCTCATCAACATGAAAGGCGTGCGCACCGGCGTATACAGGGATGAGGAAGGCAAGGTGCACGTGGTCAAGGCGGTATGCTCCCACATGGGCTGCCAGCTCAAGTTCAACGACGCCGAGAAGACCTGGGACTGCCCCTGCCACGGCTCGAGGTACGATTTAGAGGGCAAAGTGATAGAAGCTCCCACCAAAAAGGCCCTGACGAGGATAGAAAAGGGGAATTTTTTAGATTGATGGCAGGTCGTGCCTTTTAAAAAGCGCCTGAAATTTAAATTATGAAAAGAAAGGGGAGAAGGGCTTAAGATTTTCCGCCCGCCTCCCCTTCATTTATGCTTTCCTGGGAATATATCAACCCGGAGGGGTCAATCACCATCACCTGTTTTCCCTTCTTCCTGGCGTAGTCGATGGTGAACCTGGTGCCGCCCTTCTTGCCGTCGTATACCGCTATCACCTTGTCGCAGCTGTCCACCATGTACTTGTTCCTCTTTAAAAAGCAGCTTTTGCTGTAAGAGTTACAGATGACGGTGACCTTGTCGCAGCTGTTTAAGATGTTTTTGTATCTTTCCTTTATCTCGTCGGACCACTTGGAAGTTTGGCCTTCAAACGGCAGGGCACACTCTAACATGACATGAGGGTAGGTCTTCTTCAGCTCCAGCACTATCTCGGCAAAGAGCATGTCTGTACCCTGAGCCATCCCGCTGATAAAATAGGTGTACCCCAGCTCTATCTGGGATTGGATGAGCTGCCTCGACTTCTGAACGAAGAGGTTGTAACAGCTGTCCTTTTCCGACATGGCAAAGGGCAGCTTAAACGGGCGATATCCCGTAAAGCAAATCTTATACATAGGCTATCGAAAAGCAAAACCAATTTATTTATAAGGTCAAATATTCCATGCATGCCTGCTCGGTCAGTTCCCAGAGCTTGCGGCACTTTTCCTCATTGAGCGACGTTCTCGACGGCCTCTTTTCACCGCGCCCGTAAAAGTAGCAGTATTTCTTTATGGTAATGTCCTCTGTGGCAAGGTATACTATGTCTTTTGCGGGGAGAGCGGCTTCGCTCCCGAAATCTTTCCTTACCTTCCACACCAGCCGGGAAAGCCCTCCTGCACGCTTTAAGCCTATGTCTGTGTTTACCAGCCCCGGGTCGGCGGCGAGGGCGAGAAAAGAGCCGCTCCCAAACCTCCTGTTCAGCTCGCGCGTCATCATGACCAGCGCCAGTTTGGATCTCTTGTATGCGAGAAGGCCTATATAAGGCGACGGCGGCTTAAGGCTGGAGGCGCGAAAGTTGGTAAAGTAATGCGACTTTGAGCTCACCGAGATGACCTTGGCAGAAGGGGATTTAAAAAGCAGCGGCAGCAGCAGGCGTGTCAGAAGGTAGGCCGACACATAGTTTACCGCAAACTGCATCTCAAGCCCATCTTCGGTAATGGCCCTCTTTGAGGTATAGCACCCCGCATTGTTTATCAAAACGTCCAGCGGCAAGCCCTTTTCGCCCAAGATTTTCTCTACCTTTTCGGCAAGCTCTTTGACCTGCCTTAAGCTGGAGTTGTCGCACTGCAAAAAAATTGCGTTTTTTGAAAGCTGCGCGCGGGCGGCCTCGCACCTTGCCTCGCCCCTGCCCGTCCCTATCACCAGAAAGCCCGCCTCCAGCAGGCCCCTTGCCACCTCAAGCCCTATCCCCGAGGTGGCTCCCGTCACCAGCGCCGTCCTCATCGGGCCGACGCCTTCCTTTTAAAGAGCCTTTCTTTTATCTCTTGGAGAAGGTCTACGGTGTCCCTTTCCCTCTCAATGATGATGTATTCCACCATTATGAATGCCAGGTTGTAAACAAAGAAGAAGTTGCATTCCATCAGCGCGTACAGCCCCGAGAGCAGGATGGAGCAAGCCATCATGAAACTGCACAGGTTAAAGTTTCTCGCCACGACCATGTACCTTTGGTAGAAGAAAGGGATAAAGAGCAGCGAGCCCACAATGCCCGTGCTGGTGAGTATCTGCACCAGCGAGTTGTGGAACCAGTGAGGAATCTCGGCATGCATGTGGAAAAAGCCGATGCCGAATACAGGCCTTGATTTAAAGGCCTCAAAACCCTCTTTGATAAGGTCCACCCTCCCCCTCGCGTCTAACTTTATCTCGAGCAGCCATTCGTATACCGCAACGAGGACATCCTTGAAAGCTATGGCAAGCGCGGCGATTATGGCGAGAGAGACCGCGAGGGCAATGAGGTATTTACCCTTCTGCCGGGATTTAATGAAGGAAAACACCATCCCGAAGAGCATAAAAAGCCCCCCGAAAATGATGTTTCCCCGCGACATGGTGAAGATTATCCCGAAGTAATCGAGGCACGCCAGGGCGAGGTAGAAAAAGGGGAGCCTGCTCGTAATCGCCTTGTAAAAGAGCACGGGCAGCAGCATGGAAAGCACGAAGGCGATGTTGTTGGATATCCCCCATCCCACGTTGAGGGATTTGTTTACTACTGCTTGAACTACGTCTTCTTGCCTAAAGTAGTAGGCCGTTATCTGCAAAAGCAGCACCATGACCGAGGCGACGAAGGAGTTCAATGCCACCTCTTTCAGCTTTTCGCCCGCGGTGCTGTAAAAGAATACGTATACGAACACTATCAGCAGGCAAAACCCTGCCACTACCAATATGTTTTCCGCCCGCCAGTCAAAGCCTATCCCTCCCATAATCATGGCTGCGGAGGCTAATAGGAGCCCGAGGATGAATTTGCCCCCCTTCAGCTTGGGGCGGTGCAGCACAAAGTGGAGCGCGATTGAGAGCAGGACCACGGGAGCAACACCCAAGATTATCGGCATGTAATCGGTCACAAAGAGCTGCCGGGAAATGGCAAAGGTGCACAGAATCAGCGGCGGAAGCGCCGAAGAAGTGTCCTTAAAAGCTATCAGGCAGATTGAAAAGAGTGCCGCAAGGATAGCTATTCCAACGATGAGCGCGTCGAAAAACCAGCATGTAAAGCAAATCAAACCAGCCAAACCTATGTAATAGGGAGAGAGCGTAAACTGTTTCAGTTTTTCTAATAAACTCATGTAATAGTACCTTCACCGTATTCACAATTATTATATAGCTTATAATAATTTAAATCAAGCCAATACGCTACCAAAGAAAATTCATCCAGCTTTTGCCATTGCTCCGGCCGCCCTCCTTTCCCTTGGGGCACTTTTATTGACAAAAAAATTTATTTAATATAAAATAATCCTTGAGCACTTGCAAATTATTGCCATTAAGTGCGGCGAAAAGAGTTTTAATATCGGATAATAACTTGAGTGAATTTTTTCGTATAAAAACCCATAAAAGAGAGAGTAGATGAAGAGAAGGTTCTTTACATCCGAAAGCGTGACCGAAGGGCATCCCGACAAAATCTGCGACCAGATCTCGGATGCCATATTGGATGAGATTTTAACGCAGGACAAGTTAGCGAGGGTGGCGTGCGAGAGCGTCGTCACCACCGGCCTGGTTTTGGTGATGGGCGAGATCACCACGAGCTGCTATGTGGACATTCCCGCCATCGTTAGAAAGACCATCACCGACATCGGCTACACCCGCGCAAAGTACGGCTTTGACGGCAATACCTGCGGAGTGATTACCTCCATTCACGAACAGAGCTCCGACATCGCCGTGGGCGTGGACAGCGGGGGAGCGGGCGACCAGGGCATGATGTTCGGCTTTGCGTGCAGGGAGACCGAGGAGCTCATGCCCCTTCCCATAAACCTTGCGCACAAGCTCACCATGGGCCTTTCCCAGGCGAGAAGGAGCGGGGAGATTCCTTATCTCCGCCCCGACGGCAAGAGCCAGGTCACCGTGGAATACGTTGACGGAAAGCCCAAGAGGGTGGACACCATAGTGCTCTCAAGCCAGCACTCGCCTGACGTGGATTACGAGACCTTAAAGAACGACATAACAGAAAAGGTTATAATGAAAAGCATTCCCGAAAAATACCTCGACGGGGACACTAAAATCCTGGTCAACCCCACGGGTATATTCGTGATAGGCGGCCCGCACGGCGACAGCGGCCTTACGGGCAGGAAGATCATAGTCGACACCTACGGGGGCTACTGCCCTCACGGCGGCGGCTCCTTCTCGGGTAAGGACCCCACCAAGGTTGACAGGAGCGCTTCTTACATGGCAAGGTACGTCTGCAAGAACGTCGTTGCGGCGGGGCTTGCGGACAGGTGCGAGCTGCAGGTGTCTTACGCCATCGGCGTGGCGGAGCCCATATCGCTCTTTGTCAACACCTTCGGCACGGGCAGGATGGACGACGGGAAGCTGCTGGAGATAATAAAGAGGGAATTTGATTTCCGGCCCTTAAATATTATAGAGAAGCTGGATCTCAGGCGGCCGATATACAGGCAGACCGCGGCGTTCGGACATTTCGGCAGGAGCGGGTTCCCCTGGGAAGAGCTGGATATGGTGGAGGCGCTTAAAAAGTATATTTATTGAAGAGCTCCCCTTTGAAAAGGGGGTTTTTTGTAAAAAATTGTCAAATTCTTTTATATTGTCAAATTCTTTTATATTGAATATAAATGATAATCAGCGGGAGCGTTGAAAATGTAATATATCAAAATCCCGAAAGTGGCTACACGGTGTTTGAGCTCGACGTGGGAGGCGAGCTGGTGGTGTGCGTGGGCAACTTTTCGGTGCTCGCCGAGGGCCAGAGCGTGGAAGTGGAGGGCGAGTTCAGGATAGGAAAGTACGGCCAGCAGTTTTACTGCACTTCGGTAAGGTACCGCACGCCAAAGTCACCCGAGGCCATAACGAGGTACCTTGCCAGCGGCCTGATAAAGGGAGTGGGGCCCGCCACTGCCGCCGCCATAGTTGAGAAATTCGGGGCGGACACCCTCGAGATAATAGAGAAGAGCCCCTCAAGGCTCACCGAGGTAAGGGGAATAAGCGTAAAGAAAGCGGGAGAGATAAGCTCCTCCGTCATCAAGCTTAAGGAAATGCAGGCGGTGGTGATGTTCCTTCAAAAGTACAACATAACCATCAACACCGCCCTCAAGATCTACAGGGCCTATCAGGAGCGCACCGAGAGCGTGCTCCGCGAAAACCCATATAAACTGATAGAGGACGTCGAGGGAATAGGCTTTGTCACCGCAGACAAGATCGCCGCAAGCATGGGGATAGAGCCGGAGTCGGAGTTCCGCATAAGGGCGGCGCTGATATATGCTTTAAGGGACGCCGCCGAAAGCTCGGGCAGCACCTACCTTCCCATAGAGGAGCTGACGGAAAGCCTTTCCCAGCTCATAGGGATTGACTTTTACGATGGCCAGAAATACGAAAAGCTTGAGGTAATAATCGACGGCCTCGTCATAGACGGCCAGCTCAAGGTAGTTGAAAAGGCGGGCGGCCGCTGCATCATGCTCTCAAAGCATTACAGCCTCGAAAGGTCAATAGCTTCCCGCCTGGTGCGGCTCATTAATTACCTGCCGCCTCAGCAGATTGGCTGCGACCTCTTCATAGACGAGTTTGAGCGGCAATTCGGTATAAAGCTGGATGCCGACCAGAGGCAGGCGGTAAAGCTCGCCGTCGAAAACGGCGTCTCGGTGATAACGGGCGGCCCGGGCACGGGCAAGACCACCATAATAAAGTGCATACTCTACCTGCTCAGGCAAATAGGTTGCAAGGCGCTGCTGTGCGCCCCCACGGGAAGGGCGGCAAAGCGGCTTTCCGAGAGCACGGGCGAGGAGGCAAAGACCATACACCGCATGCTGGAGCTGACAATGGACGGCGAAAAGCGTTTTCTCTACAACGAGGCGGAAAAATTAAAGGCCGACGCGGTCATCGTGGACGAGGTGAGCATGGTGGACGAGTACCTCTTCGGCAGCCTTATAAGGGCGCTCGCCGACGGCACCCGCTTAATCCTCGTCGGCGACAAGGACCAGCTCCCTTCGGTGGGCGCGGGCAACGTGCTCGCCGACATCATCTCCTGCGGCGCAATAAAGGTAAAGATGCTGACCCACATATACCGTCAGGGCAAAGAGAGCCTCATCGTCTACAACGCCCACGCCATAAACAGGGGCGAAAAGCCTATCCTTACGCAAAAGGACTCCGACTTCTTCTTCATAGAGAAAAAGGAGCCGCAGCAGATACTTGAGACGGTGTCCGACCTCGTGACGAGGCGGCTGCCAAATTTTCTTGGCGTAGAGCCTTCCTCAATACAAGTGCTTACCCCCATGAGGAAGGGCGTGTGCGGCGTTGAAAACCTCAACAAGACTCTGCAGGAGCTCATAAACCCCCCGGACAAATTTAAAAAAGAGTACAGTCTGGAGGGCAAGCTCTTCCGCGAGGGCGACAAGGTTATGCAGACGGCAAACAATTACGAGCTTCAGTGGAGGAAGGGCTTGCTCGAGAGCGGCGAGGGCGTCTTCAACGGCGACATAGGCAGGATAGCCGAGATAAACGGCATACACGAGATAATGGTGGAGTTTGAGGACGGAAGGGTTGCGGAGTATTCCGCAGCGGACATAAACGACCTCTCCCTCGCCTACGCCATATCGGTGCACAAGAGTCAGGGCTGCGAGTTCGATACGGTGATAATCCCCATAGTGGGCGGGCCGCCAACGCTTTTGACGAGGAACCTGCTCTACACAGCCATAACGAGGGCAAAGAAGATGGCAGTGTTGGTGGGGTACCGTTACATGATAGCAAGGATGGTTAAGAACAACTACACCGCCAGCCGCTACAGCATGCTCGCCGACTTCATAAAGGAGCACTGCGACAGGATAAGGGGGCTGATGACGGGCGATGGGCTTTCTTAACCAGATAAAGGAGAGCTTTCTCGAGTTCCTGTTTCCCCAAGGGCTGGCCTGCCCCGCTTGCGGCGACGAGCTCGCCGAGGGATTGCTCTGCCCCAATTGCCAGAGCGGCATCGCACCCATAGGGAAGCCATGCACAAGGTGCGGCAGAAACATGCTGGGCGGGGGCGGTTACTGTTCGGGCTGCAAGGGCCGCATTCCCCATTTTGACGGGTGCCTATCGGCGTGCGAATACGACGGCGCCGCCAAGGCGCTGCTCGGCAGGCTCAAAAACGGGCACAGGTACGCCGCCGAGGCCATTGCCGCCCTGATGCTGGATGCCTTAAAGGGCAGCGCCTTTGAGTTTGACGTAGTCACTTGCGTGCCCATCACTCCCAGGGTAAAGCGCCTCAGGGGATACAACCAGTCGCTGCTGCTTGCCCAAATCATCGCCCAAAGCCTGGGCAAGGAGCTTGACGGGGAAAGCCTGATAAAGGCGAGGGACACCGCCTTCCAAAAGGACCTGCCCGCCAGCCAAAGGCAGAGCAACATAGGAGGCGCCTTTAAGCTGGCAAAAAGGGGTGCCTTTGAGGGCAGGAGGGTGCTGCTCGTCGATGACGTAATGACGACGGGGAGCACGCTATCCGAATGCGCCAAAACTCTCAAAAAAGGGGGCGCCCAAAAGGTCTTCTGCCTTACCTTCGCATCGGTGGGCGAGAGCGTAAAGCTTGATTGAAAGGCAAGCAAATTTTGCAAGGTATATACTTAAGCGTATTATTACGGCGGCATTTTAGCAACTTCCCCGCTACATTTTAATATCATAAAATGAAGATAATAGACAGAGAGGCTGTTTTAAATTTAAAGGTGTTTTTGAAAGGAGCCTGATAGTGAGGCTTTACCTTTTTCCGACCTGGGAGAGGATCTGAAGGAGGCCATCCTCCCCGAAAACTTCTTGGGCTGAAAGTGGGTCCCGGCTTTTATTGGGAGGAAATATATGACCTTATCTGCCATGATATACTCGCTGCTCGCCGCCCAGGCGACATAGGCATGCTGGCACTCCGCCGCCGCCATAGCCGGTTTTTGCAAGGCTGAAGGGGAATTGTAGCTAATTTAGCTTTTCCCTTCTAAAAAATACCTTTTCGCAAAATCTACCAACTTTGAGCGAGGGCAAAAACCACCCTTTTTTAATTGCTTTTTTTAAATATGAATAAATTTTTTGCATTTGCAGAAATTACAAATATGAAAGAATTCAGGAGGGATGATATGCAGGAACAAGACTACACTGGCGAAAGGGACAATACCGCTCCGGTGATGACCGGCAGCTATCAGAGCGAGCATATGAGCGCCGATGAGAATAAAGAGAATATGTCGGGCAAAGAAGGCAAGTGGGGCAGCTCCAGCGAAGACATGCAGGAAAAGAAGGAGAATGACAACCTCGCCCTGCTCAACGAGATTTACCAAAGTTGCATGATGGGAAAGCAGGCGATAAGCACCTTGATCCCCAAGGTGGACGACCAGAACTTCAAGGATGACCTCATAACGTGCTACAACGAATACGACGAGATGTGCAACAAGGCGGCCACCGAGATAATGAAGATGGGCGAAAAGCCCCGCGAGAAGAATCCGCTTTCAAAGGCGATGATGTGGGGCACCCTCAACATATCTACGGCGATAGACAACAGGATTTCCTGCCTCGCCGACGTCGTGGTAAAGGGAGGCCACAACAGCGTAAACAACATGACGCGGGCCATGAACCAGTATTCCGAGAACATCGACTCCCAGGTAAGGCAGCTCGCCGACGAATTCATGCAAAACGAAAAGGACAACATCCAAAAGTTCCAGAAATACCTGTGACAAACAAAGGCGGCTTATAATTCCAGCCGCCTTTTTCTATACTTGTTAAGAGGATATCCTTTTGGTTAATAAATGGACTCCAACTTTTGGAATAATAAACTCATGATACAGAAAAATAAGGTTAGGAAATACGGCGTGCTGGGGCAAAAGGGTTTTTAAAAAGGGCGGTTTTCTCGCCCTTTATCTCTTTGCGATGGCTTGCCCAAACTCAAAACACTTTTTAAGCCCTTCCTCATCCGGCACCCATTGGATCAATCCCTCGTTTATGAGGGAAAAACCCGGCAGCGCGCCCTGTGGTCCGCCTACCTCCACGTGGTTTACGACGAGACGTAGTCTATCTGCTTTATATCCATCTTTTTTTGAGGTTTTCGATAAACTCCTCGTCGTACGGCAGCCACACGGTGTCAATCAGCACCGTCTTTTTATCCTTTATCAGGTAAGAGTTGTACGAAGAGCCCCTGTTTATGGAGTACTCGTCTCCGTGGAAGCGCACGAGCTTCCAGTCACCTTGCCGCACCAATAAACCTTTTAGGTAAGCTGCTTTACCATAATTTCTCCAAAATACGCTGTCATATAAAGCCTTAGTCAAACAAGCAAATTTTATGCG
The DNA here is from genome assembly GCA_012519285.1 of Clostridiales bacterium. Lineage (GTDB taxonomy): Bacteria > Bacillota > Clostridia > Christensenellales > HGM11417 > JAAYQN01. Next base: position 25,122 of record JAAYQN010000010.1, read on the forward strand.
GGCCTGTCCAACGATAATTTTATAATATTGTTAAACGCGTTTAAACCAAATGAAACGCAAAATTTTCAAACGGTTGATTTTTGCGCGGAATGCCGTTATAATAGACATGATTTGAAGAAGGAGATTTCATCTTGGATAAAAAGGATCTCGAGTACATAAGGTTGAAAAAAGGCTTTATCTGCGACATGGACGGCGTGCTGTACCACGGCAACAGGCTGCTCGACGGCGTCAAGGAGTTTTACGAGTGGCTGGTAAGCAACGGCAAGCAGTTCCTCTTTCTCACAAACTCCAGCGAGAGGTCGCCCAAGGAGCTCAAGCAAAAGCTCGCGAGGATGGAGCTTGAGGTGGATGAGAAGCACTTTTACACCAGCGCGCTCGCCACGGCTCACTTTTTAAGGTCGCAGTGCCCCGGCGGGAGCGTTTACGTGATAGGCGAGGCGGGCCTCATAAACGCGCTTTACGACGCCGGCTTTACCATGAACAACGTCAATCCCGACTACGTGGTGATGGGCGAGTCGCGCACCATTAACTACGAGATGATAGAGAGGGCAACCCTGCTCGTGAGAAGCGGCGCAAAGCTCATCGGAACAAACCCCGACCTCACGGCGCCCACCGAGGCGGGCATAATCCCCGCCACGAGGTCGCTCATCTCCCCGATCGAAATGGCAAGCGGAAGGAGCGCCTACTTTCTCGGCAAGCCCAACCCCCTCATGATGAGGATAGGCATGAGCAAGCTGGGCACAAAGCCGGAGGACACCTGCATAATAGGCGACCGAATGGACACCGATATAATCGCCGGCATAGAGAGCGAGATAGACACAATCCTGGTGCTCTCCGGCGTCACAACCCGCAGGCAGATAGAAAACTACCCCTACAGGCCCAGGTTTATCCTCGAGAGCGTGGGGGACATAGCGTTGCTATAAATAAGGTGTTTGGAAAAAATAAAGTGCTCTAAAATCCTTAAAACGTCTCAAGCGCCATCGTGTTGGCATTTTAAAATATTCTGCTCGGCGATGAAGAAATACAGAAAATCCAAGACTATATTGATACCTTAACTACCTAATATTTAAGATAACTTAAACAATTCAACATGCAATCTTTGAATTCCTTGCCAAAAAAGGCAATTGTAAAAAAATACTTGACAAAAACCGCTTTACATGTATAATTGAAAACTAATTATTTTTTTGCCCTTTAACGAAAAGATGAAAGAGCTTGATAGGGAACTGAATATCATTTTGGTGGACACCTTCAGGTCAATTTTGAAGGTTGAAGAGGCGGCGCTTAAGAGGAAGGAGCTCGCCGACCTTTCCATAAACGAGATGCACCTTTTGGAGGCCATCGGCAAAAGCCCCGAGGGCAGGACCATAAGCGACATAGCGGGGAGCTGATGATAACGCTGCCGTCAGTGACCGTCGCCATAAACAAGCTGGCGGCAAAGGGGTGAGGCAAAGGAATTGGAAAGCCTGCGCTCTTTTTTAAAAGGGCATTTATTATAATAGGCATTTATTAAAGGATTTATTATTAAAGGACTTATTTATTCATTGGTGAGAATATGAGCTTAATGATTACGGGAACGGGAAGCTGCGCTCCCAGTAGCAGCGCGGGCAACGTTTTTTTTGAAAGGCTTGTCGACACGACCGACGAGTGGATAACCGCTCGCACGGGGATAAAGAACAGGCATATCATAAGCGGCGAGACGCTGTCTGAGCTCGCGACCGCAGCCGCCAGGAGGGCGCTCGAGAGCGCGGGGACAGAGGCGGCCGAGCTCGACCTTATCATCTGCGCCACCATGCAGGGCGACTATATCATACCCTCGATGGGCTGCGTAGTGCAGAGGGAGATTGGGGCCACCTGCCCCGCTTTCGACCTCAACGCGGCCTGCGCGGGGTTTTTGTTTGCCCTCGACGTCGCCGATGGCTTGATTTCGTCGGGCAAATATAATAAAATCTTAATTGTATGCTCCGACCAGCTCTCCAAGTTCATCGACTACTCCGACAGGTCAACGTGCGTGCTGTTCGGAGACGGCGCCGGAGCCGCGGTGGTGGAGCGGGGCGACAGCTTAAGGTACATCAGGATTTGCTCAAAGGGAGACGCCGACCTTCTGTCCATTAATTCGGCGCGCCCCAAGAGCCCCTTCTTCGTCGAGGGTAAAAGCCAGGGATACCTTGCCATGTCGGGGCAAGACGTCTTCAAATTTGCCGTCTCGGCGGTGGTAGGCTCTATCAAAGAAGCGTGCGCCGCCATGGGGATTACCCCCGACGACATCGATTACTTCCTTCTCCACCAGGCAAACGGCAGGATAATCGACATGGCAAAGTCGCAGCTGGGTCAGCCGTGCGAAAAATTCCTCACAAACCTCGCCGAATACGGCAACACCTCTGCGGCGAGCATTCCCCTGCTGCTCGACGAGCAGAGGCGCAAGGGCACCTTCAAGCGAGGGGACATGCTGGCAATCAGCGGCTTTGGCGGGGGCTTGTGCTGGGGAACCTGCCTGCTAAAGTGGGCGGGCTGATTTTTTTCAAACATTTTTGCTATCATTGTTGACAAAAGGCGATACAATTTTTATCAAGAAGATTGTAAAATGAAGTGCAACGGATAAAAAAGATTCATAGTGAAACTTTTTCTTTGTATAATAAGTTTGTCACAACAAACATACAAAGGGGAAAGCCACTATGAATCAGGAAC
>JAAYQN010000036.1 GCA_012519285.1 Clostridiales bacterium
AGTATTTCAATCCACGCCCCCCGTGCGGGGAGCGACTACAGGGGATTGTTGGCGATGTTACAGTTTGAGAATTTCAATCCACGCCCCCCGTGCGGGGAGCGACATAGACGCATACAACCTTGAAATTGCCGCATTTGATTTCAATCCACGCCCCCCGTGCGGGGAGCGACCGCAAATTTGTAACAATTCTTCTAAAAAACCATCAAATTTTATTGATTTTGTGCCTGCCATAGGTTTTATCAATGTAAAACGGCCTTTAAACAAGGCTTTTTTGGGTGCGAAAGCTTCTGTAAAAACATGTTCGCTTGGGGCTCGCACCTAAAGAATCAGCTCGCCTTCGAGGGGTATGCCCGGCTTTTTGCCTATGTGATACACCTTCTCGCTGTATGAGTTGCCGAGGTTGTAAAAGCGCAGGCTGTCCTCCTTTTCGTCAATTATCTGGGCGAGCTCGTGCCGAAGCTTGACAAACTGGCTCCAGTCGAGGCAGCATTCGAATACCGAGTTCTGCACTCTTTGGCCATAGGCGACGCACTTTTTTGCCACCCTGTTCAGCCGCTTTCTTCCTGCCGCTGTCTCTGTCGAAACGTCGTAGGTTACCAAAATCAGCATACGCCACCTCTATTTCCATAAAAAGCACGGGTATTCTTCCAAATCGCCGCGTACCGCCTTTGAAAGAAGAAGCGCCTGCACGTGGGGGACAAGGCCCCGGTTAATCTTCTCCTCGATGAAGGGATGGGTAATCTCTTCTCTTTTCCTCTGCTGCCATGCCGTCAAAAACCTCTTCCTCGCCTCATCCTTTAAAAGCACCGCGCCCGACTCCTGCCTCTCAAAATCCGAAGGATCGATTTCCTTGCGGTTTATCATGGAGAGCACAAACCTGTCGGCAAACTGCGGCCGCAGCTCTTCCATAAGGTCAAGCGCCAGCGACGGCCTGCCCGGCCTGTCTGCGTGCATGAAGCCCACGTAGCTGTCGAGCCCTACCGCCTCAAGCGAGGCCTTGCATTCATTGGCGAGCAGCACGTAGGCGAAAGACAGCAGCGCATTGACGGGGTCAATGGGCGGGCGCCTGTTTCGGCTTATGAACATAAAGCTCTCCTTGTTCTGCAGAATAAGCTCATCAAAAACGTTGAAATACGTCTGCGCGCCCTTTCCCTCGATTGCCCGCAGCTCGCCCATGGCGCCGCACTCAAGCGCCTGCCTCATACATTCGGAAATGAACAGGCTGGCGCGCTTGAGGCTTTCGGCGTCAACCCTCAGCCCGTGGTCCCTCAGCGTGCGCTCTATCACCCATTTTTGGTTGTGAAGCTTGCCGAACACGAAGTTTTTCGCCAGCCTAATCGCCCTCTTTTCGTCTTCGGAAATCCTGTACTGCTCCTTCCTAAGCAGCACGTTTCCCTTAGTTTCGCCGTAGACGGAAGCCAGGAACCTGCCCGTCTGCGTGAGAAAGCTGACGAAAATCCTGCGCTCGGCGCACGCTCCCATAAGCTGCGGGCTGATGCCGCTGTAATTGAAGCACACTATGCCTTCGAGGTTCAGAAGGGGGATTTTAAGCAAATCCTCGCCGTTCTGCCTCACGCACACGTTTTCGTTCTCAAGGCACAGGTATGCGTCCTCAAGCTTAACATACAGGACGTTGAGCAGCTTCTTCATCTAAAGGTTTTCCTCAAGGTACTTTCTCACATTCTTTGTCTTGCCGACAAGCTTTGGCAGGCAATAGTCCTTAAGGCTGCAGCTTAAGCAGTGCTTGCCCTTCCTGGCATTGGGTATGTGGCGGCTGTCGAAATACTTATGCATCTGGAGCGCAGCTTCCTCTACCTTGCACCGAAGCTCTTCCGAAAAGGCGACGACCTCTCTCCTTCTCGGCTCGCCGTAAAAGATGGCGCCCTCGGGGATATGGCAGCCCAGCATTTCCTCGAGGCAGATCGCCTGCGCGCACAGCTGAAGCCTGTCCCAGTCGTCGAGCTTGCTCTTTCCCCTTTTGTACTCTACAGGGTAAGGAATCCAAAGGTCCTCATAGCCGGAAAGGGCGATGCCGACGCCGCTTTTTCTAAACTCTACAACGTCGCACACGCCCGAAATGCCGAGCCGCCTCGATGCAATTTTAAGCGCCCGGGCGCTGATAAAGTCGCCCCTTTTTTCAAAAAAATCGCCGTCGTGCACCCTCTGATGAAGTACCCTGCCGCTTGCGGTGAGATAGTTTTCTTCCCAGATACCTTCGATATGTATCAACGCCCATTGGCGCGGGCAAAAAGCGAAGTGCTGTATGCCCGATAGCTGCAGGTACTTATCTTCAGGGTATTCCGTCATCCTTGGATAATTTCTGGAGTAAGTCCTTCGAGCGGAGCAATCTCTATGCTGCCGTCGGGGGAGACCTTCAGGCTGTCGTGCACCTTCGCCGAGGAGTATTGGCCCGTCTTGTTGTTGTGCTTCCACCAAACGACATATTTTACCTGCATGGAGCCGCTGGGCCTCGCCGAGGATTCGTCGCCATCGAACATGGTTATCAGCGCCTGCTTGATTTTCTCTGCGTCGCTTTCGGAAAATCCTGTCTTTTCAGCAAGCTGCGGGCTGATGCTGCCTTTTGTCACGTAAACGCCGCCGCTGACGCGGTGCTTCATGCCCATGGTGTCGGACGATTTCTTGCCTTTCTCATCCGGCTCACTGTTTACGGACTTGGTGATCTGTATAGATTCCACTATGACGGACTCAATTGAAAAGGCTGACTGAATGGTCACGGGGCCGCGAATGCCCATTGACACCTCGTCCATGCCTTCCCTCTTTTTGAAAGCAAAGACCTGCCCGAAAGCGCGGACGTCAAACCACTGCTCGCAGACAGCTCTTGGAATATCCTCTTCATTCTTGCCCTTTTTAAATGCCTGGAAGCGCTGTGACAGCGAGTTCATGCCATCGTCGCACATGGAATCCATCTGCACGAAAATCTTCTCTCCCATCTGCTGGAGCCTGTTGCGTATCTTGCGCTTAAGGCATACGTCGGAAACCTCTCCCAGACCGTCGCTGGTCTGCCTCGGCCTGTTGCCCAAAAGGGGATCGCCGTTGGGGTTTGCGTTCTTTACCGTAAATACTACCGCGAAATCAATCTTGTTGCTCAACATCGTTCTCTCCTCCATCGTTATTATTTTCGTTTATTAGCGCGCGTCTCTGCGCAGAATAACCTAAAAGGTACAGGGGCGAAAGCGGACTGTTATCCTCAAACTCGCCCGGCTTAAAGAGCGTTATGACCTCGTCAATCAGAAACTGGTAATAATTTGCACCCTTTAATTGAACCCTGAAGGGATTGAGTAAATCGTTGATCACTTTCCAGGTGCTATAAGGCTTGATCGAAAAGGCGCTCATCAGCTTGACCGAGTTGGTTGCCCTCTCGTTTGCCTTTCCCGCCTTATACATGGCGTATTGCTCCAACCTGTCCGCAATGGCGAGCAGCCTGCCGAAAAGGTAATCTCTGTCTCTCCTTTGGTTTTCAAGTTCCATTCCTATTTCCTCCTTGTATTTTTGTTTATAATATTTTCTCGCAAGGCAGCAGCTAATGCTTACTGCCCTGTTCCAATCACCCGGGCTGAAAGAGTTGTTCTCGTCGGAAAACGACATGGGATTTGACGCGCGGTGAGCCGCCATAAGAGCGATGCTGTCCGGCAATCCGGAATTTCCAAACATGCATTCGAGCAGCTGTTTCCTCATTTTCTTGACAATTACCTGATGGCTCTTGTCGCTCTTGCTTCTTGGCCTGCCATACACCGCGAAAACCAGGTTGTCGTAGGACGGGGCGCCTATGTATTCTATCTGCTTTTTCCTCTTGCCCTCTTTATCCTCAACCCAGGCGGTATGATAGTATGCCAGGTCGTCATGCCAATTAACGATGTTCTCGAGGTATTTGCCTTCGGAAAGCTCCTGATAGAATGTGAGGCTCAGCCTTCCCGTATTCTTGGTAGTAGCATCAAATATTGCGATGCTGATTTTTCGCAACTGCTTTGTGACATACTCCTTCTTTCCATATCCTTGCAAGAAGTTTCTCAATTTCCTTGCATAGTCCACGTAAAGCTCACCTTCGGCGTCCTCAATCAGCTGCACTTCAGTCTTTCTTCCTCCCATGTATGCGAACAAATTGGGCGAGCTAAGATGTGGCACCATCAGTGGTTTGGTATCCCTGTCAATTGCCCACACGATTATGTACTGCGTATCATAATTGTAACCGTAATTGCTTATCAACCATTTCAACGCCTGGTGCATCTTGCGTGACTGCTCATAGTCAAGAATAATAGGTTTATCTTTCTTATCAAACCTTCCGCGAAAAGTAAATTCTTCAAAATCATTACATGAGAAAATCTTGGCGCTTGTAGCCGCCGGATTAATACTCTTAGGGTGTTTTTGTACTACCTGCAAGACCCTTTCTCCGCAGAGATAGTCGAAATAGTGTCCGTCGATGGCCCATTGAGCCCTTGTAAAATCTATCCACGATTGCCTCAAATCCTCATCCTTCCATACTCTCCATTCAGGGTCGCCGGGTATTTCTACCGCAAACCTTACTCCTATCTTCCTCACTTTTTTCCAATCAGGCTCAATTTTTCCTTCTCTTTCCTTTAACTCAGAGCTCTTAAAAATTCCCATGGCAGTTAAATCGTAGAGAATGCTTTTTTTGCTCACGTACTCGTAAACTGCCTCCAGCTTTTGCCTGGGTTTTCCGCTTGCAAAATCCTTCCATTCTCTCAAATTTTTCAGGTAATCCGCATATTTATTCTGGTCAACTCCTCCCAGGTAGTCGAGCTGGTCGCAGAGCGGATGGGCGGCATCATTGCTTGTGCGGGTTTCAGAATCTTCGGTGCAGGGGATAACAATTGCGGTATCCTTTTCATCCCTCTTAGCGTCAATCAGATTACCATTCCCATCAAGAGTTACGCAGATTTGGGAACTTAAAATGGTGTGAAAGACGGGCAATAAGGTCTTG
>JAAYQN010000037.1 GCA_012519285.1 Clostridiales bacterium
ATATAAATTGGTAAATTTTGCACTTTTTTTCCGCAGCAGGTTGCCAACCATTGACATAGCTTAAATATCCATACATTTAAAAGTTTAAATAACTCTATTGTAAGTTGCCAATAAGATTTTTATCTTCTAAATAAAAGCTGGATATCTGCCGGCTCAAGTTTTAAATCTCTTTTGATATTACTTTAAACATTACTTTATTATCCTAACCCTTATAACGCCCTCGATTGACTCTATCTCCTTTTTCAGCTTCTCGTCGGCGACGTCGTCTATGTCTATCATGCTATATGCGTATTCTCTCTGGCTCTTGTTGACAAAGTTGGAGATGTTGTGGTTTTGAGCGCTTATCTTTGAGGTTATCTTGTTTATCATGTCCTTTATGTTGAGGTGGATTATGGCTATCCTGCTTACGCCCGACCTTGCCATGGTGCAGGTGGGGAAGTTCACGCTGTTGTTGATATTGCCGTTTTCGATATAGTCGGCAAGCTCCATGGCTGCAGCTATGGCGCAGTTGTCCTCCGCCTCAGGGGTGGACGCTCCCAAGTGAGGAATGCAGATGACGTTCTCTACGCCAAGGAGGTCGTCGTTGGGAAAATCGGTTACATACCTTGCCACCTTGCCAGATTTTACGGCATCTATTATGTCCTGCGTCTCGACCAGTTCGCCCCTCGAGCAGTTGATTATAACCACGCCATCCTTCATCTTCGATATGGAATCCCTGTTTATCTGCCCCTTGGTGCTGGAATTGCAGGGCACGTGTATGGAGATGTAGTCGGAAAGCGAATAGAGCTCGTTGATGTCTGTTATCCTCTTGACGTTCCTCGACAGCCCCCACGCGGACTCAACCGAAATATAGGGGTCGTATCCCAAAACGTCCATCCCGAGCGCCGCTGCTGCGTTCGCCACCAGCGCGCCGATGGCGCCGATGCCGATGACGCCCAGCTTTTTGCCGTAAATCTCGGGGCCTACGAAGCAGGACTTGCCCTTTTCGACGAGCGCGGGCACTTCGCTGCCCTTGCCTTTGAGCGACTTGGTCCACTCTATTGCGGGGATTATCTTTCTCGAGGCGAGCAGCAGGCAGCAGATGACCAGTTCCTTGACGGCGTTTGCATTGGCGCCGGGCGTGTTGAATACAACGACGCCGCTTTTGGTGCATCTCTCTATGGGAATGTTGTTAACGCCCGCACCCGCCCTTGCGATGCAGAGCAAATCCCTGCCAAAGGGAAAGTCGTGCATGTTGTAGCTTCTCACGATGATTCCTATCGGGTTGTCGCTCTTGTCGGTCACGTTGAACCTGCTCTTCAATATTTCGTCAGCGGCGGGGCTGATTGAATTAAGCTTAAGAATATCCATATATTCTCTCCTATTGTTTTTCTCTAAGCGTTCTCGAGCTCGAATTTTTTCATGAACTCAATCAGTTTCTTTACGCCCTCGATGGGCATGGCATTGTAGATGGAAGCCCTCATGCCGCCCACCGACCTGTGCCCCTTGATAGACACTATACCGTAATCTTTGGCTTCTTTGACGAATTTCTCGTCGAGCTCGTGCGAGCCCGTGACGAAGGGCACGTTCATTATGGAGCGGTCTTCCTTTCTCACAGGGTTTTTGTACAGCTTGGAATTGTCTATGAAATCATAGAGAATCTGCGCCTTCTCGCAGTTAATCTTCTGGATTTCCTTTACGCCGCCCATCTCTTTAAGCCACTCGAGCACCAGCATGGCGACGTAAATGGAAAAGCAAGGCGGGGTGTTGTAGAGGCTGTTTTTTTTGCCGTGCGTGGAATACCTGAGCATGGTGGGGCAAATGGGCAGGGGATTGTCGCAAAGGTCTTTCCTCACGATAACCACGGTCAGGCCCGCCGGAGCGATGTTCTTCTGCGCGCCCGCATAGATGAGTCCGAATTTAGAGACATCCATCTCCTCGCTCAGGATGTTTGAGGACATGTCGCATACCAGAGGAATGCCGCCGGTGTCGGGAAATTGCGTGTACCTCGTGCCGTAGATAGTGTTGTTGGAGGTGATATGTACGTAGTCGGCGTCTCTTCTAAACATATCCCTCGAAAGCGCGGGGATGTAGGTGAAATCCTTGTCCTCCGACGAGGCTACGCACGCTATGTCGCCATACTTTTGAGCCTCTTTGTACGCCTTTTTGGCGAAGTTGCCGGTCACCACGTAGTCAGCCTTGCCGTTTTTGAGAAGGTTTAAGGGAACGGCCTCAAACTGCAGCGACGCGCCGCCCTGGAGCAGGAGCACGTAGTAGTCATCAGGGATGTTCATGAGCTCCTTAAAAAGCGCAACCGTCCTGTTCACAATCTCCTCAAAAGGCTTGCTCCTGTGGCTCATCTCGGCGACGCTCATTCCCGTGCCGCCGTAGTCGAGCATTTCCGCCTGCACTCTCTGTAAGACCTTTTCGGGCAGCACGCCCGGACCGGCGGAGAAATTGCAAACTCTCATATCGAAAACTCCTTTATATAAATCTGTCTTTCGGCAAAATTTCAGGTTTTTTCGCCCAAAATTTTGCGCTTATATTGGAATATTATATAATAACCTCTTGCTAAAAGCAAGGATTTTCAGCCCGTTCGGGACGGATTTTGTTAAAAATTTAACATAAGTTCCCGGACTTCATCCTGCCTTAAAATCCTGACGCCGCTTTTCGTATTATTTAATAAGAGATACCCGCCAAAAACAAGAGATACCCGCCAAACTTTATTTTTTTAGTAGCCAATACAATTGACAAGAGCGCGTATTTAAAGTAAAATATAAAAATTAAGAGAATTATTGAAAAAGACGCAGCTTTGCATATTCAGGCCGCCGGGCTTTGGCGCCCGGCAGCTCCTTGAAGGGGAGCAAGCGCAAATTGAAAACTTAATATGGAGGTAATTATGCTGAACCACATGACGCTGTTGAGCCTCTTTGCATTCCAAGACTATCTGGTAGTCTTTTTGATATCCGTCATCTTAGCCTTGGGTATTGGTTTTTTGGTTGGATTTGTTCTTCAGAAACAGATTATCCAGAAAAAGATCGGCGTCACCAAAGACATCGTCAATAAGATGATAGAGGACGCCAAAAACGAGACAAAGACCATCAAAAAGGAAGCCTTGCTTGAAGCTAAAGAGGAGATATTGAAACTTCGCGCCGAATTCGAGAGGGAGACCAAGGAGGGGCGCGCCAAGATCCAGCGTTCCGAAACCAGGCTTATGCAGAAAGAAGAGCTCCTCGACAAGAAGGAGGAGGCGCTGAACAAGCGGAACGAGGCTCTCGAAAACATGCAGAGAGGACTGACTCAAAAGGAAAACGAACTTAAGGCGCTTGAGGACGAGGTAAAGAAGTCCCACGCCAGGATGCTTGAGGAGCTTGAAAAGGTCGCGCAGATGACGAAGGAAGAGGCCAAGAATGTCCTCATCAATAACATGGTGGAGGAGGCAAAGAAAGACGCCGCCATAATGATTAGGGATATCGAGGCAAAAACCAAGGCCGATGCCGACAAGAAGGCCAAAGAGGTATTAAGCCTCGCGATCGCCAAATGTTCCACGGACCATGTTTCCGAAGTTACCGTATCCACCGTAGCTCTTCCCAGCGACGACATGAAGGGCAGGATCATCGGGAGGGAAGGCAGGAACATCAGGGCGCTTGAGAGCGCGACGGGAATCGACATCATCATTGACGACACTCCGGAAGTTGTAATACTTTCGGGCTTTGACCCGATAAGGAGAGAGATCGCTAAGATTACCTTGGAAAAGCTCATCATTGACGGCAGGATTCACCCTGCGAGAATAGAGGAGATGGTTGAAAAGGTCAAAAAAGACGTCGACAACCAGATCAAGGAGACGGGCGAAGCGGCTTGCTTTGACGCGGGAGTTTACGGGGTTCACCCCGAACTGATAAAGCTTTTGGGCAGGCTTAAGTACAGGACAAGCTACGGCCAGAACGTGCTTAAGCACTCGCTCGAGGTGGCTTTCCTTGCCGGCGCTATGGCAGGCGAACTTGGGACCGACATAAACCTGGCAAAAAGAGCGGGTTTGCTCCACGACATAGGAAAAGCTGTGGACTACGAGGTGGAGGGCACGCACATCCAGATAGGAGCCGACCTCGCCAAGAAATACAGGGAGAGCAAAGAGGTGTTAAACGCCATTTTAGCTCACCACGGGGACGCGGAGCCGCTCACTTTGGAAGCGGTGCTCGTGCAGGCGAGCGACGCCATTTCGGGCGCAAGGCCTGGAGCAAGGCGGGAGACCCTCGAAAACTACGTCAAGAGGCTTGAGAAGCTGGAGCAAATATCCAACTCCTTCCCGGGAGTGGAGAAATCCTTCGCGGTCCAGGCAGGAAGGGAGATAAGGATTATCGTCAAGCCCGAAGTCGTGGACGACGCTCAGACCGTATTCATGGCAAAGGAAATCGCGAGGAAAATAGAGCAGGAACTCGAATATCCGGGCCAAATCAAAGTCAATGTGATAAGGGAACTCAGGAGCGTGGAATACGCGAAATAACAAGGCGCAAAGAGGACCAAAAAATCAAGGCTGTAACAGATATACCGCTGTTACAGCCTGTTTTTTTGCCCTAATTTGCCCGCTGCTCAATTACGGTTTAATATGTCTTGACAATTCTCAATACTCTTCCCATAACAAAAAATTATTTGACACAAAAGAAATAAAATGATATATTCAAAAAAAATAGTTTGGTAAAGATATGGCGGAAAGCATACTTGACAGAATAAATCTCATAAAAAATCAGGCAACAAAACAGGAAAAGGTAATAATAAGTTATATTTTAAACAACAATATCAATTCCTTTATTTACATGTCAATCACAGAATTCGCCGAGGCTGTAAAGGTCGCGGAGGCGACGATACTGCGCTTTTGCAGAAAGCTTGGACTTAAAGGCTATTCCGAATTCAAGTTGCTGCTCGCGCAAAGCCTCAACGAGTACAAGATAAACAGCGAAGAGGCTGCCTCAAGGATTTACCACAACATGGTTTCCGCGCTTCAATCCACCTAAACGGCGTATACCAGAGGCTCGGCAATAAGGCGGACCAATTTCTCGAGAAATCAGCAAATTCCGTTTTGGGAAGGCAAATATAAAGAAGCTATTGGGAAAACCCAATAGCTTTTTCTCTTTGAGCTCGATTTCATTCCTTCAGAATATTTTTTTATTATATCAGTAAATTAATAAGGATAACGGATGTTTTTGCGAAATTAATAAGGATAACGGATGTTTAACGAAAAATTTTTATCAAAAACAGGAGTGAAGATGTACACTACTCCCAAAAGATTTACTATTTATGTCTTGCACCACAGCCATACCGATGTTGGGTATACGGAAACACAGGAAAAAATAAAGCGCCATCACGTGGGCTTTATTGAGGAATTGGTAGATTTGATTGATTTAAACGGCGATTTCAAATGGAACTGCGAAAGCTGTTGGTGCGTGGAGCAGTTCTTAAAGTATGCCGACGCGGGATACATTGACAGGTTCGTAAAGCATTTCAAAAACGGAAACATAAGCATTTCCGGAAGCTACCTGAATCTGACCGACCTTGCGAGCGAGCTTGTCCTCAATCAGACGCTTGACAGGTGTCTTTCCACCTTAAAGGATTACGGCTTGAGCACGCAAGTTGCCATGACCGCCGACATAAACGGGTACGGCTGGGGATTTAGCGAAGTGCTGCACAGCCACGGCATAAAATTCCTGCTCTCATGCATTCACACCCACCACGGATACCATCCCTTAAAGAGAAAGCAAAACCCTTTTTACTGGAAAACGCCCAAGGGCAATAAAATCCTGGTTTGGGACGGAGAACATTACCTTTTTGGAAACGAGCTGGGAATCGCCCAGGCGAGGGAATTTGAGTATACGATTCAGGACGGGCTGACATTTGCCAACCTTGCCCCCTTTGAGAAATCGGAAAAGAGAATCTTCGCGTATATCAATGACATCATAAGTCAGGGATATGAATACGACTTCATCCCCGTAAACGTCAGCGGCAACATGACCGACAATTCTCCTCCCAGCCTTTTAGTGCTGGATTTTATAAAGAAATTCAACGAAAAGCATTCGAAATATATAGAATTGAAGCTTGCCACCCTGGACGAGTTTTTCACGAAGGTAGCGCAGGAAAAGGATATCCCCGAATACTCCGGCGACTGGACGGACTGGTGGGCGGACGGCGTCGCCTCGACGCCCTCGGACGTCATCCATTACCGGCAGGCTTCGAAAAAGTACAGTCTCGCCCTCAAGGCGGACAAAGACAGAAATATCGTGGAGGATGAAATTTATCAGGACGCGCTTTATAACCTCATGTTTTACGCCGAGCACACATGGGGGTATTCATCCTCGATAACGGAACCCTTCCATCCCATGGTCAACAACCTCGACCAATGGAAGCGCCTCTTCGCCCTTAAGGCAAACGAGGCCGCGACGATTGCGGTTGAAAAGATTCAAAGGCATTTTGGGGAAACGCCGATCTCGCTGCACCGCCGCCTCACCTTTAAGGCGATAAATCCCCATGACATACCGGTAAAAGACGTCCTCGTATGCGACCTTGAGCATTTCTACGGATACAATAACTTTGACGTGATTGAGGAGGAGACCGGCGAGGCCGTCCCTCACCAGATAAGCAGGTACTCAAGGGGCCCCGAGATCGTGATTTTTCTCGACTTAAAGCCCCACGAGACAAAGAGCTATATCCTGAGGGAGAAGGAGCCCGCCCCGATAAGGACGGTCGGCCTATGCGCCGAAAGGGGCATTGAGGGAATCTACGATCTCTGGTACAGGATAGAAGAGGATAAGAAAAAGCATGGAAGCGCCTATATCGACGAGGTCGACAACCAGTTTTTCAACATAAAATATACCGTCCCCGATGGAATTATCTCGATTTACGATAAGAGGAGAAAGAGAGAGCTGTTGAAAGAGGGCAGAAAGTATAACGCCTTCACGCCCATCTATGAGGTGACGCCGCGCGACTTAACTGAGGATTACCTCTGGGTAAGGAGGAACATGGGCAGAAACAGAAAGGCCGTGAGGACAAAGAGGCACGCAGGGCAGCTGTTCGACGTCAAAGTCCTTGAAAACGGCCCGGTTTACTCGAGGGTAGAGTTAAAATATAACTTAGAGGGAACCGAAAACTGTTCGGTAATTCTTACCGTCTTCCATATCATGCCCAAAATCACTGCAGATTTCAGGCTTCACAAGAAAAGCGTATGGGAACCCGAGAACGTCTACCTCGCCTTGCCCTTTGTATCGGATGAGGGCGGAACATATATAGACAAGGCGGGCGCCGTAATGAGGCCGCGCATTGACCAGCTTCCAGGAACGTGTATTGATTATTACGCCATACAGAACGGCGTGGCCTTTATAAAGGGAGATTCCGCCGTCCTGATAAGCGCGCCCGACGTTCCGCTGATCGCCATGGGAAGCCTCAAGGCGCATGCCATAAAGCTTATGGGCGACGGCGACCCTAACAGCGACGACGTGTACTCCTATGTAATGAATAATTTCTGGGAAACAAACTTTAAGGCTTCCCTGGGCGGTTTCTATCAATTCCGCTATCATTTAAACCTTCTCGAGGGCAAAAGCCCCGAAGAGATCTTCAGGATTTCGGAAACCGTGAACGAGGGGACGTTAAATTTCTATTCATTCAGGTAAAGCGAAATGAAGGCGATAGGCATAGATTTAGGGGGAAAATCAATAAAAGCCGGCATAGTCGAGGGCGGAAAGGTCCTGGAAAAGGTCAGCCGCAAGACGAATATAGAGGGGGGCTATCTCGCGATACTTAAGGACATTATCGCTCTCTGCCGGGAGCTTTTGAAAGAGGCCGGCGATGCAGGCTTTGTGGGGATAGGCTCGCCGGGAATTATTGCAAACGGAAAAGTGGATTACTCATACAATATCTGCTGGTCGGGAGTGCCGCTTGAGGAGGACTTGAAAAATGTCTTGAGCAGGGATGTAAAACTTGCCAACGACGCCGTCTGCGCCGCCCTCGCTGAATTTTACTACGGCGCGGGGAAAGATTTTACCTCAATGGCGATACTCACTCTCGGCACCGGCGTTGGTGGAGCTTACGTTGACGAGGAACAGGTAAAAAAGGCTCTTTCCGCAAACATTACATACCTTTTCGGCCATATTACTGTAGTATCGGGCGGGCTGCCGTGCACCTGCGACAGGCATGGCTGCCTTGAGGCATACGCTTCCGCGAGCGCGGTGGAAAAAAGGGCTGCTGCGGAACTTGGGAAAGAGCTTTCCGCCAAAGAGGTGTTTGAGCTTGCAAGGGAAAACGATGAGGCAGCTTTAAGGATAGTAAACGATTTCAACCGCATTCTCGGCGACGGGATAGTCAGCATATGCAACGTGCTCCGTCCCGAGGCGGTAGTGATAGGGGGAGGATTATCCGCCTCCGGTGACCTGATTTTGCCATATATCAATGAAAAGTTAGCCAAGGAAGTCTACGGATTCAGCTTAAAGCCCGTAATAGCGCTTCCCGCGCGTTTAGGCAACGATGCAGGCATCATAGGAGCGGCAAACATTGACAAGTATACGGGAGAATGAAATGGTTTACGGCAACTATGACTTATACCCCAACAGGAAAATAAAGGGCTACGAGGGCTGTGCTTTTGAGGGCTACGAAAGCATAGTAAAGGAATTGCAGTCAAAAATAGGTGAGCGCGATAAATTCGTAATCGTGCTCGAAACCTATACCCAGGTAAGGACAGATGAGATTTTGGAGCGATTGAAGCCGTTAAAGCCCGCCAGAATTTTCAATGCGGAAAAATGCACCCTTTCCGACAAGAAATATAATCAACTAATCAAAAGGTTTGTAACCGACGACAGGGTTTTCGGCATAATGAACACCTTAAGGCTTGAGGATGTCTACATAGCCGAAAAGGTTAAAAAGATGAGGGCGCAGATAGAGGCCGCCAAAGGCCTCGTTATCGTGTACGGCGTGGGCGCATCCTTAGCGACGCGCGGCGACCTTCTGATATACTGCGACCTCGCAAGGTGGGAAATTCAAAAGCGCTTCAAAGAAGGCTTTACCAACTGGAAGACAGAAAATCCTCACGAAGACAAGCTCAAAAAGTTCAAGCAGGGCTATTTTGTGGAGTGGAGAATGGCCGACAGGCTCAAGCGCTCCCTCTTTGACAGGATAGATTACCTGCTCGACACCAATCAAAAGGATAATCCCAAAATGATAACCGGCGACGCCTTCAGGGCGGGGCTCGAACAGTTTTCCAAAGAGCCTTTCAGGCTGGTCCCCTATTTCGCGCCGGAAGTGTGGGGCGGCCAGTGGATGAAGAAGGTATGCGGCCTCGACCCCAATGAGGTAAACTACGCATGGGCGTTCGACGGCGTTCCCGAGGAAAACAGCATCCACATGGACTTTGGCGGAATCATCGTCGAGATGCCTTCCGTCGACGTCGTCTTTTACCGCCCCGTAAACCTTCTCGGCGACAGGGTGCACGCCCGCTTCGGCGACGAGTTCCCAATCAGGTTTGACTTTCTCGACACCATGGGAGGCCAGAACCTTTCCCTTCAGGTTCACCCACTCACAGAATATATCCAGCATACCTTCGGTATGCACTACACGCAGGACGAGAGCTATTACATCCTCGACTGCGAGAAAGAGGCTTACGTATACCTGGGGCTCAAAAATGGCATTGACAAAGAGAAGATGCTTGAGGAGCTTAAGCTTGCGGGGACAGGGGATATTGCCTTTGACGCCGAAAAATACGTCAACAAGTTAAGGGTAAAAAAGCATGACCACCTGCTCATCCCCGCGGGCACAATCCACTGCTCGGGCAAGGACACCATGGTGCTTGAGATAAGCGCCACTCCCTATATATTCACCTTCAAGCTTTGGGACTGGGGGAGAGTGGGCCTCGACGGCATTCCCCGCCCCACGCATCTTAACCACGGCGAAAAGGTCATCCAATGGCATAGGGATACTGGCTGGGTCGATGAGAACCTCATAAACAAATTTGAAGTGGTAAGAGAGAGCGAGGGTTATAAGGAGGAGATAACCGGCCTTCACGAGAGGGAGTTTATCATTACGAGAAGGTACACGGTGAGCCGTCCGAAAATAATCGAGACCGACGACAGCGTGAGCGTATGCAACCTCGTGAGCGGAAGGGAAGCCCTCATCGAGAGCGTGGACGGCTCGTTCGACCCTCTAAAGGTGCATTACGCG
>JAAYQN010000038.1 GCA_012519285.1 Clostridiales bacterium
GGCGGTAATACGCTATGAGCAAAGAGAAAACACAAGGAATCGGTTTCTTCGAAAAATACTTAACGGTTTGGGTCCTTCTTTGCATGGCAGTGGGTATCCTGATTGGAAAGTTTTTGCCCGGAATCCCGGCATTTTTGGGACGTTTTGAATACGCGAACGTATCAATACCTATGGCGATTCTAATCTGGCTTATGATATATCCGATGATGCTGAAGGTGGATTTTCAAAGCATTAAAAATGTTGGGAAAAATCCTAAGGGGCTTTTTGTTACATGGATAACCAACTGGCTGATAAAGCCTTTTACCATGTTCGGCATCGCGTGGCTGTTTTTCTTCGTCATCTTCAAGGCCTTTATCCCCTCAGACCTTGCGAAAGACTATCTTGCGGGCGCAATACTTCTCGGAGCGGCACCGTGTACAGCAATGTATTTGTATGGAGTTATTTGACCCGTGGCAACGCGGCTTATACCGTTGTGCAGGTGGCAACAAATGATATTATCATCCTCTTCGCTTTCACACCCATAGTTGCGTTTCTTCTGGGTGTTGGCGGTGTCACCATACCTTGGGACACTCTTATTTTGTCCGTAGTATTGTTTGTTGTTATCCCATTGGCCGGTGGGATAATTACCCGTAATTACATCACAAAAAAGCGAGGACTTGATTACTTTGAAAAGAGTTTTATACCGAAGTTTGGGAATATCACGACCATAGGTCTATTGCTGACACTGATAATAATCTTTTCATTCCAGGGCGATGTAATTCTAAATAATCCGCTGCATATTGTTTTGATTGCTATACCATTGATTATTCAGACTTTCCTGATCTTTTTCATTGCATATCTGGCAGGCAAGGCTATAAAACTGCCCCATGAGATAGCAGCGCCTGCCGGTATGATTGGTGCCTCAAACTTTTTTGAGCTGGCAGTTGCCGTCGCGATTTCATTGTTTGGAACACAAAGTCCGGCTGCACTTGCAACCATTGTAGGGGTTCTGACGGAAGTACCTGTTATGTTGATATTAGTGAAGATAGCAAATAATACAAGGCACTGGTTTCCTGCTGAAAGGGGCACGGAGAATGAAAAGCAATAAATATTTGATAATGTATCAAATCAATAAAATACGATGAAAAGACTTTTTTCTCCGTCTTTATTGCTTCAGCCAAAAATCATTTATATAAAAGGAATAATCATTATGAAAAAAATGAAAATATTTGAGCCTGCTATGTGTTGCCCAACCGGAATCTGCGGTGTGGGCGTAGACCCTGAACTTTTGCGTATCTCCACAGTGCTTGACACGTTAAAAAAACATGGTGTTATTGTTGACCGCTTCAACCTTAACAGTGCGCCTGCTGAATTTATAAAAGACAAGACCATCAACGCTTATATAAATGGAAAAGGGACAGAGGGATTACCGGCAATAATGGTTGATGGCGAGATTGTCATTACAGGCCGATACCCTACCAATGAGGAGTTTACCAAGCTGCTTGACCTTCCCGAGGATATGTTGGAAAAAAGAGAAAGCCCATAACATCAAAAGCTTATATGAAAAAATCAGGCGGTTGTAATTTGCAAGGGAGGTCGCTGTTAAAATGAATTTATTCGATCCGCTAAACATCAAATTGACAAAGTATCTTTTCTTTACCGGAAAGGGTGGCGTCGGTAAAACCAGCGTCGCCTGCGCCACCGCTGTTTATCTCGCGGACACAGGCAAGCGTGTGCTGCTAATCAGCACCGATCCGGCTTCCAACCTCCAAGACGTATTCTTGATGGAACTGATTAATAAAGGCACTTCCATCCCTGGCGCACCTAATTTATATGTGGCAAACCTTGATCCCATACAGGCTGCGGCTGAGTATCGAGAAAGCGTAATCGCGCCTTATCGGGGCAAGTTGCCCGCATCTGTCATCGCTAATATGGAGGAGCAGCTTTCGGGCTCCTGCACCATAGAGATAGCAGCATTCAACGAGTTCTCCAATTTCATAACAGATGAAAAGGTTCAGCAGGAGTACGATAATATCATATTTGATACTGCTCCTACCGGTCATACCCTACGAATGCTTCAGCTTCCTTCCGCTTGGAGCAGATTCATAAGTGAAAGCACTCACGGCGCATCATGTCTCGGTCAACTTTCGGGGTTAGAGAGCAAAAGATCAATCTACAACCAAGCCGTGGAAACACTGTCAGATGGCAGCCTGACTACATTAATACTTGTTACCCGACCGGAAACTGCGCCATTTAAAGAAGCGAAACGGGCCTCGGTTGAACTATCCGCGTTAGGTGTTAACAATCAGATGCTGGTTA
>JAAYQN010000039.1 GCA_012519285.1 Clostridiales bacterium
CAGGGCGTTTGCCCTCATCTCGTTGATGTCCAGCCTCGAGGTGTCTCCAATAAGGCCAATTATAGTGGTGTTTTCGCCCACCGAAAGGTGGGTGCGGAAATTCTTCGCGTGAAGCTCTTCTATCAGATTGTCGATGTTCTGCCGCTTTACTTCGGGCTTTATAATTAAGATCATCTCGCCGCCTGCCTTTTTGCTTATATTTAAAATATTATATCACATTTGACAAAAATATGTTAAAAAATAGCGTCTAATATTTGAATTTTAACCTTTTGTTTGATATAATCAATATGAAAAACACCGGGGAGGTGCACCGCCATTTTATCGCTTAAAAATGTCTCCAAGTCCTACGGAAAGAGCAGCGTCAAGGCCGTTGACAATTTAAGCCTCGAGGTAAAGCCGGGCGAGATTTTCGGCTTTCTTGGCCCTAACGGGGCGGGAAAATCCACGACTATAAAGCTGATTACGGGCATCCTTCGCCCCGACCAGGGAAGCATAGAAATCGACGGGCACGACATAACAAGGGACGCCGTCGCCGCCAAAAAGAGGATCGGCTATGTCCCCGACAACCACGCGGTCTACGACAAGCTAAAGGGTATAGAATACATCAACTTTATGGCGGACATCTATGAGGTAAGCCGCAAGGAAAGGGAGGAAAGGGCAAACTATTTCCTCGAAAAGTTTAACTTAAAAGACGCCGCCAACAGCCCCATAAAGACGTATTCCCACGGTATGCGCCAGAAAATATGCATTATAGGCGCCCTCATCCATAACCCGAGGCTGTGGATATTGGACGAGCCTATGACAGGCCTCGACCCGCAGTCCTCGCATATCTTGAAGCAGCAGATGAGGGAGCACTGCGACAAGGGCAACACCGTGTTTTTCTCTTCCCATATTCTTGAAGTCGTCGAGAAAATCTGCGACAGGGTGGGCATAATCGACAAGGGAAGGCTGGTCGCCGTCGGCACCATTGAGGAGCTCAAGAGCAGGGGCGACAGCTCCCTCGAGGAATTCTTCTTAAAGCTCACGTCGGGAGAAGGCAATGAATAAGGCTCTCAATATTACGATAGCGCTTTTCAAAAACTCCCTGAGGAACACCGGCGAAAGGAAAGGCTACATGAGCAACCTCATGGGCATTTTCATAAGCGGGCTGGTGTTCGGCGTCATGTTCGTATTCTTCACGCTTCAGAGCGGGCCGATTATGCATTTATTGGGCCTGACGGCGGAGTTTTTGGCGATGGTGTTTTTTGCGGCGCAGATAGTCGTATTGCTCTTCGGCACCATACTGATGGTATCCGCCATGTTCTTCAGCAAGGACGCCGAATTCCTGCTCTCGCTGCCGGTGCCGTCCGCCACGGTGTTTTTGGCAAAGCTGCTCTACGTGTATATCTCCGAACTTGTGCTTTCCGGCTTTATGGTGCTTACCTCGGGCGTGACATACGGGATAGTTTGCGTCTTCGGGCCTTTATACTATATTCTACTCATCCCCGCCATACTCCTGGTGCCCATGATACCGCTGGTGCTCTCTTCACTCATTTCCATCCCGCTGGTGTTTGTGATATCCTTTTTCAAGAACAAGGGCGCGCTGACGGTGATAATACTCATTGCACTGTTCGGCGTGGGGATGTACTATTACTTCAAATTCTTTTCAAATATAGGCGGCAGCGACGGAATGGCATTCCCGCTCGAGGAATATTCCAGGGCGATAGGGTATCTTCTTCCCGACATAGCCTTGGCGCGCATAGTGACGCTGACGTCGGAAGGTTACGCTTCGGACGTTTTAATGGTGCTTCTCTTTTCGGCGGGTCTTCTCGCCGTATCGACGCTGGTTTCCATATTCACCTTCAAGAGAGGGGTGAGCGCTCAGCTCGAGCAGACCAAGGTTTCCTCCTCGGGCAAGATAGAGTATACCGAAAACTCCGTCTTGAAAACGCTGATTGTAAAGGATGCCAAGGAGATAATAGGCAACCCCGGCCTCGCCTTTTACTGCCTGTTCCAGCTGGTGATTGCCCCCATTATCATCGTGTTTTACAATTCCATGTTATTTAAATCCATGCCGGAAGGAGCAGACCCCTGGGTGGGCTTTTCGATAAGCGTGATCATGCTGTTTCTCCTGGTCATCGGCATGAATTACACGGCGCTGACCACGATTTCGAGGGAAGGCAAGAATTTCTATATCATGAAATCCCTTCCCCTGCCGCTATCGGTTCACCTTAAGGCAAAGCTCATCTTAGCAGACGCCATCACGCTGGCAGGCATAGTGATAAGCATTGCCACCATGCTTATCCTTATACCGCAGCTTATTATCGATATAGCGCTGTTCTTCCTGTTCTGCGTAATCTTCGGCATAGGCTACAACAGGTTTCTGGTCTTCATCGACGCCAAATACCCCAAGCTGGACTGGGAAAACATAGTGATGGCGCTGAAAAACAGCAGAAACTCCCTTCTCTCTATGGGCGTGTGTATGCTTATCGGCGTGGTGTTTTTTACAGGCTACCTGCTTATAAATATCCTCGCCATCGACAAGGTGCTGTTCTTTACGCTGTTCTGGGCATTTTTCCTGATTCTGGCCATAGCGCTCAATTACTTCTTTACAAGGCTGCTCTACAATAATTTTGAAAAGCTGGTAAATCAGATAGAGTAAGGGTTTTCCCTCAAAAATGGGTTTGATATACGGGCCTTTGCAAGGCCCGTATATTTTTTTGCCAAAGCACAGATAATACGAACGGGGCTTTCCCGGGAAGGCCCGGAAGGCAAATCTTTTCAGAAATTTAAGGGCAACAAACTTAAAGGGAGGGATGAAGATGTCTTTAATTCCGAGAAACGATAAAGTTAGCAGGTACGGAGATTTCTTCGACGATTTCTTTAATGACCTTTGGCCTGTTGACATGTTCAGGCGCAGCTCCATCCGCCTCGACGTAAAGGAAAACGAAAGGGAATACCTCGTGGAAGCAGACATTCCCGGCGCCGATAAGGACGAGATAGAGGTGTGCCTTGAGGACGGGCGCCTCACCATATCCGTTCAAAAGAATGAGGAAATTGCCGAGGAGCAGGGCAGGTACCTTCACAGGGAGAGGCGCTACGGCTCCATGAAGAGGAGCATTTACCTTGAGGGCGCACAGGAAGAAGGCGCCAGCGCCAGATTTGAAAACGGCGTGCTGAAGCTTAAGATAACAAAGGCTGACAACAGGAAGGCTCGGAAAAGCATACAGATACAGTGAGCCGGCGCTGTGCCTCCGAAAGGAGGCATTTTAAATTACCTATACGTAAAATGCGCCGCACGTTAATATAAAAGCCCAAAAAGCCTGCTTTTTAAATGTTTTACCTTTCTTTTACAATTATTTCTTTATTTTTTTCTTGAAAGTATAAGGTATGGCGCTCGAGGAAAACCTAAGGAAGATCAACAGCCAGGATGCCTTGCCCTGCCCGTTGAGCTTTAGCATAGGAAGCGCCATATTCGACGAGAAGATACCAATGAGCGTTGATTAACTGCTGCAGCTTATAGATTGCAGGCTGTACGAGAACAAGAGGAAAATAGACATTTATCTATTCTCCCCGCAGATGGGCAAAAATTGAGGGAGGGTTACCCTCCCTTTTTGATTAAAAGTTTCTCCCTATCTCCGCGAACACCTTTATCCTGTAATCGAGGTCGGGAAAGCGCTTTACCGTCTTCGAGGTGAACATGCCGTCGTAGAGGTTTTTGGTGGCGCACTTCTCGTGGCCGATGAGTGCCCATGTGGCTTCGACAAGGTGGCTGTACCTGGGGTCTTCCAGCATGGGGCAGACAAACTTTTGGCGCGGGGAATTTATGTCTTCGCCGCTGGTTTCAAAGAAGCCGTACCGCCTGCACAGCTTCTGCACGCGCTGAAGCTGCGCCTCGGTGTTCCTCGAAGGCATGTAGGCGATGGCGTCGACGCGGGCCTCTTTCAGTGTCTTGAACAGGTCCTCGAGGTAGCCGTCCTCAAATTTTTGCGCCCTCTTGTCTCCGGTGACGGATTCCTCCACGTCGCCGAGGTAGGGATAGGCGACTATTGCGCCCATGCACTTTGCCACGTCGACGAGGTCCTCGAGCGTGGGCGACTCGTCGGTCGCGGGAATGTAGAAGAAAGAGGTGTCGCTCTTTAACACGCCCAAAAGGTCGTAAAGTTTATAGGGGTTTGCCTCGTCGAGAAGGTAACCCTTTATCTTGTCGCTGATTTTGATTCCCAGTTTCCCCTCGACAAACCCGATGACCGCTTCGCCAGCCCTGAACTTGTCGTAAATCTTCTGGGCAAGCGCGTAAAGCAGGTGCCGCTCCGTGATGGTGCCGCCCTCGCTTGCCTTTGATATGGGAAAGACGTCCCTGTCAAAGTCGAGCCCGATGCCGTGCGGGGCAAACCTTTGGTTTATCTTTTCCACCATCTGCCTGTTCCTTACGTTGCGCCTTTGGCGGAGAACGGAGAGGTAGTCGTCGAAGGCGTCGAGGTTCTGGTGCGGGATGCCGTGGATGGCCATATACATGTGGTTGTCCTGGTCGGGATTGTTTATCCTGCCGTAGTTTTTGCCGATGTGGACGCGCATCTCAAAGCCAACCGTGGCGTGGGTGCCAAGTATCTCGCACGCCTGCAGAAATTCCCAGGCGCCCGCCACGCTGTCGTGGTCCATTATCCCCATGGTCTCAAGCCCCGACCGATAGGCCTTGTAAGCCGCCAGCGCAGGCGAGTACGGCGAAAAGGAATAAAAGGTATGTATGTGGTTGTTGGCGATGCGCGGATTGACCCGGGGCTTTTCTTGGCCCCTTACGATTTCCTTCAGCGCCTTGAGCCTCTCCCCTTTGTCAGGTGCATTGAGCTTGCTTTCAGTCTCTCCAACCATGTCTGTCGGCCCCGTTTTGTAATTTTCTTTCAAGAATATGTTAAATAATATCATACACAATTATAAAAGTCAAACAAAGGCCAAAACAATTGAGCAGGCTGAGCTGTTGTGATAAAATTAAAGTGAAAAAAAGAGCAGGAGGTGGCTCATGGTGATAGATATTAGTTGCAGGACGGCGGTGGTGACCGGAGGCGGGCAGGGGCTGGGAGAGGCCCTGGCGCTGCGCCTTGAC
>JAAYQN010000011.1 GCA_012519285.1 Clostridiales bacterium
TGGCTGGTGTCGCTGGCGCCCTCCTGCGGGCCGTATTGGGCGTCAGCCTGCCTGTAGCCCTGCTGCTTAGCCTGCCCGCTCATGAACACGTTGAGCCGGTTGAGCGCGTCCCTGTACTTGGGGTTGCCGGGCTCCATACTAGCGGCAATCTCCAGCTGCGCCTTGCTCTCGTTGTACCACGATTTTTTGTAGAAAATTATGGACTGCAGGTAATGCCATTCGGCGTTCCTGTCCATTATCTCATCCAGCATCTGCTGGGCTTCGTTTATCTTGTTCTGCTTTATCTTCTCCTCAATCACGCCGAAGCGGCTGCCGTAGTCGGCCTCCGCCCTCTTGCTCTCGAGCGTGCTCTTTACTTCCCTGTACGCTTCCTCGAGCTCGGTAAGCTTCCTCGCGGCCTCAGCGCCCGCCTCGCCGGGCAGGAACATCTGCTCCGTGTACTGCCTCTTAAGCGACTCGTAAGCGGCGTTTATTTCCTCTTCCGAAGCGCCTTCGCTTACCTGTAAAATCAAATACGGATCCTTGTACATTTGCAGTTCTCCATTATCAGATTTGTCCGGCTCCTGATGCCGTGCAGCAGGATGTTGCTCAAAATATCGGTGTTGAAGTTGAACTTTAAATTATAAAAGCTTCTCTCTATGGCGTCGTATATGCAGTTGAATGTGAACGTCAGTTCGTCCCTGCGCTCGCTTTTGAAGCTTTCCGCATCCCCTTCCATGCCGTAAGCCGCGATGAAGGGGTTGTACCTATGGGCCTTCTTGTCCTTGTCGAGGTCGTCGAGTGCGTCAATCAAGTATATCCACTTGCCGAGGTTGTAAAAGAGCCTCTCCATATCCTCACAGCTTCTCTCCCCCAAAAGCTCACGGCAGAGCTGCTCCATCATGGAGGCGAAGCAGTCCGATGCCCTGTCTATGCTCCTCTCGTTCTGCCGCTCGAGCTGCCTCAGCCTCTCATACTCGCGAGCTATTATCTCGTCTGCGCGCGGCATAAAACTCTTTGCCCGCCTGTACGCCCGCCTTAAGATGATAAAGCGCAGCAGCCTCTTAAAAGCGCCCTCGCCGTCTATTATGTCGTCGGTAAACTTGTGGTAGGCGAGCATTATGTTGAGCGACACCACCTTTTTGGAAAGCTCGCCCACGGCGACGCTGCGCTTTTTCAGCGGGTGCAGTATGCAGTTTTGTCTTTGGATAGTGTAATCCTTGTTGAGATAATTATGCAGCAGTATGGACAAGAACACGCTGTCGTGGTTTGTGGAAAACCGCGGCAAGTGGCCGTAGCTCTCCTTTATGCTCTTGCAGAGGCCGCAGTACACGCTCTTGTACAGCATATAATCCTTTATATATAGGTAAGGTTTGTCGGGCGCAATGTATCCGAACATTTATCCGTAAAATCCTATCTTCCTATATACTTTCGAGAGCGTCCTGTTTGCGATGGTGCCCGCGCGCTCGGCTCCCTCTCTCATGACCTGCTCGAGGAAGGCCTTGTCGGCAAGCAGCTCTTTAAGCCTGCGCTGGATGGGCTGAAGCTTTTCGATAACCGCCTGCGCCACCATATCCTTAAACTGCGCGTAAGAGGCTCCCTCAAGCTCTCTTTCCGCCTGCCCGAGACTCTTGTCCGAAAAGGCGCAGTAGATGTTCAATAAATTGGTTATCCCCGGCTTGTCCTCCGACGCCCTTATCTCGCTGCCGCTGTCAGTAACCGCCCTTTTAAACTTTCTCGCGATGTCGTCGGGGGTATCGGTGAGCGAGACGAAAGAATTGGGGTTTTCGTCGGACTTGCTCATCTTGACGAGGGGGTTTTGAAGGCTCATTATCCTCGCGCCCTGCCTGGGTATGTAGGGCTCGGGCACCTTGAAGGTTGGGTTGTACCTCGAGTTGAAGCGCTGGGCAAGACCCCTCGCTAGCTCTAAGTGTTGCTTTTGGTCGGCGCCGACCGGCACGATGTCGGTCTGGTAGAGGAGAATATCCGCAGCCATCAGCACGGGGTAGTCCATCAGCCCCATGTTGATGTTCTCCCTATGGCGCCTGCTCTTGTCTTTAAACTGCGTCATACGGGATAGCTCGCCCACGTAGGTTATAGTGTTGAGCGTCCACGTGAGCTGGGCGTGCGCGGGCACGTGCGACTGCACGAACAGCGTACACTTTTTTGGGTCTATGCCGCACGCTATGTAGAGCGCTAAGAGCTCCAGCGTGTTCTTCCGAAGCTGCGCCGGGACCTGCTCTGCCGTGATGGAGTGCATATCCACCACGCAGTATATGCATTCGCATTCGTCCTGCAGCTTTACCCAGTTTCGCAGCGCGCCGATGTAGTTGCCGATGGTTATTATGCCCGTGGGCTGGATGCCCGAAAAGAGTACTTTTTTCTGCTGTTCCATATTTTAAGCCCCTATGAATTTAAGCACCACGCCCTTTATCTCGTCCGCCTGGATTACCTGCCTATACAGCTGCGGCTTGCTCTTTAAGCCCAGAAGGTCGGAAGGTATCTCCAACGCGGTCTCTTTATACAGCTTTTTCATTGAGCGAAAGGAATCTCCGCAAAAGTCCCCCGTTATGGAAAAGAGCACGTCCTGCGGGAACTTGTATGGGCTGGCGGTGGAAACTATTGCGCTCTTTGTCTTGCTGTCCGTCTGCTCCACGTATTTATCATATACGCTCACGGCGACGCCGGTATGAGGGTCGAGGGGATAATTGTAATCCTCAAAGAAATCCTGAATAGTCTCTATGGTGTCGTCCTCATCGGAAAATCCCGCGTAGAAAACCCTGGAGAGCTCTTTTTGCTCCTCTTCTGTTATGGCGTACCTGCCCTCGGCTTTGAGAAGCCTCATCCTCTCGGCGGTGAGCTTGTCGTCCATCTCGCTCGCGTAGAAGAGCAGCCTCTCGAGGTTGCTCGATATCAGTATGTCCATGGAGGGGGAAATGGTCTTGAAAAAGGGCCTTTTAATGTTGTATTCCCCTTTCGTGAAAAAGTCGGTCAGCACGTTGTTGGAGTTGGAGGCGCAGATGAGTTTTTCTATGGGAACGCCCATCTGCCTGGCGTAGTAGGCGGCGAGGATGTTGCCGAAATTACCTGTGGGCACGCAGAAATTTATGCGCTCTCCATCAAAAAGCTGCTCCTCGCCCACGAGGTCGAGGTATGCCGAGACATAGTAGACAATCTGGGGCAGCAGCCTCCCCCAGTTGATGGAGTTTGCCGACGACATGGCGCAGCGCCTCTTTTTCATCTCCTCTATGACCTCGGAGTCTGCAAAGACGCTCTTTACAGCGGACTGGCAGTCGTCGAAGTTGCCCTTTATGCCGTACACGCATACGTTGTCCCCTTCCTGCGTGGTCATCTGGAGCTTTTGCATGTTGGAAACGCCTTCGGAAGGGTAGAACACGCATATCCTCGTGCCCTTGACGTCCTTAAAGCCCTCCAAGGCTGCCTTCCCCGTGTCGCCGCTCGTCGCTGTGAGTATCACCGTCTCGGTATCTATGCCGAGCTTTCTCTTGCACAGCAGCAGCAAGTGCGGAAGCAGCGTCAGCGCCATATCCTTGAAGGCATGGGTGGGGCCATGCCACAGCTCCAGAATATACATTTTCTTGTCAATCTTAACCAGCGGGGCGGGGTCGCCGTCAAACCTCGAGTATGCCTTCTGGGCGCAGGCGCGCAGCTCATCGAAGGAAAATTCGGGCAGGAATTTCCCCATAATAAAAGCCGCCCTCTCGCAGTAGTCCATCTCGAGCAGCCTGTCGAAATCCTTTTTCTCAAGTTTTGGGATGTATTCGGGGACGTATAGCCCCCCGTCCTCTGAAATGCCGCTCACGATGGCAAACGCACCCGAAACCTTTTTTTCTTTATCTCTGGTGCTTATATAATACATATATACAAAACCTCCAAGGGAATTCCTTCAAAATTATTGACAAGAGGCGGGTTTTTTAACAGAAAACAGGGCAAAATCGCGAAAAACCTGTCTAAAAAAGCATAAAAACCGCATAATGGTTATAATTATGCGGTTATATTATATCACAATTTACCGTTTATGTCATTTTTTAATCATACATATTTTTTTATATAGTCGGGAAGGCCGTCATAGTCGCTGCTTATCGTAACCATGAAATGTATATCGTCAAAGTTTTCCATCAGCTCAAACAGCTCTTTCAGGTCCGCAATGTAGACGCGGGCTATGCGGTACGCCCCGTCAATGAACATGTACTCTATGT
The DNA here is from genome assembly GCA_012519285.1 of Clostridiales bacterium. Classification (GTDB taxonomy): domain Bacteria; phylum Bacillota; class Clostridia; order Christensenellales; family HGM11417; genus JAAYQN01. The sequence goes on from JAAYQN010000011.1 coordinate 4,200, forward strand.
CGTGGTCGCCGGCTATTATGCCCTTTATGAAGCCGATGAGCGCGGGAAGGCTGTCTATCCCATATTCCCTCGCGGCGATGTACCTTATCTGGTATTTTAAATCGTACATGTACTCCTTTGTGTCGGTGATGTACACGACCCTGCCCTTGCTGTCAGCGACGACATTGTTGGCCTTTTCTATCAAGGCCTTTGTCTTGCCTGTGCCCTTTGAGCCATAGATAACGGATATCATTTTGACGCTACCTCCAATAATTATATTTTATTTATATATCACTCAGAGCAAAAAGCGCTATTGCTGCCTCGTCTTTTTGTCCTGTATGCAGTAGCTTATGGGAAGCCTCATGGCATCGGGCGCGAGCTTTGAGGCAAAGTAGACCAGCTTCATCAAAAAGCCCGGGATAACCATCCTCTTTTTCCTGAACATGCCCTCCACGGCGATGCGCGCACACCGCCCGTGAGACATCGCCTTTACGTTGAAGTGGCCCTTCGCCACGTCGTTGAACTCGGTGTCCACGGGACCTGGGCAGAGGGTGCAGATGTAGATGGGCTTTTTTTGCCTTTTAAGCTCGTATCCCACCGCCTTGGAAAAGCTATTAATAAAAGCCTTGCTGGCGCCATACACAGCCATCTTGGGATTTGGCTGGAATGCAGCAAGGCTTGAAACGTTCATTATATATCCTCTCTTCATCTTGTCCAGAAACAGCTTGGTGAGCAGGTACGGCGCGGCGACGTTGGTGGCTATCATCTCGAGCTCGTGTTCTTCCTCTATATCCTCGAAGAAGCCTATCTTGCCGAAGCCGGCGTTGTTTATCAGCACCTCTATGTCGTAACCGCTACACTCCTCAAAGAGCTTTCTCACGTTGCCGATGCGGGAGAGGTCGCAGGGCTTTACCTCCACCGCCACGCCGCAGCTTGTTTCTATCTCTTCTTTAAGCTGCCGCAGCCTCTCCTCCCTTCTTGACACGAGTATGAGGTCGTATCCCCTCTTTGCGAGCAGCCTGGCGATCTCCCTCCCTATTCCGCTGGAAGCCCCGGTGACAAGTGCGTGCATATATCCTCTTACTTTTTCAAAAATTTCAAAAATTTTTCCTTATGTTTATTATAATATCCGCTTTTGCGCTTGTCAATACCCTTAAAGAAAATTGTATCGCGGAAAACGGCACAGTAAAAGATTTACCCTTAAAGAAATTTTTTATTTTATAAATTTTTTAACAAAAAAATGGCAACCATAAAAAATGCGCACCTGTAAGAAGATGCGCCTTGTTTTATTGACCATAGATCAGGAATTCTTTATAGCGTTTTTTGTCTATCATCCGGACGAGGTTATCCAGTTCGTTGTCGCCCATTATGGTGTTGCGGCCATGGGCGTATTGCTCGTCTGTGATTTTCTTCATCTCCGCGACGAGCGGGTCGTTCTTTTCCACCCTGTGCTCGGGCGGCAGCTGGTAGTAGTCGTTTATCCAGAACGCTATCCCCGCAAGCCCGCTCGTGCTGCTGATTGATATTCTCGGCGGGCGGTTTAAGATGGCCTTGGTGTCGAAGATATTATATATCTCCTCGTCCTTCATCAGCCCGTCGGCGTGAATCCCTGCGCGCGTGGCGTTGAAGCTCCTTCCCACAAAGGGAGTGTGGGGCGGAATGACGTACTGAAGCTCATTCTCAAAGTACTCCGCGATGTCTGTTATGGCGGTAAGGTCCATGCCATCGGTCGTGCCGCGCAGCGAGCAGTACTCTATAACCATGGCCTCCAAGGGGCAGTTGCCCGTCCTCTCGCCTATTCCCAGCATGGAGCAGTTTACTGCGCTGCACCCGTACAGCCACGCGGTGGCGGCATTGGTCACCACCTTGTAGAAATCGTTGTGGCCGTGCCACTCGAGCTGCTCGCTGGGCACGCCGGCGTGATGGTTTAATCCGTACACTATGCCCTGCACGCAGCGGGGCAGCGTGGTGCCGGGGTAGCTTACGCCGAAGCCCATGGTGTCACACATCCTTATCTTGATGGGGATGCCGCTCTCTTTGGCAAGCTTCATAAGCTCGGTGGCAAAGGGGATGACGAAGCCGTAAATGTCCGCCCTCGTGATGTCCTCGAAGTGGCAGCGCGGTGTGATGCCGTGCTCCAGCGCCGCCTTGACTATTCCGAGGTATTTGTCCATGGCCTGCTTCCTCGTGAGGTTCATCTTCTTGAAGATATGGTAGTCCGAGCAGCTCACGAGTATTCCCGTCTCCTTAAGGCCCATGTTTTTTACAAGCTCAAAATCCTTCTCGTTGGCGCGGATCCAGCTCGTGACCTCGGGGAACTCGTAGCCCAGCTCAAGGCACTTTTCCACGGCCTTTCTGTCCTTTTCGGAATAGAGGAAGAATTCGCTCTGCCTTATTATGCCCTTGGGGCCGCCCAGCCTATGTAACAGCTTGAACAGCTCCACTATCTGCTCCACCGTGTAGGGCGCTGTGGACTGCTGCCCGTCCCTGAAAGAGGTGTCGGTTATCCAGATGTTTTCGGACGGGCTCATGGGCACGTTCCTGAAGTTGAACGTGATCCTGGGGATGCTCTTGTAGTCGAAGATGTCGCGGTAGAGCTGGGGCTCAGGGACGTCCTGAAGCGTGTAGTTGTAGCTCTTATGGACCAGCAGGTTTTTGCTCTTATCAAATTCTAACATTTCAATACTCCGAGGCGATTGATATTTTTTAAACAAGGCCTTGGGGCGCAGCTTGCCGTCTCGCCTAAAAGGCTTGTCCTTTCAGCCCAAAACTTCCCTTGCAAACCTCTCTATCCTGCCGAGGCCTTCTTTAATGTCGTCTAAGGAGATGGCGCAAGACAGCCTCAGGTAGTCGTCGGCGCCGAAGGCGATTCCCGGCACGGCCGCCACACCGTAGTCGAGCAGGCACTCAGCTATGGCGACGGAGCCGTCCATCTGCCTGCCCCTGAAAGCTTTTCCCTTGAGCTTTGACACGTCCATCATCACGTAGAAGGCGCCGCAGGGCTCGCAGCAGTTGAGGCCTTTTATGGATTTTATCCTGCCCACCATGTACCTTCTCCTCTCGTCGAAGGTCTTTAACATCTCGCTCAGGAACTGTTCCCCTTGCGGATTGGTCAGCGCCTCGACGGAGGCGTACTGCGTCATCGTGTTTATGTTGGAGGTGGCGTGGCTCTGGATGGCGTCGATTGCCGCCACTATCTCCCTCGCCGCGGCGAGGTATCCCATCCTCCAGCCCGTCATGGAATAGGATTTCGAGAGGCCGTTAACCACAACGGTGCGCCTGTAAAGCTCGTCGGAGAGCGACGCAATGGAAACGTGCTTGCCCTCGTAAATCAGTTTTTCGTAAACCTCGTCGGAGATGACGAAAAGGTCCTTTTTGATGATAACCTCCCCCAGTGCCTCAAGCTCGCCCCTCGTGTAAACCGAGCCCGTAGGGTTGCTCGGGGAGTTTATGATGACGAGTTTGGTCCTGTCGGTGACGGCTTCCCTAAGCTGTTTCGGCGTCATCTTGAAGCTGTTCTCGCTGTCTGTCTTAACGAACCTGGGAACGCCGCCCGCCAGCTTCACCAGCTCGGGATAGGTGAGCCAGTAGGGCGAGGGGATTATGACCTCGTCGCCCTCTTCTATAAGCGCAAATATGGCGTTAAAAAGGGAATGCTTGGCGCCGTTGCTTACTATTATCTGCTTGGGGTCATATATGAGCGAGTTGTCCCGCTTTAGCTTGTCGCAGATGGCGCGTTTTAAGGGAAGTATCCCCGAGGACTCAGTGTACTTGGTGTATCCCTTATCCAGCGCCTTCTTGGCGGCCTCTATGATGTAGGCGGGGGTGTTGAAGTCGGGCTCCCCCGCGCCGAAGCCTATAACAGACGCACCCTCTTCCCTCATCTTCTTTGCCTTGGCGGTGATGGAAAGCGTGAGGGAGGGCGAGATGTTCGCCGCTCTGTTCGCGATCAACTTCCTCATATATACCTCCGTACAGTATGTAAGAAAAAGTTTGCCCTGCCGGCAAACCTCTCCTTTAAAGTTTGTTCTTTGCAAAACAAACTCTTCTTTGGTATTGATAATGATAATATAAAAGCCCTCTCTTGGCAAGCATAACTTTATACCGATTTCTTATTTTGGCTATCAGGATTTTTATGCGCTGCCGCAGGTGGTGAAAGGGTAAAGGCTTAAAAGGTAGTCGGTGCACTCCTTTATCTCGGAAAAATCCTTATAAGCGTCGGCGTATATCTCCAGCGTCACCGGCCCGCCATAGCCTATGTCCTCGAGGCGCTTAAAAAGCCCTTTAAAGTCGAAGACCCCCCTTCCCGGCATGCACAGCCTGCCGTTTTCATCCCAGTCGCATATGTGTACGTTGGCGAGGCTGCCTTCCATGACGTCGAGGAAGGCGATATAGTCTATCCTGCTCTGCATGGCCTGCTTTATGTCGAGCACGGTATTTAAGCCGGGGCAGTAGCGCTTTAAATTTGCCCAATAGTCGGGCTCGCTAAAAAAGGTCCAATTCACGTTTTCGTACGCCATCCTCACCCCCTGAGCCATCGCGCGCTCGTTGAGCTGGCAAAACCTTTCGCCGAGCTTTTCAAAGTCGAACTTATACGCCTTCTTCTTCAGCCTCGTCGGCCCATGAAAGGTATAATATTTTGCGCCCAGCGTCCTGCCCGACGACACCACCTTGTCAAAAAGCCTTTCGGCATCAGCCCTGGTACGTGGGCTGAGGTTGAACAGCTCGGGCTCGAACTGGTTGGTGAGCGCGTGCACCGAGTAGACTTTGAGGCCTCGGCTCTCTCTCTTAAGTATCTCGGCGAAGGAGCTCTCGTACTCGTAAAAGGTGGCGAGAAACACCTCGCATGTGGTAAGCCCAAGCTTTTTAACCTCGACAAAGCTTTGCTCCGTAAACAGCTTGGAAAAGTAACACGCTGTGGAAATGGCAAGTTCCATGGCAGTTCTCCTTCTGTATTATACTACAAAAGGGCTGAGCAAGGCAAAACAAAAGCGCTTTTTAGGGTAATGCAAAAATATTGTCCTCTTAAAACTGTAACACTTTATCAAAATATGTGTTATAATAGATACATTATGCGGAGGTTTTATGCAAATGGACTTATATAAAAAATGTTATGATTTTTCGGCAACCAAAGAGGCGGTTGTAGAGGCAGGGATTTATCCATACTTTCACGCGCTCGACACAAAGCAGGACATTGTCGTCCAGATGGAAGGCAAGAGAATGATAATGATAGGCTCCAACAACTACCTGGGGCTGACTTCCGATCCGAGAGTTATCGAGGCGAGCCGCAAGGCGCTCGACAAATACGGCACGGGGCTTTCGGGGTCGAGGTTCCTAAACGGCACCCTCCACCTACATATCGAGCTTGAAAAGGAACTTGCCCAGTTTCTCAACAAAGAGGCATGCCTTACGTTCAGTACGGGCTTCCAGACAAACCTCGGAATCATAAGCGCAATCGCGGGAAGAGCTGACGTCATCCTCTGCGACAAGGAAAATCATGCCAGCATTTATGACGGATGTAGGCTTAGCTACGCGCAGATGCTTAGGTACCGCCACAACGATATGGAGGACCTCGAGAAGCAGCTTAAAAAGATTCCCGAAGAGAAGGGCAAACTGATCGTCACCGACGGCGTGTTCAGCATGGGCGGCGACATCTGCAACCTGCCCGAGATAGTGCGCCTTGCCAGAAAGTACGGCGCGAGGGTAATGGTCGACGACGCGCACGGCCTCGGAGTGCTGGGCAAGCACGGCAGGGGCACCGCGGAATACTTCGGGCTGGAAGACGAGGTGGACATTATCATGGGCACCTTCTCAAAGTCGCTCGCCAGCCTCGGAGGCTACATGGCGGCAAAGAAGGAAGTGGTGGACTACGTCAAGCACACCTCGAGGCCGTTTATCTTCTGCGCGTCCATCCCGCCCGCCAACATCGCCGCCGCGAGGGAAGCGCTGAGGATTTTAAAGAGCGAGCCCGAGAGAGTGCAAAGGCTGGCCGAGATATCCGAGTACGTGAGGCAGGGGCTCAAAGCGAGGGGCTTAAAGATAAGAGACAGCAAAACGCCGATAATCCCCATCTACACCTACGGCGTCACGAGGACTTTCGTGGCGTGCAAGGATTTGTTCGAGCGCGGCGTGTACGTAAACCCCGTAATACCTCCCGCCACCGCCCCCGGCGAATGCCTGATAAGGACAAGCTATACCGCCACGCACACAAAAGAATTGATGGACGAGGCGATGGACATCATAGCTTTGGTGCTTAACAATCTCCCCGATATAGAGGACGATATTAACGTATTCTTCAGATAACCCACGCGTGGGTTATTTTTTTGCGCCAAAAGCAAAAAATAAAGGGAGACGTTGCCGGTTCTCCCTTATTTTTTGCAATTTTAGGGAAAAAGGATATCTTTTCAGCCCTTTTAAGATTTTTTAAATCTGTTATCCAACCAAGTAATGCACAATTCAAACCACTTGCCGACGTCGGAACGGATGAGGGCGGGGTTGCCCTCGCTGGTGCTCTCGTCGCACATGGAGAGGCCGTGCGCGCCCTCCTCGAAGACGTGGAGCTCAAAGGGCACTTTGAATTTTGCCAGCCTTTGGGCAAAGGAAATGGAGTTTCTCACGTCAACCACGGCGTCATTGGCGGTGTGCCACAAAAAGGTGGGAGGGGTATTGCCATCTACCGAAAGCTCGGTGCTGCAATGGATGTAATCCTTGGGGTTCGACTTACCCGTGAGGTTTATAAGTGACTGGCAGTGAGGGCTCTCGATGGCGGATATCACGGGATAGCATAAGATGGCGGCTGAAGGCCTCGCCTCGCTCCCCTTTATGCTGAAGGCATGCCTGACTTCCGCCTTGTCGTAAAAAACAGCGGCCATGGAGGCGAGGTGCCCTCCCGCCGAAAAGCCGCACACTATCACGTCGTCGGTAGCGCGCAAAAACTGCTTGTTTTGCCTGATATACAGTATGGCCGCAACCGCCTGAAAGAGCTGCATGGGATAGTGCACGCCCAGAGCCCTGTCCGCAGTGCTGTATGTAAGCACAAAAGCGTTGTAGCCCTTCTCAAAAAACCTCGCCGCCACGGGCTGGGCTTCCCTGGGGCTGACGAAGGAGTATCCCCCGCCCGGGAAAATGAGCACCGAAGGAGAAGGCTCCTTATGCAGACAGCCCTCCAGCTTGCATGGCTTTAAAAACCCATAGGCGCTTGAAAGCTCTTTCTCAAAGTTTTTCATTTTTCCACCCTATTTTTTTGTCAAATTATAGCCCTCTCCCTTTTATATGTCAAGCAGTTTCTCCCCCATTTATTCAAAGGCTGAGCTTTTTTGCCTCATAATATTTGCGCTATGTTGCTTTTACCCTCTCATGCTCATCCTCTCATATCACCATATATAAATGCCTCCACATATGCTCGAATGCAAATATCATTTTATGAAAAGACTTAATCATAATAATGAATGAACATATCAAAGCGTGAGCATTTAAAACGCTTATTGTCTTTCAAAGGAACATTGGCAAGCTAAAATCAAAGCGTCGATAAATTGATTTTCATAAAGGAAGAGAGCATTGACGAACGAGGGCAAAACGCGCATGGCTTGTAAAGCTTGAGCCTAAAATTTGGAAAATAAAAAAGGGGAGTTTCCGAAAGAGAATCCCCCTTATAAGGCCATAGTATATTTTTTAGGTCTTATGATATTTTCTCAAAATATCCTCTCTGCCTCTTCAAGCGCCCTCTCGATTGCCGCGTCCATGTTGTAATACTTGTACTCGGCGAGGCGGCCTATGAGGAAGAGGTTTTTTATACCCTCGGCGTCCCCAAGGTATTTTCTGTACAGCTCGGCGTTCTTCTCACCCGGAAACACGTAGTAGGGGATGTTGCCCTTTGGCGCGCTCCTGTCATAGGGCATGGGGTACTCTCGGAGTATGGTGGTGGAGCTTCCCCCTTTTTTGTAAAAGTGCTTGAATTCCGTTATCCTGGTAAACTCGTTGTCGTTGGGGTAGTTGACCACCGCGGCGGGCTGGAATTGGGGGATGGGTACCCTCTCAAATTCCATATGAAGGGAGCGGTAGGGCAGCGAGCCGTACTTAAAGCCAAACAGCTCGTCTATTGGCCCGGTAAACACTACCGCCCCGTCAAAGGGCCGCCCTTCAAAATATATTTGCCTATCCCTTATCTCCATGAGGTCAAGGGCGTCTGTCGAGAGCTTGAGCTCAATTTTTTCATGGTTTAAAAGGTTCTCAAAAATTCGGGTATAAGTGCCCCTTGGCATCATCTGGTATGTGTCGTGAAAATACCTGTCATCGTAGCCCAGCACCACGGGAACGCGGTTTATCACCGAGCTGTCCACCTGGCTTGCGGGTATGCCCCATTGCTTTGCGGTGTAGCCCACGAACACCTTCTCGTACACAAAGGAGCCCAGACGCCTTATCTTCTCGTCATCGCTGCCAAGCAGCTCCATCACCGACACCCGCTCGCGCCCTTCAAACTTTTGCAAAAGGAGCTTCCTAAGCCCATCGGCCTCCTGCGGCAGCAGCTCCTCCATGGACTTAAAGTTAAAGGGGATGGGAACGAACTTGCCGTCAATGAAGCCCAGCACCCTGTGCTCGTAGCTTTCAAACTCGCCAAATTTGGTTATGTGCTCGTACACCCTCAGACTGTTTGTGTGGAAGATGTGGGGGCCGTACATGTGGACGGGCACTCCGTTCTCGTCGAGCACGTCGAACATGTTGCCGCCGACGTGAGGCCTCTTTTCCAAAAGAAGCACCTTTTTGCCTTTTTCGGCGAGCTGCCTCGCCGCCACGGCGCCCGCAAAGCCGCAGCCGACCACAATGGCGTCTGTCATAATCTCTCCTTTTTCATATGTTTTAGCCACCCGCATAAGGCGGATGGCTTTCTGAATTTGACTTTTCTAAAACACTGTATTACTGAATGGCGAGCAGGTCGGCTATCCTGTCCATATATTTTACAACCTTATTGCTGTCCTCGCCCTTGTACATGTCGAGGATATCCTCCACCGTCTCGTTGAAAATGGAATTCTTTATCTCGTACCTCATGGCCCTGTAAAGCTTGTAGGTGAAGGTCTCCCTTATGCTCTTTTCTATCTCGTCGAACTTAATGCCCTCGGCGATCTTCTGGTTGATGGTGTCAACGACGCTCTCTTCGAGCTCATCGGATTCGCCCTTTGCGATGACGTCGGTGCATAGGATTATGTGCCAGCCGTAATCCGTCCCCACCAGCACATAGCTGCCCTCGCCCTTTTCGACGACGTCGCGCGCGGCCTCGGCGAATTCCTTGACGAATTTCTCGCTGCCGCCCGGGGCGGGCTTGGGCATGGAGAGGTAGTCGACGGCATTGTTGAACATTCCAGGGTCAGTGCCGTACTGGAATATGAGGTCAATAAAGCAATCCTTGTTCTCCTCAGTGAGGGTAGTATTGTCATAGAAATAGTACTCGCCGTTAATTTCGTATTTGGGATCCTCAACCTTTGCTCCGCCCATAGTCTTTATCTTGGCGTCGAAGAATTGGAAGATGTCGGGATAGTTTTCCCTATCGCTATCCTCTATGCCTTCCCGCAGGTCCTTAACCTCTATCTTGCAAAGGAGCACAGACCTCATTTTGTAGTACTCGCTCTTGCTCCATTCCATGCTCTGGTAGTCGGCAAGCTCCTTTTCCAGCTTGTCCCCAAAGCCTATGAGCAGGTTCTTGACGTACCCGTATCCCTCGAGGGGGTTGTACAGCACAAAGCTATTTTCGCCGGCGTTCTCCAGCCTGGTATCATAGGCAGAGAGGTCGATGGTGAGCTGGTGCTTATCCTGCTGATACATATTCTTGTAGCGAAGCTCAAGGTCCTCGAAATTTATGGATATGCCGCTCTCGAGGTATTCCTGATATTGCCTTAAAATCTGGTTTTCAAGCTGGGCGACAAGCGTCTCCTCAAAGAACTCTTTGTAAGCTTCCTCAGCGTCCTTTTTGTTTTTCTGCCTCTTTATGGCGTCGAGCATCCTCTGCCTTGCGGTATAGCGGGTTCCTTCTGAAGGCGAGGGTTCGGGAGAAAAAGGAGTCTCGGTGGGCTCGATGTCGGGCTTCCTCGTGGGGCGCGGAGTAGGCGTGGGTGTAGGCGTGGGCTCCGGAGTGCCGGAGGGAGTGGGCGTGGGATTCTCCTTCTTGACCTGCTCCTCGTAATAGTCAAGCATTTCCTTTTCGTACTTATAGACGGCGGAGAGCGCCTGAGCGTAGGCGTCGTCGCCGACCAGTTTCTTCATGCTGTCGTATTTCTTGCCGGTTTGAGGGTCTTTTGTCAGATAATCGGCTATCGTGCCCTCTTTGCCCTTTATCCTGATGAGCTCCTTTGCGGCCTCCTGAACCATTATCCTGTTGTTTATGAGCTGCTCGAAGAGGTACTCAAAGGTCTCTTTGGAGGACAATCCGTAATTCTGCATGTAATATGAACCCTGGCTAAGGTATGCTTGAACGAGGTCTTTCTTTAAAATCTCATCCTTATACACCTCGTCCCCGACCATGGCGATAACCTGGTTGTAGTCCTTTTCCCGGTTTATACTGATGAGCCCGCAGCCGTAAATAATAGAGGCGGTCATAAGCAGCACAAGAATTACAGATATAAGCTTGAATCTCATCGCCCTTCTCCTGTAGGTTTATTCTGAAAACATGTAGCAGTACAATTATACACAAAAACCTTTCTTATTGCAATAATATTTACCATTTCTCGTCGCGATATAACTCTTTTTCGGCAATAACCCGCTATACCGCATCAATGCAAAAGTCCATGACGAGGCGGAGCGCCTTGCTGGGGCTTCTCCTTCCCTTAAAGAGTATCTCGGGCTTTTCTCCCGAAAACGACAGCAGCGCGTGGGCTGAATACTTTTCCATTGCGTCCATGACGCTCTCTTTTAAGGCGTCCATGCCCTTCAGCGTCAGCCTGGAGTGCGAATGCTTTATCTCCACGCTCACGGCCCCTATCTTTTTGCCGTAAA
>JAAYQN010000040.1 GCA_012519285.1 Clostridiales bacterium
AAAATTATTTTCGGTAAAAAAAACGCCATTATGCACTATATGCATAATGGCAACTGGCTGTCATGGAGAAAGGACTTCTCTTTAGACCCTATAGCTTTGTGTCATTGCCTTTCAGCAATTTTACCTTTTTCATTATGAAAAAGTATTAAGTTGTACCGAACTATACAACCTGTACAAATATACGATAATATAATAATCATTTCTCCCATAAATGTCAAACATTTTTTATACATTTTTCTTGTTTTTGAAAATTTTTGGAAAATTCATTTTATGTAAAACAGTGTCGCGGGCCTTCCCCCCTGCCATGCCATCCTGACAGAGGTTGCCTTTACCTTGCCGCCCAAAAGCTCCAGATCGCAGGAAAAGCTCTCCCCTTCTTTTAGCTTGAGGCAGTCTTGCGAGCAAACTTTCTCCGCGCACAGGCACTCTTTTAAGGTTTCCCCCCTTAGCTTTTCCAGCGCGACGGGATTTTTGTAGACCATCCTGTCTTGCTCGACGACGATGACGGGCAGGTTGACGTTTTCCATGATGTCCGTCTTTTTGTCGTCAGTGTACTTATTTATCAGTTTCAACCTCTTGGAGGAGAGCAGGGCACTCAGCGTCTTTGCGGCAAACGATATGGCCTCCACTTCCTCGCGCGAAAACTTCCTCTGCCCCGCCAGGTCATACCCTATAAAGCCTTTGAACAGACCGCAATCGGTGAGCTTTGCCTGCAAAAAGGCTACCGCATTCTCTACGCCGAAAATCTTGAGGTATTCGCCCTCGCCCTTATAATCGGGGCCCAGGCAGTTGTAGTAGATGCCGTTTTCGCCAAAATTTTTCTCGTAGAGCGCGGCGTCAAAACCATGCAGGACGCTTCCCAGCCTGCTCTTCATGCCGCTGCAGTGTTCGCAGGTATTCTCTATCAGCCCGCCCCGCTTGATCTCGAACACGTATGCCCTCTGCGAGCAGTACCTTTTGGAAATCTTTTCGAGGATGATGTTTAAGGAGCGGTCTATGTCGCAACTGTTGTACAGCTCGTCGGAGATCTCCAGCAAAAAGCCGGTATAATCCTGCACGTTCATCCTGTTCTCGTTCTCCACCACCAGCGAGTGCAGGTTTTCCCTGTACTTTGCCTTGAGCTGGGGGCTGTATGCCCTGTAGGAATTTTTGCCCTCCTTCTTGGCGGCGTACAGGGCGATATCCGCCTTTTCCAGTAGTTGAGAGACTGTCCTGCCGTCCTTGGGGTAAAAGGCTATGCCTATGCTTGAGGTTATCTCGAATACGTCGCTGCCCACGTTTATCTCGCTTATGCACTTGCAAAGGGTGGAAGCTTTTTCGAGGATGTACTTTTCGTCGAGGTAGTCTTTGAGCAGCACTAAGAATTCGTCGCCGCCAACTCTTCCGAGGATATCGGTGTAGCGGAACTGCTTTTTTAAAAGCTTGGACAGCTCGAGGATGATCTTGTCGCCGTAGAGGTGGCCAAAGGTGTCGTTTATGGTCTTGAAATTGTCGATGTCTATGAAAAAGAGCGCGTGCTTTTTGTCTGAGTGGTCGAGTAGGAATTTCTCTATAACCATGAGCACGGAGCTTTTGTTGTAAAGGTTTGTGAAGGAGTCCATCTGGCTGGCAATCTTTAAGCTCTCGGTCTCCTTTTTCTGCTTGTCGATATCTATGATTTTTCCCACTACCTTGAAGGGCTTACCCTCGGAATCCTCAATCACAGTATACTTTATGTTGCACCAGATGTACTCGCCGTCGGCGTTCCTTATACGCAGCTCTTGAGAGCCCCCCTTTTTGCCCTCGCTCACGCAGGAGAAAAGGCTGAGGAACTTTGGGATATCCTCGCTGTAGATTATCCTCTTCTCGATGACGTTGCGGGGAAGGTTTTCGGTCACGGGTTCCTCGCCGAACTTGGCCTTGTACTTGCTCGAGAAATAGCATATACGGTCCCTGATGTTGTACTCGAAGATGACGTTCTCCGAGGAATCCATGAGGATTTGGCACCTTTCGGAATCAATGCGCTGCTCGGCCTGGCTGAGAACGCTCTCGGTAATGTTGATGAAGGTGCAATAGAAACAGTCCTTGCCGGAGTAAAGGTTCTTGGCGCCCTTCCACAACACCCATATTTTCGAGTCGTCTTTTCTGCACAGTCTCAGCTTTATCTCAAACTGGTCGCCTTGGGAAAGCTGGCCGTAAAGGCTCTTTAAGGTGTCCCCGATGTCGTCGTTGTATATGAGGTTTATGAGCTTGTTGTCCAAAACCGAGGAGATCTCCTGCCTGCTGTAGCCGATGAGGTTTAAAAAGTTATCGTTTGCATAAACAATTGAGAGCATGTCATCCCTCTTGCAAATGATGACGCCGTTCGACGTGCTCTCGAGAATGTTACTTAAGATCTTTTTTTCCCTCTTATACCTTGCCGCGAACAGCCTATGAGAGAGAAAAAACAGCAAAAGCAGCGCGAGAATGAGGGAAAAAAGCAGCTCCCTCTCTATGTTTTGAAAGACTAAAATCCAGCGCATTTTTCGCAAATACAGCTTATTTTGTATTATTATAACACGAAAATAAATTAATTATGTACTTAGCAAAAAGGTAAATCGATAAGGTTCAAATCCAAAAAAACCCCGCTTTCAGGGGATATTTTTTGCGTTTTTTGACCTTTAGTAATCCCTTCTCTCTGGCTTGTACCCGAATACGACAATTAAGAAATATGCGAAGGACAGCGCTGCGTCAATCAGCAGCCCTATGCCGAAAGTTGGGACGGTCGGGGCGTTAAACACCAGAACTATCGCGAGGGCTATGGCGGCGACGCACAGCATGGACAGCAAACTGGTGACGATGAGCACGACCTTTGCCCACGTCCTTTGCCTGAAGGTAAACAGCGTTATGAACAGGTTCACAACCACGAGCGCGAGCGCACCGAGGAAGAGGTAGGGCACTATATGGGCGAGGTGGGCGTACTGGCCGCCGCCGAAATCTGCGGCAAACTGCGCGTAGCCGTTGTCCATGGCAAAGGGCGGATTTATTTCCGTCTTAAACATATCCTTCAGGGCGTAGAGAACGGGGCTGAAACCCGCAGTCCTGTGCTGCCAGTCGGCGCTGTCGTAAAACACCATTGAAAAGGCCGCGAGCATCCCCGCGGAGCAGAGTATCAATAGCAAGTTGATGAGAATCGAAGAAATGGTCACCCTGACCCCTCTCGCGTGCGCAGCCTTTCTTTTGGCAAGCGGGGGCACGGGAATAGCATCGTCTTCGACGTCGATGTAATTCACGTCGGGAATTTCCCCCTCGTTTTCTTCCTCACGCAGGTGAGGCGGCAGGGTGTCGTCTATCGCCGAAAACGGCGTGAACATCTTGGCCTCGTCCTTGAGGTAGGGCTTTATCCTCTCGAGGTCGCCGCTCGACGTGTCGCTGCCAATTTGCTTTTTGGCGGCAGTCTCAGCCTGCCTTTGCGACTCCTGCTCCTGAGGCTGCTGCCTGAAAATGTAATTTGGTTTTACCTCCTCGGCGAGGGACTGAGAAGCCTTTTCGGCGCCGCCAACGATGATGTTGACGAGGATGTTTTTGCCCGATGCCCTGGCAAACTTAGGCAAAATGACGACGGGCAGGCGGTCGGGGTCTCCCTCGACGTAATAGGCGTATTCGACGTCGTCGCCGCTATCCTTTGTCTCGGGCTTTAAGGCGAGAAATTTCCTATATATCCTGTCAATGTCGTCATCAGCGGCAGGCCTTAACGTGCCATCGTGCTCATAGCCTTTTACGGGTTTTACCATCCTTTCCCTGCCGATGGGCTGCTTCGAAAGAGGGTTATTGCCTTGCGCCGTGACAAACTGCTTGCCGCACTGTTCGCAAAAGCTGTTGGTTATGTTGTTCACCTTTCCGCAGAGGGGGCAGATCTTGACGTCGAGCACGAAGAAGTTGTGGTTGCCGCACGAGGGACAGGTGTTTGAATCAATGTGAACAAGCGTTCCACATACTTTACACTGTTTCATAGTATCCCCAAATTCTTTTTATCGTTTGAACGATTGCCATGACCTTGAATATAAGTTTATTATAAGATTTTTTAAAATATATGTCAACTGTAGTTAAAAAAATATACAATTATATGCAAAAATGGCAAAAAAGATGGCCGCCCCGCCCGTTTATCCGGATGAGGCGGCCTTTTTTGCTCAAAAAGCGATATTACAGCGCGGGCAGTTTCTCGAGTGCCTTGTTCATTTCCTCGGCATAGAAGTCGGAATCGCCTAAAGCGTTGGCGAGGAGCTTTTCGTAAGCGTAAAGGTCGAGGTAGCCGTGGCCGGAGAGGTTGAAGAAGATTACCTTCCTCTCCCCTGCCTCGTCTGCCTTTTTGGCTTCATGAATGGCGCAGCTGATGGCGTGAGAAGATTCAGGAGCAGGGATGATCCCCTCGGCGCGGGCGAAGAGCATGCCGTCGCACAGGACTTCCTGTTGTCTGTATGCCTGCGCCTCTATTATGCCGTCGTGGAGCAGAGAGGAAACAAGCGGCGAGGCGCCGTGATACCTCAAACCTCCGGCGTGAATGCCCGAGGGCACGAAGTCATGGCCCAGCGTGTACATGAGCGCAATGGGGCCGAGCTTGGCTGAATCGCCGTAGTCATAGGCGTACACGCCCTTGGTGAGGGTGGGACAGGCAGTGGATTCGACGGCTATCGCCCTCACCTTTTTGCCCAACCTCAATTTGTCCTCGAGGAAGGGGAAGGCCGTTCCCGAGAAGTTGCTCCCGCCGCCGTGGCAGCCTATCACGATGTCGGGATATTCGTCAAGAATCTCGAACTGTTTCTTGGCCTCGAGGCCTATAACAGTCTGGTGCATGCAGACGTGGTTCAGCACGCTGCCGAGAGAATAATGGGTGTCGTCCCTTTTGACTGCGTCCTCGACTGCCTCGCTTATCGCTATCCCCAAGCTGCCCGAATGCTCGGGATTCTGCTCAAGGTACATCCTGCCTATCTCCGTGTTGTCGGAGGGGCTGGCATACACCTTTGAGCCGAAGGTTTCCATAAAAATCTTCCTGTAAGGCTTTTGGTTGTAGCTTACCCTGACCATGTAGACCACGCATTCGAGGCCGTACATGTTGCACGCCATGGATATAGCCGAGCCCCACTGGCCGGCGCCCGTCTCGGTGGTGATCCTCTTTATGCCCTCCTGCTTGTTGAAGAAGGCCTGGGGCAGGGCGGTGTTGAGCTTGTGACTTCCCGTGGCGTTTCCGCCCTCGTATTTGTAGTAGATCTTGCAGCCCGTGCTGATGGCCTTCTCGAGGCCCTTTGCCCTGTAGAGAGGGGTGGTGCGGTATTTCTTGTACTGTTCCCTCACGAGCTCGGGGATGTCGATGTACCTCTCACGGGAATATTCCTGCAGCAGCAGCTCCCTGGGGAACAGCGCCGACATCTCATCGAGCGCGGCGGGCTTTAATGTCTGCGGGTTGATGTGCGGTGGGGGCACGTTGGGCATATCTGCCTGGATGTTGTACCATTGCTTGGGGATGTGCTCCTCTTCGAGAATTACCTTGATTTTGTCCTTGCTCATAAAAAAACCTCCGAAAATCTTATTTAAAGTCTTTTCAGAGATTAAAAAAGCCGCACTTATAAAGTACGGCAGAAACAGTCACTCTCAATTGTTCGTCGGCGCATTTCGGGCCATGCGCCGCTACGGCTAACCTACTGCTAAACTATGGCTATGACTAATCTCTGCTAAGACTTTATAGTATTATTTTACTATCAGTTTAAAAAAATGGCAACTGTTTTTTGAAAGTTGTAAAAAATTTTTATGTGGCATTTGTTCTGTTTCTTCTCCGACAGAATAAGAAAAGCCATCTCCTGTTCAACTCATTCATCTGAAAGCGCTCTTTAATTTACTTGCAAAAAAGCGTAACTTGTTATATAATAACAAGGCTTGCAGCGGGTTATGACAGGATTTTTTTGCCCCAAGGAAAATTGCCAAACGGCTGTATATGTGGCAATTTTCCGGCGGTTTCAATAAAGGCGCGCGCATGAAAGAGCATAACAAATATGTAATTACAGCAGGATTTTGCGCATTGTTCTATTTTACACAATTAAAAAGGCATGGAGAGGTGGCTGAGCTGGTCTAAGGCGCACGATTGGAAATCGTGTGAACGCCATAAGCGTTCCGAGGGTTCGAATCCCTCCTTCTCCGCCAGACCTCGTCCGAAAAGTCCGGCTTTTGCCGGACTTTTGGCATGTTTTCGGACATTTTTGAGGGTTTTTGGGAATCTTTTAAATTGAAAAAATGAGGATAAAGGGATTCTATCCCTTTA
>JAAYQN010000012.1 GCA_012519285.1 Clostridiales bacterium
CGGTATAGAGCTGGTAGTATTTGCCCTTTTGGGTAATGAGCTTTTCATGATTTCCCCTCTCTATTATCCTGCCGTCCTCGAGCACCATTATCACGTCGGCGTTCCTCACCGTGGAGAGCCTGTGGGCGATGACAAACACTGTCCTGCCGCGCATGAGCTTGTCGGTGCCCTTTTGAACCAGCTTTTCGGTGCGGGTGTCTATGCTGGAGGTGGCCTCGTCCAAGATCATCACGGGCGCATCTGCCACCGCAGCCCTTGCTATGGCGAGAAGCTGCCTTTGCCCCTGCGATAGGCTGGAGCCGTCGCCCGCGAGCGCGGTTTGGTAACCGCTCGGCAGCCTGGTGATAAAGTCGTGGGCGCCCGCGAGCTTTGCCGCCTCGATGACCTCTTCGTCGGTGGCGTCCAGCCTGCCGTACCTTATGTTCTCCATGACCGTGCCGGTGAAAAGATGGGTATCCTGAAAGACTATGCCGAGCGACCTCCTCAAGTCGTCCTTTTTTATCTCTCCTATGTCTATGCCGTCGTAGTTGATTCTGCCTTGCTCGATGTCGTAGAAGCGGTTTATGAGGTTTGTTATGGTGGTCTTGCCCGCTCCAGTGGCTCCCACAAACGCCACCTTCTGGCCAGGCTCGGCGTAGAGAGTAATATCATGCAGCACCGGCTTGCCCTTGACGTAGGCAAAGTCCACGTCGAAGAACCTGATATCGCCCTGCAGCCTGATATATTTATGGCTGCCGTCGGGCCGGGGGTACTTCCACGCCCAAATGCCCGTCCTTTCCTCTGCCTCGACGAGCCCGTCGCCCTCCTGCCTGACGTTTACCAGCGTTACAAAGCCCTCGTCCTTTTCGGGTTCGGCATCCATGAGCTCGAATATCCTCTCAGCGCCGGCGAGCGCCATCAGGATAAAGTTGACCTGCTGGGACATCTGGCTTATGGGCATGAGGAAATTCCTGCTCATCTGCAAAAAGGTGGCAATGGCGCCGAGCGTCACGCCCGCTGCGCCCGATATGGCGAGCAAACCTCCCACGACAGCGATCAACACGTATTGCAGGTGGCCGAGGTTGCCCATTATGGGCATGAATATGCTGGCGTAGATGTTGGCGGTGGTGGCGTTGTGGCACAGCTCCTCGTTGAGCGCGTCAAAGCCCTCTTTTGCCTTTTCCTCGTGGTTGAACACCTTTACCACCTTCTGGCCGGCTATCATCTCCTCTATATAGCCGTTGAGCTTGCCGATGGAAAGCTGCTGCCTGGCAAAATACCGCCCGCTCTTGCCGCCGATATTTTTTATGATAAAGAATACCAGCACCAAAAACAGCACTATAAACAGCGTCAGGTATACGTTGGTGATGAGCATTCCTATAAATACGGACACCACGGTCAGGATTGAGGAGACCATGTTCGGCAGGCTTTGGCTGATCAGCGTGCGAAGGGTATCGGTGTCGTTTGAGAACCTGCTCATGATGTCCCCCGTGGAATTGGCATCGAAAAAGCTTATGGAAAGCCGCTGCATCCTGGCGAACATCTCGTCGCGCACCCGCTTTAAAGTGTTCTGCGCGATGGTTACCATGGTGACGTTGTAGATGTAGGTGGCGGCTATCCCGGCGAGAAAGATCGCGCCCATCGAGGCGATGGCCTTTAAAAGCCCGGTAAAGACGGGGTTGTCCTCAAGCAGCAGCGGGGCGATGTAGTCGTCTATCAGCCTGCCCGTCCAAAGCGAGCCGAGCACGCCGGTTATCGAGCTTGTCATAATGCATGCCAGCACCAGCAGCAGCCTGAGCTTATACCTTTTGGTGATATAGCTGAGCAGCCTCCTGAACGTCCTGCCCGCGTCCTTTGGCCCCAGCCTTTTCCCGTGCGGGGCGGCTGCCTTTGCCCTTTGGGAAAAGCCTCTAAGCCTCATTCAGCACACCTCCCTTTTGCTGCGAGTGGTAAATGTCGCGGTAAATCTCGTTCTCGTTCAGCAGCTGCTCGTGAGTGCCCATGGCCGCGATGGTCCCCCCTTCCATTATCACTATCTTGTCGGCGTCCGTGATGGAGGATATCCTCTGCGTCACCACGAGCTTGGTCACGCCCGGAAGATAGTTTTTAAAGCCCTGCCTAATCAGCGCGTCGGTCTTGGTGTCCACGGCGCTGGTGGAGTCGTCGAGAATGAGTATCTTTGGCCTCTTCAGCAGCGCCCTCGCAATGCACAGCCTCTGGCGCTGGCCGCCGGAGAGATTGGTCCCCCCTTGCTCGACGTATGTATCGTAGCCATCGGGAAAGGATACGATAAAGTCGTGCGCCTGGGCGAGCCTGCATGCCTGTACCATCTCCTCCTCCGTGGCGTGCTCATTCCCCCAGCGAAGGTTTTCCTTTATGGTTCCCGAAAAGAGCACGTTCTTTTGCAGCACGATGGCGACGGCGTCGCGCAACGCCTTCAGGTCGTATTCCCTGACGTCCCTGCCGCCTACCAAAACTTTTCCCCGCGTGGCGTCGTACAGGCGGGGGATGAGCTGGAGCAGCGTGGTCTTGGAGCTTCCCGTGCCGCCGATTATGCCCACCGTCTCCCCTGATTTTATCTTTAGGTTTATATCCTTAAGCGCGAAGTTGCCCCAGTTTCCGGCGTAACTGAAGCTGACATCCTCAAACTTGATGTCGCCGCTTTTTACCTCACGGACGGGGTTTTCGGAGTTTGTTATGTCGGGCGCCTCGTCCAAAATCTCCACCGCCCTCTCGGCGGACGCCCTCGAGATGGTGAGCGTGACGAATACCATGGAGAGCATCATGAGGCTGATGAGAAGCTGCATGGAGTAGGAGATGAGGCTGACGAGCTGGCCTTCGGTCATGGTGCGCGCCACTATGAGCTTGGCGCCGAACCACGAGATGAGCACTATCCCCGCGTAGGTGGAAAACTGCATGAGGGGCCCGGTGAGGGCGACAGTCCTTTCGGCGGCGGAAAAGTCCTTAAACATCTGCCCCGAGACTTCCTTGAACTTTTTCTCCTCGTAGTCCTCGCGCACGTAGGATTTTACCACCCTTATCCCGCGAAGGTTTTCCTGAACCACGCGGTTGAGTTTGTCGTATATCCTGAATGCCCTCTTAAAGATGGGGTGCGCCTTGGTCATGACGAGGTACAGCCCTGCGCCCAAAAACGGTACGGTGAACAGGAAGATGAGAGAGATCTGTGCGTTTATCCGGAAAACCATTATCAGCGAAAAGGCAATCATGAGCGGGCTTCTCACCATGAGGCGAATCATCATCTGAAAGGAATTCTGGATGTTGGTGACGTCGGTGGTGAGCCTGGTTACTATGCTGGCGGTGGAGAATTTGTCTATGTTGGAGAAGGAATACTGTTGTACCTTATAGTACATGTCGCGCCGCAGGTTTTTGGCAAAGCCCGCGGAAGCTATGGCGGACAGCCTTCCCGCAAGTATCCCCAGCGCCAGCGAGGCAAGCGCCAGAGCCACCAGTATCCCGCCGTATTTTAAGATCTGACCCATGTCGCCCAGCTTAATTCCGAGGTCGATGAGATAGGATACCGTAAAGGGTATGGCCACCTCGAGCATCACCTCGATGGCGATGATGATGGGCGTAAGTACTGCCGGCTTTTTGTACTCTCTCAAAGACTTAGCAAGCTTTCTTATCATAAGGCCTCCCTTTGCAGCCTCAGCTTTGCAGGTTCTGGGCGATCTTGTCCAAAACCCTGCCGAACACCTCGAGCTCATCGCTGCCTATGCCTGAGAGCATGCGCTCCTCGATGGCCTTTATCTCATCCAGTGCCGCCTCGTGCATCCTGACCGCCTTGGGGGTAAGGAGCAGCTTTTTAAGACGCCTGTCGCGGCTCACCCTCTCCTTGCTTATCAGGCCGTTTCTCTCCATAACTTTGAGAATTTGCGTGGCGGTTGAGCGCCTGATATTGAATTTCTGCTCGATGTCGCGCTGGAACAGACCATCCGGGCTATCGTAAAGATAGCCTATTATCCAGAAGTGCAGGGCGGTCATGTCGCCGATGGCGTTGTTTATCCTCCTCTTTAAGAGGTTAGCCGCCGTCTTGATTTTGAAACCTATGTTGAACTTATCCATTTAAAAAATTATTGTTAGGATACTAACTTTTTTATTATACTGCGGGAGCGGCGGCAAGTCAACAAAAAAGGCGGCCGGAATTTTTCAACAACCGCCTTTTTTTGACAAAGTTTTTTGGCTTGCAGCGCAGCTTCGCTTTGGCTTATGCCTTCCTGGCGCTCTTTTTGGCCCCTGTCTTCTTTTCCGCTTGCTCTTTCTTCTTGGAAATCTGCAGGCTCTTTTCGAGCGCGTCCATGAGGCTTAAAACGCCTACCCTCGCCTCTTCTTCCCTCGGGGCGACGATCTCCTTTCCTGCGATCTTCTGCTCTATCGCCTTTAAGACCTTTTCCCTGTATTCGTCCTTGTGCTGGCCTATTTCAAAGTTGCCGCTCATGTTCTGGACTATGGATTTGGCGAGCTCAAGCTCCCTCTCGTTTACCTCAGACAGCTTTCCCGCGTACTGGTTTTGCCGAACCTCATCCTTAAAGTGCATGGTGGAGAGCACCATGTCCTCGCCCTTTGCCCTGAGCGCCACGATGTAATCCTTTGTTCCCAGCACGGTCTTGGCAATGCCCACCTTCTGCTGGCTGTCGAGGGCCTTAAGGAGCAGGGCAAACGGCCGCTCCGCGCCGGCGGCGGGCCGTACGTAATAGGCCTTGTCGTAATAGATGGGGTCTATCTCTGCGGCGTCCACGAACTTGTCTATGACAATGGCTTTGTCCTTTTTGGACTTAATCTTCTCGAAGTCCTCGTCGTCGAAGATTACGTATTTGCCGTCCTCGTACTCATATCCCTTCACTATGTCCTCGTTAGGAACCTCCCCCTCGCACTCGGGGCAGGTCTTTTTGTAAGAAATCCTGCTGTGGTGCTTTTTGTGAAGAAGGTGAAAGCCTATGTCGTTGCTTTTCACGGCGTTTTGCAGCGTCACGGGAATGTATACGAGGCCGAAACTTATCGAAGTCTTTATGGGCATAAAAACACCTCCCGTAATACTTTGCGCAAAATATGGGGGATTTATTTGGGCGCAAAAAAATGGCAGGGAGCATAACCCCTGAAAACCCTTGTTTATTTAAAATGTTGTGCCCGTTTTTCGTACGATGTACAATGGGAAATGTGATAAAAATGTATCACCTCCTTAAAGAGGCTCATATAATGGTAATGAAAAGATGAAGAGAAGGTGGCATATAAAAAAGAGATACATCGTGCTGGTGTGTCTCATCATTGTATTTATTTTGATTTCCCAAATGCTTCATAACGTTGTCTACCCCGTCATTATCGGCTACGCCGAGGCAAAGATGGACAACATGATTATCTCCGCCGTCAACAACGCGATCTTTAACGTGCTCGAGGACACCGTAATATACAGCGACCTGGTAACCGTGCACAGGGACGACAAAGGCAACATCACAATGCTTGAGGCGAACACCTATAAGATAAGTTCCATCGCCAATAGGACCGCGCGCGCCACCGATAGGGAGCTTGAAAAGATAGAGGACCAGACACTGGAATTTAACATAGGCTCTCTCTTTAATTCTCCCCTGCTCACGGGCCGGGGGCCCAAAATAAAGGTTAGGATAATCTCCGACGGCATCGTCTACTGCAAGTTTAAGTCGGAATTTGAAAGCGCGGGCATAAATCAGACGAGACACAAGATTTTCATAGAGGTGTGCGCCAGCATGGAGGTAATCCTGCCTCAGACAAACGAAAAGGTAGACTGTGTGGTCGAGATATACATAGCCGAGGCCGTGCTGGTTGGCAAAATCCCAGACACCTACCTCAATCTGGGAGGGGGAAATTTTTTCGATTTCGTGCCTTGAAAGGCCTTTTGAGGGCATTTTTTATTTAATTTGGGAATTAAGGGCAAAGGACAAATTTTTTCACAAAAAAAGGGATTGGACCTGCCTCCGATCCCTTTTATGTAGCCAAAAAGCCCTATTTGGCGTCGCCGTCCGAGGGCCTGTAGAGCTCCCTTATCTTTGCCTCGAGCTCCTTTGCGAGCTCGGGGTGCTCCACGAGGTACTGCCTTGCGTTCTCCTTGCCCTGGCCGATTTTCTCGCCGTTATAGGAATACCACGCGCCGCTCTTTATCAGGATGTCGAGCTCGGTGGCAAGGTCGACTATGCAGCCCTCTTTTGAGATACCGGTGCCATAAAGGATATCGAAGTTGGCCACCTTAAAGGGCGGTGCCAGCTTGTTCTTTACCACCTTTACCCTCGTCCTGTTTCCTATGACCTCGTTGCCGCTCTTTATCTGCTCAATTCTCCTAACGTCGAGCCTTATGCTGGCGTAAAACTTCAAGGCCTTGCCGCCCGTCGTGGTCTCGGGGTTGCCGAACATCACGCCCACCTTTTCCCTGAGCTGGTTGATGAATATAACGCTGGTCTTGGACTTTGAGGTGATGGCGGTGAGCTTCCTAAGCGCCTGCGACATCAGCCTCGCCTGCAGGCCCATATGGGATTCGCCCATCTCGCCCTCTATCTCCGCCCTCGGGGTGAGCGCCGCGACGGAGTCAATTATGACAACGTCAATTGCCCCGCTCCTGACCAACGCCTCGGCGATATCCAGCGCCTGCTCGCCGTTGTCGGGCTGGGAGATGTAGAGCTCGTTGAGGTTCACGCCCAGCTTAGCAGCGTACTGGGGGTCGAGCGCGTGCTCGGCGTCGATGAAGGCCGCCGCTCCGCCCGCCTTTTGCATCTCCGCCACGATATGCAGCGCAAGCGTGGTCTTGCCAGAGGATTCGGGTCCGAATATCTCTATTATCCTCCCCCTCGGTATGCCGCCTATGCCAAGAGCCATGTCGAGGGTTATGCAGCCCGTCGAGACTACCTCGATGTTGCCGGCTGTGGCGCTCTCGCCCAGCTTCATTATGGAGCCTTTGCCGAACTGCTTTTCTATCTGCAGTATGGCCTGGTTTAAGGCCCGCTTCTTTTCCTCATTGTTTTTGATATCCATCTTATCCTCCGACGCTAATTTATCCTGATTTCCTCGTAATCGAGGCTGAAATCCTTTAGCCTTTTTATGGCGTAAAACATGGCCGCCTGGCTCGCGGCGAGCCTTATCTGCTGCCGGTCCCCTTTGAATACGTGGCGGAAGACGTGAATCTTCTCGCCGGTGCCCACCGCAATGAAGGTGAGACCGACAGGCTTTGAGAGCGAGCCGCCTTCCGGGCCCGCTATGCCCGTGGTGGCGATGGCGATGTCGCAGTTTCCCTTCATTATGAGGCCCGCCGCCATTTCGTACGCCGCCTGGTAGCTGACGGCGCCGTAATTCCTTATCACCTCGGGGTCAACGCCCAGCCTGTCCGTCTTGGAGCTGTTGCTGTAGGTTATCAGCCCCTCGTCAAACACCTTGCTCGCCCCCGGGTTGTCGATTATGGTTGAGCATATCATGCCGCCGGTTAAGGATTCGGCGACGCAGAGCGTCTTGTTCCTCACCGAAAGAAGCTCGAGCAGTCTCGCGTCCAGCCTTACGTCCTCTTCGGCGTAGATGTTTCTGTTGAACTCGGAGAAGATATCGCTTACCGCAGGGCAGTTTTTCTCGCAGAGCACCTTCAGGGTGGTTACCAGCCCTTCCTTGTAGAGAAAAACTATTACCTTGCCCGAATAGGCGCGCTCTATCCTCGCCAGCCTCGCTTCCGCGTCCTCTATATAGCCGAACATCTTGACGGTGTGCTGCTCGTGCTCGCCGAGAAGCAGCCCGCCCAAAAAGCCGAACAGCTCCTTTGCGACGAGCGTGTAATCGTCTTCAAGCTCTATGCGGAGCGCGCTTTCACTTGCTCCCACCTGCCCGAGCGCTATGATATAGCCTGAGCTGCTGCCTTCGTCAAAGCCCAGCTCTATGTCTATTCCCCTCTCCCTCACGCTGGAAAGGATGTTGAAGAAATACTCGAAGAAGCCCTTTTTGGAGCAGATTTCCCTGGGGTCCGCGATGACAGACACCTTCATGTCAGCTAAACA
This sequence comes from Clostridiales bacterium, assembly GCA_012519285.1. Taxonomy (GTDB): domain Bacteria; phylum Bacillota; class Clostridia; order Christensenellales; family HGM11417; genus JAAYQN01. Next base: position 7,998 of record JAAYQN010000012.1, read on the forward strand.
CCGCTTTGTTTTTTATGACATACGCTATCCCCGACCACAGCGTGAGCACCACTGCCGCTGCCAGCATACCGTAGCTTGCCGCCACGTATACGTCAAAGAGCGCGTGGCCCGCTAAAACCTGCCATTTTTTTATGGATTTCAGCAGCAAAAACATTATCATGGCAATGTCCTGAAACACCGTCTTTATCTTGCCCCACTTGTCGGCGCTTATCACCATGCCGCTTGAGGCGGCTATTTGCCGAAAGCCGCTTATAATGAGCTCCCTCGCCACTATCAGCGAGGAGAATATCGCCCCCCAAGGTTTGACGACAAGCCCTCCTTCCACGATGAGAAAGAGCGCCGTTATCACCAGCACCTTGTCGGCTATGGGGTCAAGGAATTTTCCCACGGTGGTGATGAGGTTGCGCTTCCTCGCTATGTAGCCGTCGAGAAAGTCGGTGACTGCGGCGAGCGAAAAAAGCAGGCTTGAGACGAGGCCGCTGAGCGCGAAGCCCTCTATCATCTCGTCAAGGTAAAACCCCAGCACCATCATGGGAATCAAGGTTATCCTTACTATGGTTATCCTGTTTGGCAAACTCATACTTCCTCCAATGCCCTGCCGTACAGGTCGTACACGCCGCCCTTTTCGACAAGCACGCTATATTTTCTCCCCGCCTTAAGCTCTCTATGCGCGGTAAAGTACACCAGCTTGTCGCACAGGGGGGCGTCCCTGTACGTCCTGCCGTAATACATGCCCTTTTCTCCATCGAAGCCGTCGCAGGTAACTTTAAGCGCCTTCCCGACTTGCTCGGCATTGTATTCCATGTACACTTCCTGCTGGATAAAGTTGGCCTCGTCGAGGCGCCTCTTCTTGGTGCGTTGGTGCATGTGCCCGGAAAGGTTATAGGCGGGCGTGCCCTTTTCCCTCGAGTAGGCGAAAAAGCCGACGTTGTCGAGCTTGTATTCTTTGAGGAAATCGCAAAGCTGTTCAAAGTCCTCCTCGCTCTCGCCCGGAAAGCCCACCATAAAGGTGTTCCTGATGGAAATCCCGGGAATCTGAGAACGCAGCTTTTGTATAACTCCCTTGAACCTATCGGCGCCCGGCCTTCCCATGGCTTTTAGCACCCTGTCCGAGATGTGCTGAGCGGGGATGTCAATATATTTTATTATCTTACCGTTGTCCTTTATTTCTCCGATAAGCTCATCGGTGACGAGCTCGGGGTAGCAGTACATCAGCCTTATGCCCTCGTCCGGCATGCCTTCGAGCAAAGACAGTTCCCTAAGCAGCCTTACCAGCGAGTATCGCCCGTAAAGGTCCACCCCGTACCTCGTGGTGTCCTGCGCCACTATGATGAGCTCCCTGGCGCCCCCTTCGAGGAGCTGCTTCGCCTCCCTCAAGATGCTTTCCATCTTAAAGGAGCGGTACTTTCCCCTTATCTGGGGGATGAGGCAGTAAGTGCAGCGGTTGGAGCAGCCGTCGGCTATCATGAGGTAGGCGTAGTGGCCCGCAGTGGTGAGCACCCTGCCCACCTCCTCGCTTTGGGAGTGGCAGCTTTTTACCCAGTTGAAGCGCTCGCCGCGGGCAGCCGCC
>JAAYQN010000041.1 GCA_012519285.1 Clostridiales bacterium
CGGTCTCGTTTTGGTTATCCAGACTCATGTAGCTGAAAGTGATGCTGCCCGTTATGGTGTCGATGTCCTTTATGTCCTTGTCATTCATGAAGCTCGGACCGGAACAGCCGGCCGTGGAAAAAAGCAACAGCATCGCGAAAAGCGCCAGCGCAAGCTTTTTCATATCTACCTCCAAATGTCACTAAAAGCGTTAAAGCTGTCAGCCAAAATTTTAAGTTATTTAACAATTATTATAAAACATTGCGGCGGGATTATCAATTATTTTGCTTATCTATCAGCGAATATATATAGTCTGCTATGTTCTTGGTGGCGTCTCTCTTGCTGTGCCGCGATATCTTCTCGATATACTTCTGCCGCACCTCGGGGTTTTCAAGCAGCAGCCTAAGCTGCTCTCCCACCTGCCTGGGATTGTCCGGGCACATGCACAGATCTTTTTCCTTAAAATATCTTACGTTCATGGCTTCCACAGAAGGCATGGGGTAGACGGAAATCACCGGCACGCCCTTTAAGAAGGCCTCGTTGACGCTCATGGCGCCGGGCTTGCATATCATGGCGTCGGCGGCGTCGAGCAGCTTGTCGAACTCCGTGGTAAAGCCCAAGATGTAGGCATTTTCGGCGTTAAGCTCCGTCTTTATCTTCTCGAATTTTGCCTTTAATTTTTCATTTCTTCCCGCTATGGCGACCACGTTTATGTCCTTGAAATTTTCAAGAAGGTGCCTAAAAATTGTCTTCATCTTTCCCGCGCCGAAGCTGCCGCCCGTGATGATGACGGTGGGCCTGTCGGGAAGGCCGAAGTGTTCCCTCATCTTCTGTTTGTCGTTCCTCACCAAGAACTTGTTAAAGGCGGAAAGGCCGAACACCCTGACCTTTTCGTCCTCTATGCCCAGCTCGTTGAGCTCCCTCTTCATCTCCTCGTTGTCAACCACGTACCCGTCGCAGCCGTACCTGACGTATAGCTTGTCGAGCGCGTAGTCGGAGATAACCGCCACCACCTTGCTGTCAAACTTATACCTCTTCTTCGCGGCGACGGCGAGGCCCTGCGGCATGGATTGCACGCTCACGAACACCTTCGGCTCGAACCTGTCGTAGATGTTCTTTAAGCGCTTTACGGGATAGAGGGCGCTCTCTTCTCTTATCCTCGCCCCGTCCCTCCCCAGGCTGACGTATTTTTTGCCGAGCCTTTTGAGTTTTCTCGCCAGCCTGGCGGCCATAAACTTAAAATAGATGCCGAACACCCACGGAGCGAAGCGGCAGCAGAAGGTGTAAAAGCCATCGTTTACCCTCATCAGGAATCTGCCCGCGTACTCGTTCATGGGAATAATGATGACCTCGCAGTCGGAATAGCGGAGGTCAAACTGCTCCTTGATAGCCCTCGCCGCCACGTCATGGCCGCCGAGTGCCGATAAAATCACGATGTTGTGCTTTTCCCCATGCTTTTCCAATTTAATAAACCTCCGAAAGTTTTTCGGCCCGCGCGCTGAGCGCCGCTTTCTGGCCTTTCAAAATGGCGTTGATAAAGCACTCGTACCAGTATCCGTATTGCTTTAGCTTGTCAGGCATAAACCTGTAACGGTGCTTGCCGAAGGTAAACTCCACCGTGCCCTTGAACTGTATGTACAGGTCCCTAATCTCCTTTACCGGATATTCCTCGACGATGCAGCCGTCCTCAGAGACAAATTTCAGCCTCTCGTGGTTTATAGAGAGGGTACCCCTCGACTTAGGGCGGTAGAAGTACTGCCCGTCGAAGACCTTGTCGTAGGTGAAACCATCGAAGGAGAGGATTTCCTGCCCGCTCTCCCTGCTCCATTCTACTATCTCGGCCAGCTTTGCCTTTTGGTACTCGTCCCATTCCTCGATGTTTAAAAAGTGATTGCTGCCGCAGATTAGCTCGAACTGATTGTACTCGTTGAAGCGCACCTCGTAGCCGCACCTTGAGCAGAAGAGGCGGTCCACCGAGCTCTTCATGCAGTTTATCCTCCCGCAATCGGGGCATAAAAAAAGCACGTTCTCAAGCCTCTCAGCGGGCCTTTTGGCCTTGGCCTTTATCATGTGCGTCTTTTGATACTCGTTGTCGTTGTACCTTATGCCCTCTACTATCCTCTCGTAAAGCTCCCGCTGGGAGAAACCCTCCACCTCTTCCCTGCTTATTACGTCGGTGATGGTTATCCTGACCTTTGTCTTTCTCACCTCGTAGCCCCAGCGAGGGCGCGCGTGGAACGCCCCGTCAATCCTCACCGTGACGACGGGAAGGTCGAGTATTTTGCACAGCTTGGCGATGCTCTCCCGTATATGAAGGGATTTTCCCACATGGCTTATGTCGCCCTCGGGGAAAATGCCTATGTTCTTGCCCGAATTGCGGATATCAATGAGCTTTCTCAGGGGGCCGATGTCGCTCTTTTTATTGCCTCTCTTTATCTGGCCCAGCACCTTGGTTAGGATGCCGCTGGCTATTTTGTATTTAAAAGCCTCGTCGTGCACCAGAAAATATATAAACCTGCACAAGTAGGTGTTGAGGTACAGGCCGTCCCAGTTGCTGACGTGATTTCCCAAAACTATGAAGTTTCCGCGCGGCAGCTTTTTGCCATTCTTGTCAAAGGTTACCCTGTGCCTGAACTTAAAGAGAATCCTGAAGACAAACTGAAACAAAAAATAATATATGAATACGCGCAGCGGATAAAACAGCAAGGTTAAAAAACGATCTAAAAAACTTTCATTACAATATCTTTTTTTGGTCCTCTTCCTTTGCACAGCCACGTCTTACACCTTATTTTAGGGATATTATAGCATAATTATATCTTTGCGGCAACATGTTTTGCCAAAACATATTAACGGAGACGGGAGTAATGCCGCTTTTTATAAGGCGAGATTATTATCTTTTTTTCCAAACTGTTGTTATTTATTAAAAAGAGTGATATAATATGAACAAGTGCAAAAAGCGCCCTAAAGGGGTGGCGCGGGATTGTTCAGATCTTTAAAGCTACAGGGGTTTTAAAGGCAAGGAGATTGTAATGTTTGAGAACGATATAGTAAGCAGAAAGCTCAAAATAGCAGAGTTCATAGATACCTTCTACCCGAACATCGACGGCGTGGTGTCGGTAACCGACCATTACGCCAAGAGACTGAACTTGCACGACCACTGCACCGTGATCGCGCCCAAGAGGAAAAACTATGTGGACGACCTGACGTACGAGGTCATCCGCTGCAAGGCGTTCATGGTGCCCCTTTTAAAGATGGACTGCGGCGTCCCCTCCATCGACATCAAGCTTAAAAAGACCCTTATGACCGGCAACTTCGACATTTTCCACGTGCATTCGCCATTTTCGCTGGGAAGGTACGCGCTTAACATGGCGAGAAAGCTCGACATCCCCATCATCGCCACCTTCCACACCAAGTATTACGATGATTTTAAAAAATACTTAAAGCTCAACATCCTCGCCAAGGGCGCGCTCAAGGCTGTGGTTGACTTTTACGAAAAGGTGGACGAGGTGTGGACGGTCAACAACAATATGGTGGAGACGTTGCGGGAGTACGGCTTTAAGGGCAAAGCCATCGTGATGGACAACGCCACCGAATTTGACTTCCCCGAGGATGTGGACAGCCTTAAGGACATGGTGAACCAAATTTACCATATTGGCAAGGACGAGCTGGTGTTCGCCTTCGTGGGCCAGCTCATCCTGCAAAAGAACATCAAGCTGACAATCTCTTCGGCTAAGCTGCTTAAAGAGAGCGGCCTGAAGTTCAAGCTCTTTATGGTTGGGACAGGCTTTGACGAGAAGTATATAAAGGAGTACACAAAAGAGCTGGGGCTTGAAGAGGACGTCATCTACACGGGCAGGATTTCCGACAGGAAGCTGCTTTCTGCCATATATTCGAGGAGCACGCTGCTGCTCTTCCCTTCGCTGTACGACGCGTCGTCCATCGTGCTAATAGAGGCTGCCGCCCACAAGCTGCCCGGCGTGCTGATAGAGGGCGCCACCACGGCGGAAAAGATAGTCGACGGGCATAACGGTTTCCTAAGCCAAAACGACCCCGAGCGCTACAGCGCCAGGATACACGATATCCTCAAAGACAAGGAGCTTGTAAAGAAGGCGGGCGAAAACGCCTACCTCGAGATATACCGCAGCTGGGACGGCGTGATAAAGAGGGCGAGGGAAAGGTATTATTATATAATCAAAAATTACAAGGGAAAGCCCGCGACTTCGTACAAGAAGAGGC
>JAAYQN010000042.1 GCA_012519285.1 Clostridiales bacterium
CGAGGCCCTGAATGATGGGGCCGATTGCCTCGGCGCCGGCAAGCCTCTGAACCAGCTTATAGGCGATATTGCCCGCGTTGAGGTCTGGGAAGATGAGCACGTTTGCCCTGCCGCCTATAGGGCTGCCGGGGGCCTTCAAGGCCGCTACCTCGGGCACCAGCGCAGCGTCGCTTTGAAGCTCGCCGTCGAAAAGAAAATCGGGATTTTTCCCCTTAAGCAAGTTGTAAGCCTCGACCACCTTGTCTACTATGGGGTCTTTGCCGCTGCCCTTTGTGGAGAACGATAAGAGAGACACGCGGGGCTCGCCGCCTATGAGGCTTTTAAAAGAATCCACGCATGAAAATGTTATATCGCAAAGCTGCTCTGCCGTGGGGTTGGGAATAAGCCCGCAGTCGCCGAAGATAAAGGCGCCCTTTTCGCCGTATTTTACCGCCTGTTCGCTGCCCTCGGGGAGCACCATTAAAAAGCAGCTCGACGCCGACTTTATTCCCGGCGCTGTCTTTATAATCTGGAGCGCGGGGCGCAGCACGTCGCCTGTGGAGTTGACGGCGCCTGCCACCATGCCGTCGACGTCGCCCGCCTTTAACATGAGCGTGGCAAAATACAGCGGGTATAATGCCACTTCGCGCGCACTTTCAATTGTCATTCCTTTGGGTTTTCTGAGCTCGTACAGAAGATTTGCGTAATAATCGAACTTGTCGCTGGTTTTGGGGTTTACGATATCTATTCCTGAAAAATCGATTTGCTTAAACTTTGACTTTATCTTGTCCTTGTCGCCTATGAGGGTGACCCTGGCTATCTTCTGCTTTATCAAGACTTCCGCCGCCTTTGCCGTTCTCTCGTCCTCGCCTTCCGCCAGGACAATGTGTTTGTACAACTTGGCCGCTTTCCTCTTAATCTCCTCAAGAACTCTGGACATTAAAAAAGCTCTCCTTTTGCGTTGATTTTTGTATATGAATAGTTTAAAATAATAACCAAGTTTAATCAAGCGGCAATTTTACCCGAGGACTCCCCCTTAAGACCCATACCCATAGTATTATAATACTTTATTTGAAAAAAGTAAAAGAAAAAAGGCTGGAAGTAGATGAGATTTTGTGCAATAATCTGCGAATACAACCCGCTGCACCTCGGCCACGCTTACCATATAAGGAGAACCTTGGAAGAGCTCAAGCCCGATGTCCTCGTGTGCGTCATGTCGGGCAACTTCGTGCAGCGGGGGGAGCCCGCTGTAAAGGGAAAGTTTACCAGGGCGGCATGGGCGATAAAGGCGGGGGCAGACGTTGTGCTGGAGCTTCCCGCTGTGTTCGCGTGCGCGCCGGCGGAAAACTTTGCCCTGGGAGCGGTGTCCATCCTGTCCCGGATAAGGGCGGTAAAGCACCTCTCATTCGGCAGCGAGAGCGGGGATATAGATAGACTGCGCGAGTATTCGGAAAAGCTACGAAACAAAGACATTAAGGAAACGCTGAAAGAAGGCGAAAGCTACGCCTCCAGCTTTGCCGACGCCGATTTTCTCTCCAACAACATCCTCGCGGTGGAGTATATCAGGGCGATAGATAGGTTAAGCAGCCACATAACCCCCTTCACCGTAAAGAGGATGGGCTCCGACTACAACAGCCTATCGAAAGGCGAGGCTTATTGCTCCGCCAGCTTTTTGAGAAAGGCCTTGAGCGAGGGCGACTTCGACGCGGTAAAGAAACATACACCCCAATATGTGTGGCGGGAGCTTAAGCAGGCATCCTTTGACGAGGCGCTGTTTGCCATGGCGTGCCACGCCATATTAACGAGGGGGCCGAAAGCGCTTGAAGGCGCCGCATACGTTAGCGAGGGGCTGCACAACAGGATTTACAGGGCGGCAAGAGAGAGCTTAAGTTTTGCCGAGCTTGTTGAAAAAATCCGCACCAAGAGGTACCCCTCCTCCAAGGTGAGAAGGATTTTGATTAATATCCTGCTGGGCGTGGATAAAGAACTTGTCGAGAGCGCCAAGGGCGGTCCCTTTTACGCGCGCGTGCTCGCCCTAAAGAAGGGGCGGGAGGATGTGCTCGCCGAGATAAAAAAAGACCTCCCCCTCATCGCGAGGTCAGAGGATTACAGAAATTTTTCCTGCCCCGCGCTGGAGGTCGACATACTCTCGTCGCATATATATTCCAAGATAAGTAGGGAAAAAGTCAACGACTTTTCGGCGGGACTTGTAAAGGTTTAATTTGAGATACAAACCTCAACCTTTTCGCAATCATTTCATCCCTAGCAGCTTCTTTATCTGGGGAAGGGCGCGCTCGCCCGCGGCCTTTCCCGCCTCGAGGGACTTGTCGAGGTTTTTCACAATAAACTGGTCGATCTCGGGCTGGTCTATCGTTACGAGAAGGTCGGCATGGTGGGAGTAGGACTTGGTTATCTCATAGTCCATTATGTTTATGGTCCTTATCAGCGTGTACAAGATGTTCTTGGGCAGTATCCCCGTGAGCGAGTCGCCCAGCACATCCACAGCCACTATGACGTCGGGCTTAAACTCCTTGAGCGGCTCGATGGGAAGGCGCATGAGCACCCCCCCGTCCACCAGGTACCTTCCGTCTATCTCGACGGGCTCGAACACCGAGGGGATTGTGCTGCTCGCCAGCACCGCGGGAAGCAGCGGCCCCTCTTTTAATATCACCTTATCCCCCGTCATTATGTCTACCGCAGTGCAGCAAAAGGGTATCCTGCAGTCGGAAAATGCCTTGTCACCAAGAAAGCTCTTTAGGATGCTCTCCCTCTTCATGCCCTTTATAAAGCCCATCTTTCTGAAAAAGAGCAAGTCAATGTCAATGATGTCCCTCATCTTCAGGCTGAGCGCCTTTGTCTCCATCTCCTCGCAGGTTAGGCCGAGGGCAAACATCGAGGCTATGATGGCGCCTATCGAGGAGCCGGAAATGCAGCTTGGCTCAATGCCGTTTTCGACGAGCACCCTTAAAAAGGATATGTGTGCGATTCCCCTCGCGCCGCCCGCTCCCAGCGCCAAGCCCAAAGTTTTTTTCCTCATATCAGGCTTCCTCCCAAAATAGAATATAACATAAAACTTAAAACAGGCAAAGCAATCATGCGCCAACGCGCCACTTTAACAAGCAGCAAGGGCAATGGCGGCTCACAAGGTTTTGTGCTGACGCTGCTTTTGCTCTATGTCATTGCCGCCTTCGCCCTTTTCCCAGAAAGGTACTTAAGCTCGGTAAAGAACGGGCTGTACCTATTTTCATCGTGCGTACTGCCTGTCCTCTTCCCCTTTTTCTTCCTCACAAAGCTGCTAACTTCCGTGGGGAACGTGGGCTTTATCGCGAACATTTTCAGAAAGCCCTGCCAAAAGTTTTTCAAAATGCCGCCCGTGTTCTCCTACGTGTTCTTCATGAGCGCGCTGTCAGGCTATCCCGTGGGGGCAAAACTGACGTCAGAGCTGCTGACCCAAGGCGACAAGGCGGCAAACACCCGGCTGGCGGCGATATGCTCCACTTCGGGGCCTGTGTTCATCCTCAGCACCGTGGGCTTTTCCATGCTGGGGGAAAAGGGCGCGGGGCTTTTGATACTCTGCTCGCACCTTCTCGCCGTGCTCACCTTTGCGCTGGCAAGCGCCCCCTTCTCGAAGAGGCTGCCGCCCGCCGCTTTAGACTACGTCCCTTCAAAGGCAAGCGATCACGCGCTGTCGGAAAGCGTTTACAGCTCGGTGATATCTATCCTCATGGTGGGAGGCTTTATCACGCTGTTCTACACTTTTACCGATATGATAGCCTCGACATTTTTGCTCAAGCTCCCGGGCGCGTTGCTCTTTGAAGCCATATCCGCCCTAAATCTTCCCGCCGACCTTTTTAGGGGAGTGTTCTCCGGCATGGTTGAGATGACGCGCGGCTGCAGGGAAATCTCGAGCAGCCTCGTGCCTTTTTATCTCAAGGTATGCTGCTGCGCCTTCTCGGTCACATTCGGCGGGGCGTGCGTGATTCTGCAGAGCTTCGCCTTTTTGTCGGGCAAAATAAGGTGCGGCCTGTTCATCCTTTACAAGTTGCTTCAGGCCGCGCTCTCATTTATCATATGCCTGGGGCTGTGCGCGCTGCTCAATATTTCATAAGCGCTCTGATCTCGCGCGCCACGCCGTCAGGGACCAGCCCCGAGATGTCTCTCTTGTGGGCGATGAGCTCCCTTACGTTGCTTGAGCTGACGTAAAGGTTTTCCCTGGCAGTCGGCAGGAAAAACATGTCGATCTTGTCCTGCAGTATGCGATTTATGCCGAAATACTGCATCTCGCACTCGAAATCTACGCCGTTCCTTATTCCCCTTATGACGTTGTAGCAGTCCGCGATGGCGCAGTATTCGGCAAGCAGCCCGTCGTAAGAAGCCACGTCCACCCCGTCCATGCCCTCGATCGCCATCTGGACAAACCTCATCCTCTCCTCGGTGGAAAAGAGAGTGTGCTTTTTATGGTTGATGAGGAGCAGCACGGTGACGTGGTCGAAAATCCTCCTCGCGCGCCATATCAGGTCAATATGCCCATTGGTTATGGGGTCGAAAGTTCCGGGGAAAATGCATTTCTTCATGGCAATCTCCTTAAGATTATCTTGCGCAAAATGGCGCTTTTCTTGCAAAAAGCGCTCACGTTTTTGGGCTGACGTATAAAAAATCGACGGCCGCGTTGCCGTACCTCTTGGACTTGACCTCGACGCCCTCGGGATAGTCGAACTTCGCATCGGCAAGGTGCTCATGAACTATGACGCCCCCGGGATTCATCATGCCGTTTCTTAAGATAATCTTTATCGCTCCCTCGCCATACCTGTTGGCATAGGGCGGGTCCAAAAAAACTATGTCGAGCTTTACCCCTTCCGCGGCAAGCTTCTTTAGCAGCTGCTTGTAATCCATGCTGTGGATTTCCGCATTCAGCCTTGCCTTGACGCAGTTTTCGGCGATCAGGCGAGCCGCTTCCTTTGAGCTGTCGTTGAAGATTACCCTAAAAGCCCCCCTGCTCGCCGCCTCTATCCCCATGGCACCGCTGCCCGAAAATAGGTCGAGTACCACAGTGCCCGGCAGCTTAAACTGAAGTGAGCTGTAAATCGCCTCCCTCGCCCTTCCGGACGTGGGGCGTGTGCCCTCGCCTTTGGGCGATTTAAGCTTCATCCCCTTAAGCTCGCCGGCGATGACCCTCATCTTAAGGCTCCAGCCCGCTTCTTCTCTGAAGCTCCTCGTACTGGAGCTTGAGCTTTATCCCGTGAAGGAGGTAACCCGTCCCGTAGGTCAGCACCACCAGGGCGCTGACGACGATGGAGAAGTAGAGGCTCGCCGGGGCACCGGCGTTTATTATGGGCACCAGCGGCGCAATGTTGACAAAAAAGGCGATCTTGCCGAAGACGTTTGTCTCGGCGAGAATGGGGCTGTGGAAAATGCCCGCTACCGCGAAGAGAATGAACAGCCCCGAGGGGATGAAAGCCGTCAGATAACCGTAAAACCACCTGTACTGGCTTATAAGCCTGTCCCTGCTCACGTAATCGCCGTTTTTGAGCCTGATCAGGTTATTCTTATATACCTGAAAGTCCGAGTAAGCGGAGCTCTTGCCTATAAAGTACAGGATGGCAAAGAACGACGCGCCGCTTAATATGGAAAGCAGCATGATGAGCCACGAGGCGTTGCCCACCATCAGAATTACGGAGAAAAATGAGAGCATCGCCTGGATGACCAAGATTACCAGGGCGTTTTTCAAAATGCCCCTTATCCCCTTTAAGAAGGTCTTTATCGCGCCTTTCAAATCATCCATTTATCTCACCTTATTCTCAGAATATATGAAACCTTTTTTGCGCCGTCAAATTCTCTGGCTCATTATCTTTTGCTTTACGGCGTTGTCGCAGCAGTTTATGACTATTATGCGCTTTTCGGTAACAACCATATCCATATTGACGTCTAAAAGGTCGACGGGTATGAAGTCCACGAGCTGAAAGTCATAGCACACGCCTAATTTATAGATGCTTGTCCCCCTTAAGAATATGTCATAATACGCTTTGCCGTAGCCCTTCCTGCCGCCGAACTTGTCAAACACTATGCCGGGGGTTATGCACAGGTCAATCTCGTCCTTATTGGCCTCCTCGCCCTCCTCGGGCTCTAAGATGCCGTACCTTGAGAGCTTGTACCCCGTATCTTCGGAAATCCTTACGGCAACCATCCTGTCGTCTTGGGTAATCTTTGGGAGAAATACGTTTTTCTCCTTAAGCATCTTCTTTATCGCCTCTCCCGTTGCCACTTCCTTTTTGAAGGAGTTATAGATGAAGACGTTCTTCGCCTTCCTGTAACAGTCCAGCTCGAACACAGAGGCGAATATCGCGCGGGAGTACTGCCTGACCTGCTCGCCGGTCAGTTCTTCCCTCTTTCTCAAAATTTCCTTTTTCAAAGCCTCTTTTATAATCATTTTACGTATTCCCTCTTCGCCCTGGCTGTGAATGACGTCAAAAGCTCGTAGCAGATAGTGCCGCACAGGGCGGAATTATGCTCAAACGAAAGCTCCTCCTGCGCCTCATCGGAAAAGAGCAATACCTCGTCGCCCGGCATCGCGCCGCCGGCTATCCTTGCCATGAAGGCATCCATGCAGATGTTGCCTATCACGTCGCACAGCCTGCCGCCGATTGCCACCTTTCCTTTGTTGGAAAGCGCCCTCTTAAGGCCGTCGCCATACCCCGCGCCCACCACGGCGTATGTTATTTCCTCGGGCGCCACGTATGTGCGGCTGTAGCCCACGCTCTCCCCCTTTCTTGCTCTCTTTACCGCAATCACGCCGGAGAAAACCTGCATGGCGGGCCTAAGCAAAACGCCGCGGTTTTGCGCCCCTTCCCTGAGGTAGCCGTAAAGGTTTATGCCCGGTCTCACCATGTCGAGGTGATATTTTCTGTCTGCAAAGATGGCGGCAGACGAAGCGCAGTGAGCAATGATTTCGGGGAAAGTTTGCCTTGCAGCGTCCACGAAGCACATAAAGCGCTTGAACTGCTCGTCGGTAAACTCCTGGTCGGTGCAGTCGGCAAAGTGAGTGTAAATGCCTTCGAGCTGGACAAATGGGGCCTTTTTCAAATTTCTTATCATCGAGGAGAGCTCTTTCAAACTCTTTACGCCCAGCCTGTTCATGCCGCTGTCGACCTTTATGTGAACGCTCTGAGGGCGCCTTTTTTCCTTTGCCTGCTCGGCTAAAACTTCAATTTCCTGAGCCGAGGATGCGGTCAGGGTTACGCCGTTTTCCACCGCATAACCTATGGCCTCATACAACAGGTCTGAGCACACGAGGATTTTTTCCCCGATGTCACCCTCCCTCAGCGCGCGTGCCTCTTCCATCCTCGCCACGCCTAAAAAGTCGCAAACGCTCTCGAGGCTCCTTGCCACCTCGAGGAGGCCGTGTCCGTAAGCGTCCGCTTTTACCATGGCGCATAGCTTGGCGCCCTTGCAATAGCCCTTTATGGCGAGGGCGTTATGTACAATGCTTTCGAGGTTGACGGAAATTGTCAGTCCTAATTAAGCCATCCCCTTATAGGACCCGGTCCGTCAGCTTGACTTTGGCCTCCATTAGCTTTTCAAGCGCGGACTGCGAATCTTCTACCCTAAATAATATGATCGCAATCTTGTCCGAGGTTCTTGCAAAAGAGTAGAGGTACTCGATGCTGATTCCGCATCTGTCGAATACCGCCAAAACCTCGGCGAGACCGCCCGGCCTGTCGGGGACTTCCACGCCGATCATCTCGGTTATGGAAACGGTATAGCCCGCCTCTTTAAGCACCCGGAAGGATTTTTCGATGTCGCTGGTAATGATTCGCAGGATCCCGAACTCCTTGGTGTCGGCGATGGACAGCATCACGAGGTCTATATTGTGCTGGCTGAGCAGCTGGGTTATCTTGTACAGCCTGCCCGGTCTGTTCTCAATAAAAACAGATAATTGTTTAACCATGATAAGACCCTCCTTTAAATTGCAGGGTATTAAAACTTCCTCTTATCTATAACGCGCTTTGACTTGCCCTCGCTCCTCGGAAGGGAGTCGGGGTCGCAAAGCGTCACCTTTACGCTTAATCCGAGCGCCGAGTAAATCTCCCTCTCGAGCAGCTGCTTTACCGCCTCAATCTTCTTGACCTGGTCGGAGAACAGCGCCTGACTCACCTCAACCTGAACCTCGAGTATGTCGGCGCCTTCAACCCTGTCGACCACCAGCTGATAGAAGGGCTCCACGCCGCTTATACCGGCGATGACGTTCTCTATCTGCGAGGGGAAGATGTTGACGCCCCTTATTATCAGCATGTCGTCCGTCCTTCCCAGCACCCTCTTCATGCGGACGTGCGTCCTGCCGCACTTGCAGGGCTCTTCTAAAAGGGTGGTGATGTCCCTCGTGCGGTACCTTATCATTGGAATGCCCTCTTTGGTGATGGTGGTAATCACCAGCTCGCCTTCTTTTCCGTAATCCAACGGCTCCAGGGTGTCGGGGTCTATCACCTCGGCTATGAAGTGATCTTCCCAGATATGGCCGCCCGCCTTGTGCTCGCACTCGATAGACACTCCCGGACCCATTATCTCGGAAAGCCCATATATATCATACGCCGAGATGCCCAGCTTTTCCTCTATTTCCGCCCTCATCGCCTCGCTCCAAGGCTCGGCGCCGAAGACGCCCGCCTTCAGCTTGAAGTCGGAAATGGAAAGACTTTCCTTCCTTATCTCCTCGGCGATGTAGAGGGCATAAGAGGGCGTGCAGCATAAGATGTCCGCCTCAAAGTCCTTGAGGAGCATTATCTGCCTCTTGGTGTTGCCGCTGGAGACGGGGACGGCGGTCGCCCCCAGCTTTTCGGCGCCGTAATGCGCTCCGAGCCCGCCCGTGAACAGCCCGTAGCCGTAGGCGATGTGAATCATGCTGTCCCTGGTCGCGCCCACTGCGGCGAGGGCGCGCGCCATAAGTTCCGACCAGACCTCTATATCGTGCCTGGTGTAGCCTACCACTGTAAGCTTTCCCGTGGTGCCGCTCGAGGCGTGCAGCCGCACGATTTCGCTTCTCGGCGCCGCGAACATCCCGAAGGGGTATCCATCGCGAAGGTCCTGTTTTACGGTGAAGGGAAGCTTGTAAATGTCATCTGCGCCCTTTATATCCTGCGGGGTGACCCTGGCGGCTTCCATCTTGGCGCGGTATGCGGGCACGTTTTCGTAGACCCGCTTTAATACCTGCCTGAGCCTTTCCCCCTGAAGCGCCCTGAGCTCACCTTTTGGCAACGTTTCCATTTGCCTGTTATACATACTCTTATCTCCTGTATTTAATCGAAATAAGATTTGATTTACTTATTAAAGTATTTTTAGTATGGGAAAAATATTATACCATAATAAAGCATAAACTTCTACGGCAATTTTATGGCGTTAAAGCCTTCCTCAAACGCCTTAAGGTTGACCTCAAGGCTCTTTTGGGGAACGCTTTCCCCGACCGCCTTTCTCATTTGCCCGTAATCTATTTTAAGCAGCTTTGCCATGCACCCTATCATGACGATGTTTGCCGCCCTTATGTTGCCCGCGCGCTCGGCTGTGCCAACGGCGTCGACCTTCACCATATTGTAGCCCATTTCGGTGAGCTTGTCCAGGATGTCCCCGGGGTATTTTGCAGAGCCTGTGACTACGCTCATGGGCATAATCTTTTGAGTGCTGACGATTATCATGCCGCCCTTTTTGACGTAATGGGCATACCTTGCTGCCTCGAGCGCCTCAAAGGCGAGAAGTACGTCGGCGCCGCCGGGCTCTATCACGGGCGAGTAAACCTTTTCGCCCATCTTGACGTGGGTGACCACGCTTCCGCCCCTCTGCGACATGCCGTGAACTTCAGAGAGCTTGCAGTCGCTCCCCTGCGCGAGGGCGTACCTTCCCAGCACCCTGCTCGCGAGCAGCGTCCCCTGCCCGCCCACTCCCGCTATAAGAACGTTTAGCTGCATCATCTTTGAGCCTCCTCTACCGCGCCGAATCTGCACACCTTCTTGCACAGCCCACACGCCGTGCATAGGGATTTGTCAATGGCGCTCGCCTTTTCGCCGGAAGTAATAGCAGGGCAGCCCAGACGCAGGCAGAGCTTGCAGTTGGTACACTTTGCGTTCACTGTGTAATAGTTTTTCCTGCCCTTGTCGAGGAGCACGCACGAGCGCCTTGCGATAATGACTGAGACGCCGTCCCTTCCCGTCTCCTCCTTAATGGCATTCTCAAGTCCTTCCATGTCGTAGCTATCCACCACCCTCACGCTCGAGGCGCCGCAAGCGAGGCACAATGCCTCGAGATTGAGTAGGTGAGTGGGCTCGTTCTTAATGGTAAAGCCCGACGCGGGATGGTGCTGGTGGCCGGTCATTCCCGTAGTGGAATTGTCGAGAATAATGAGCGTGAGGTTGCCCTTGTTGTAAACGGCGTCGATAAGCCCCGTTATCCCGCTGTGAATGAATGTGGAGTCGCCTATTACCGCCACAGCCTTTCTGGCAAATTCCCTGCCCCGCGCCTTTTCCATGCCGTGCGCCATGCCGATGCTCGCGCCCATGCACAACACTGCATCGATGGCGTTAAGCGGCTTTGAGGCTCCGAGGGAGTAGCATCCGATGTCGCTTGAGACTGTGAGCCTTAGCTTATTGAGCACGTAGAACACTCCCCTGTGGGGGCAGCCGGCGCAAAGTACCGGCGGCCTGGGTGGCACGAGCACGGGTTGAAGGGCTGCCTTGGCCTCCCCAGTTATCGCCTGCCTTATCATCCCGGCGCTGTACTCGCCCTGCACAGTGAAGAGCTCCTTGCCCTTGCAGGAAATTCCCATCGCCTTGACCTGCGTCTCGATGACGGGCTCGAGTTCCTCCGCTATGTATAACTGTTCTACGTTTTTGGCAAATTCCCTTATCAGCCTCTGGGGCAGCGGATGCACCATGCCGAGCTTGAGCACCGAAGCCTGCGGCAGCGCCTCCTTTACGTACTGGTAGACGTTTCCCGAGCAGATTATGCCCACGCTCCTGTCGCCGTACTCGATCCTGTTGATGGGAAGCCCGTTGCAATCTTCCGCCAGCGCCTTCATCCTGCGCTCTACCGCCTTGTGCCTTTCCCTGGCATTGGCGGGCACCATGACGTACTTTGCGGCGTCCTTTGCGTAGGGCTTAAGCTCCACCCGCTCGGGGTCGGAAAGCTCTACGACGGACTGGCTGTGCGCCACCCTCGTAGTGAGCCTGAGCATTGCGGGAGTGTCATAATTTTCGGATATCTCGAAGGCGAGCCTGGTAAAATCCTTTGCCTCCTGGCTGTCGGAAGGCTCGAGCATGGGCACGTGCGCCGCGAGGGCATAGCGCCTTGAATCCTGCTCGTTCTGGGAGCTGTGCATGCCCGGGTCGTCCGCGCAGACCAGCACCAGCCCGCCGTTTACCCCGGTATAGGAAAAGGTAAAGAGCGGGTCGGCGGCGACGTTTACGCCCACGTGCTTCATGCAGCATATCGCCCTGGCGCCGCCAATGGATGCGCCGATGGCGACTTCTAAAGCCACCTTCTCGTTAGGCGACCATTCCGAATATATCTCGTCGTATTTTGAAATCTCTTCTGTAATCTCGGTGCTGGGCGTGCCGGGATAGGCGCAGGCCACTCTCACCCCCGCCTCGTATGCCCCCCTTGCCACAGCGGCGTTTCCTATCAGAAGCTTTTTCATATGATCCTCTTTTTAAAGGTTTCTCTCGTCGACTACCCTTTTGGCCTTGCCCTCAAACCTCTTCAATGTATTTGGCTCACACAGCCTTACCTTGACGTCAAGGTTGAGAACAGTCCTTATTGCGCCTCTCACCTTCTCGCGCAGCGCCTCGAGGCGGGCGTAGTTTGTGAGAAGGCCGGCGTCCACCACCTCGACGTATATCTCGAGGTAGTCAAGGTAGCCTTTCCTCTGAACGTGTATCTCGTAGTGGTTGCCCACTTCCTTCATTCCCAAAATGACGGACTCTATCTGCGAGGGAAAAACGTTTACGCCGCGGATCTTGAGCATGTCATCCGTCCTTCCCTTTATCCTGCTCATCCTCGCCGAGGTCCTGCCGCACTTGCAGGGCTCGTATGTTATGCTGGTGATGTCCTTTGTGCGGTAGCGCAGGATGGGCATGCCCTCCTTGGTGAGCGTGGTGAGGATGAGCTCGCCGTACTCGCCCTCAGGCTTTGGCGCGTTATTCTCGGCGTCCATTATCTCGGGGTAGAAGTAGTCCTCGGCAATGTGCATTCCTGCCTTCTCCTCGCACTCGCCCGAAACGCCCGGCCCTATTATCTCGGTCAGCCCGTAATTTTCTGTGGGGAAAACGCCCAGCTTTTCGGCGAGCGCCCGGTGCATCTCGGGCGTCGAAGCCTCGCTGCCGAAGAGGCCGAGGCGAAGGCACAGACCTTCCTTTTTGACGCCGAGCCTCTCTGCAGTCTCGGCGATGTGCATGGCGTAAGAGGGGGTGGAAACCAAAGCGGTGACTTTAAGGTCCTTCAGTATCATGACCTGCCGCTCGGTGTTGCCGCTCGAGACGGGAACCACCGTAGCCCCTATCCTCTCCCAGCCCTGGTGAAGGCCGAGCGCCCCGGTAAACAGCCCGTAACCGAAGGATATCTGGACTATGTCGTCCTCGCGCCCGCCCGCCGCCACGATAATCCTCGCCACGCTTTCCGACCATATCTCAAAGTCTGCCCTGGTGTAGCCGGCGATGACGGGCTTTCCAGTGGTGCCGCTCGAGGCGTGTATGCGGACGATCTTCTTCAACGGGACGGCGAGGAGATCGTACGGGTAGTTGGCGCGCATTTCCTCCTTTACCGTGTAGGGTATTAGCCTTATGTCATCAAGCGTCTTTATGTGTTCGGGCCTTAATTTGACCTCGTCAAGCTTCCTGCGGTAAAAGGGCACGTTGTCGTACGCGTAACTCACTATGCGCTTTAGCCTCTCCAGCTGAAGCTCCTGCATCTTTTTCCTCGGCATGCATTCTACCGCTTTGTTGTAAATCATCTCTATGTAACCTCTCGCGTTATTATAAGGGGGCGGCTCGCAAGGAAACAAATCAAGTACTGCCGGCATGGGCATATCCCTCGGCGCCGATATATCTTCGCGCTTAATTATTATTACAGCCCCTTGGCATAGTAATTTATCAGGCAGCCTTCTAAAATTATCTCTTTTTCGGTTTCCGTCAAGGGGTCCATGAAAAGCTCTATCTGCCTTGCCTGCCCCTCCCTTATCAGCGTGGCCTTTATGGCGGCGTCCCCTCTTTTTACGCTCTCGCGTATGTTCTCGATAAAGAGGAAGTCGCCCACATTAAAGTCCCTTTCCTTGGAGAGCAGGGGCAGCATGCCCCAGTTAATGAGGTTTGAGCGGTAGCGCTTGGTGGCGTACTCTGTGGCGACGTTGGCGACGCCCCCAAGCACCCTCTGGCAGGAGGCGGCCTGCTCCCTAGCCGAGCCGTCTCCAGGCTTTACCGCGAATATGGCGCTGCCGAGCAGGGTACTATCCTTTAGCTTGCCGTAGCCGCCGAGCATGTCATACACCTGCCTTATCTCTTCCGAAACTTCCTTGCCCTGCCGCCTCAGGTCTTCCTGCTCCTGGATGGCCTTGGCCCTTTGGACGTAGCCGGGGTCCTTCCTCGAGAGGGCGAACTCGGCGAGCTTCAAGGGATTTGAGCGGTAAGAAGAGGTCTCGCCCGAGGGGATCAGCTCGTCGGTAGTTGTGACGGGGTCAAAGATAACCGAAGCGAGCCTTAAGAGCACGTTGTCGGGAAGCGGTATCATTTTTGGCCAGTCGGCTATGTTTGGCCCGAGTATGAGCTCCTGTGCAGGGTCGGGCCGCCCGAAGCCGTTGTACACCCGCTTTTTGTATATCGAGCCGTCGAAGCTGAATTTTTTTACGCAATTGTCGTAATCGAGGTCGATAGCGGAAGTGAGCACACCGCCGTTTGCCGCAGTGGCGGCGATGGAGCGCGCGTCCATGAGAGCCACCGAGGCGATCTGGCCGGCGCCGGGCTTGCTCCCTTCCCTATTGGGGAAGTTCCTCGTGGTGTGCCTTACGCTGAAGGCATTGTTGGCGGGCACGTCGCCCGCGCCAAAGCATGGCCCGCAGAATGCGGTCTTTATTATCGCGCCGGCGGAAATCAGCTTTTCCGCCGCGCCGTTTTTCACTATTTCGAGGTAAATGGGCTGGCTTGCGGGGTAGACGGATAGCGAGAATTCCCCGTTACCTACGTTCTTTCCCTCTAAGATGGCGGCGGCTTCCATGATGTTCTCGTAAATGCCGCCCGCGCAGCCGGCGATTATCCCCTGGTCCACTTTGAGCGAGGCGCCTCTTACCTTACCCATAAGGCTGACCTTAATGTTTTCGTTTTCAAGGGCGCTGCGCTCCACCTGCCTCAAGATGTCTCCAGGATTTTCGATGACGTCGCAGAGCTTGTACACGTTGGAAGGGTGAAACGGTATGGCGATCATGGGCTCTACCCTGGAAAGGTCCACTGCCACCACCCTGTCGTAGCGCGCCAGCCTGTCGGGCTTAAGCTCCCTGAAGGCCTCGGGCCTTCCAACCCGCTCGTAATACTCTTTAACCTTGCCGTCGGTAACCCAGATGGAGGAGAGGCAGGCCGTCTCGGTGGTCATGACGTCCACGCCGCTCCTGAAATCCACTGAGAGGCTATGTATCCCTTCTCCTATAAACTCTATGACCCTGTTCTTGACAAAGCCGTTTTTGAACACCGCGCCGATTATGGCGAGCGCCACGTCCTGCGGGCCGACGCCCTTTCTCACCTTGCCGTAAAGGTAGCACGCCACAACTTCTGGGGCGGGGATGTCGTAGGTCTTGCCAAGCAGCTGCTTTACTATCTCGGGACCGCCCTCGCCTATTCCCATGGCGCCCAGCGCTCCGTACCTCGTGTGGCTGTCGGAGCCGATGATAAGGCTTCCGCAGGATGCCATCATCTCGCGCGCGTACTGGTGGATGACAGCGATGTGAGGCGGGACGAATATGCCGCCGTACTTCTTTGCTGCGGAGAGCCCGAACACGTGGTCATCCTCGTTTATCGTTCCTCCCACGGCGCAGAGGCTGTTGTGGCAGTTGGTGAGCGCGTAGGGGACGGGAAACTCTTTCAGCCCGCTCGCCCTCGCCGTCTGTATCACGCCTACATAGGTTATGTCATGGGATGCCAGGCAGTCTGCCTTAAGCTTTAAGCTCTTGTCATCGCCCTCGTTGTGGGCGCTCAAGATCTTGTAGGAAATGGTGCCCTTTGAGGCGCTCTTAACCTCCTCTTCCGAAATGTCGAAGGAAAGTAGCTGCGCCCTGTCCTCAATCAGCTTTCCGTCAAAATAGTATATCTCTTTATCTATGAGCTTTATCATGAAAACTCCCAGGATGCGATTGTCCGCACTTTGCGGCCTTTTGCTTTACATAAATATAATATTATGATATTTAATCAATATTTGTCAAATACAAAGTTCGTCAAATTGAAATATTTGCCCGCCACCGCCTCGGGCAGCTCCGTGCCGAACTGCCCCCAGCTTCCCGTGAGCGCGCGGACCAGCTGCTCGTCGGAAAGCGCGCCCAAAAGCGCGTCGTTCCCAAAAATGGCAAGCAGCCTTCCCCTGTCGAGCACCTTCAGCATGGTAAAATCTGTCGGTTCCCCGAGCGAGCTGTCAATGGGAAGGCAGACCTTCCTGCCGTTCAGCTCGGCTATGCGGTCCACCGCCTGCCAGGGGCCGCAGTACTCCTCGGCGAAGCCGTCGTCGAAATACACATAACCGATGGGCTTGCCCTCTTTAAGGATAAATTTGCAGCTTGAGTAGCTCTTAAACTCCTCAAACCTCCTCCTCGTCTCCTCAAGGTCCCTCACGGCGTAGCCGTTGTAAGGGGTCATGAAGCTGTCATACAGCCGCTTGACGAGGAGCATATCCCCCTCCCCGATGTCGGCGAGGTCAAAACCGTCCTCGCCGCTGAAGGATATGGTGTGCACCCTCACTTTGATATAGGTTACAAAGCCGAACTTCTGGTAAAAGCTGTGGCGAAAGGGGTGGAGGGCGCAGAGTGCATAGCCTTTACCCTTCAGCTCCTCAAAGCAGCGGTACATTAAAAGCTCCGCAAACCCCCTCCTCCTGTACTCGGGCAGCGTGCCTACCGCGACGATGTAGGGGCAGTCTATCGCCTTGCCCCTTATCTTGAGCTTTCTGTCCACATAGAAAAGGTGGGAGACTATCCTGCTCCCCTCCTCGTGCCATATGGCGTTTTCCTCGCCGTATTTATGCTCAAATACGTAGTCGATGTACCGCCCCTCATCCTCGGGAAATACTGTGCGGTAGACTTTTCTCAGCTCGCCGGTTACCGACATTTCCTAACCATCGTCTCTTTCAACGGCTTCAATTTTCCTTAAGGCTCAAATGGAATTTCTTCAAAAGCATAGTGGGATAGTATGAGAGCTTTGCCTTTCTCAGGCCTTCAAGCCCCATGTCCTCCTGCATGTTGACGTATCGGCAGTGCTCGAAGTGCTCCTTCAAAAAGGAATTCAGCAGCACGGGGTAAATCCCCTTGTATTTGATGTTCGCCTTCTCGTAGATTATGTTGACGTCGAGGTGCTTGTTGACGGCGCCTACAATAAAGCCCGCGAGCTCGTCCCCCACAAAAAGCACGTCACAGTATATGTTGCCGCAGGTGTCGATGTTCTTTAACGTGAACAAAATGGCGTCCCTCTCGTAGTCGGAATAGTCGACTTTATTGTCCTGCCAGGCCTCAATCAGTTGGTCGATTTTCTCGAGGTATTCGGGCCTGTAAGGCATAAACTCGTAATCGTACAGCCTGTTGAACGTGTTGATGAAATTCCTCTTGCTGTGATATTTTTTGCCTGAAAGGCTGATGAGGTCCTCTACCTTGTAAAAATATTCCGCAAGGTCCCTGTCCTCGGTGAATTTAAACCTTTCGTCGCCCTTTACAAGCTGGTACATCTCTTCGGTAAGGCATTTTACCCCAAACTCTATGCCGTTTTGCTTACAGTAAGAGATGATCTCCTCGACGGCGCCCGCAAATCCCTTCTCGTCCCTGCATATCGCCGGGCCGAAGAATACCTGTCCCTTATATTCCCCTTTTATGATGAGGCCGTTTTCGGTGAGCGCGCCCTGCAGCTTTTGGTAATCCTTGAGCGCACACATCACCGCGTAGCAGTACTCGCTGCCGAATACGGAGAGAAAGGAGCAGTCTTCGATTATCTTCTTGTAGTCCTCGAAAAAGCCGTAACCGAATTCCTTAAAGAGCATTTCATCACCTTCTCTTATGTTTGAAAAGCGCCGCCGTCCAAAGCAGGCAAATTTGTATTACATAATATATCTTAAATTGCAACTACAAGTGCAACGGTTTGTATAATAAGTTTGTTTTACAGTTCCCTTTACCCCGAGGGGTAAAGGGAAAAATTTTCTAATTCTTGAGTAAACACTTGTTCTGCGGATTTGTAGC
>JAAYQN010000043.1 GCA_012519285.1 Clostridiales bacterium
CGGCGGCGGCGCTCCCGCCGCTGGAGCCGCCGGGCACGTATTCCTTGTTGTGTGGGTTCAGCACCTTGCCAAAGTAGCTGGTCTCGTTTGAGGAGCCCATGGCAAACTCGTCCATGTTTGCCTTGCCGAGTATTACCGCGCCGCAGTCCCTTAATTTATTGACTACTGTGGCGTCAAAAGGCGACATGTGGTTCTCGAGCATCCTGGACGAGCAGGTCGTGGGCATGTCGTCGGTGCAGATGTTGTCCTTTATGGTGATGGGGACACCGAAAAGGGGCGAGACGCAATCGCCTGACGCCAGCTTTTTGTCCGCCTCTTCTGCGGCGGCGAGCGCCTGCTCCCTCGCTATATAGTTCATGGCGTTGAGGTCTGATTTTTCCATCCTCTCGAGGCAGCACAGCGTCGCCTCTTTAGATGAGACCTCTTTTCGCCTGAGTTTTTCCGCAAGTTCCCTAATAGTGAGCTCGTGCAGTTCCATAAATCCACCTTACTCTATGACGTTGGGCACAAGGTAACAGTTGTCCTCCGCTGCGGGAGCGTTTTTGAACAGCTCCTCGTAATCCAAAGAGGGCTTTACCTCGTCCTCTCTGAACACGTTGGTCAATAAGGATATGTTAAAGCAGGGCTCCACGCCCGCCGTGTCCACCTCGAAAATCTTGTCGACTTCCTTTAGCACCTCGTTGAACTTCTTTAAAAAGCTGTCGGCTTCCTCCTCGGAAATCTCGAACATCGCCAGCCTCGCCAGCTTTTCCGCATCTTCTCTGCTTATCGCCATAAACCCTCCGCAATAGGCGTTTTAGAAAATCAAAGCAAAAACCCAGACATCCATTTAATTAATAATTATACCATATTTTGCCTTCACATACAAATAACAAAGCCTCTTAAACTTCGTAATTATCGCTTACCTTAACCTCTCAAGAAACTCGGCCTCGCCGATAACCTTGATGCCAAGCTGCCTCGCTTTATCCAGCTTGCTGCCCACATCTTCTCCCGCGACAACCAAAGTTGTCTTTTTGCTCACTGACTGGAAAATTACGCCGCCTTCCCTGCGCACCAGCTGCTGAGCCTCGCTGCGGGTCAGGCTTGAGAGAGAGCCGGTGAACACCACCGCTTCGCCGGCGAACTTGCCGCCCGCGTTTACCTCAGCCCCCTTCACCCTGACGCCGGCGTCGAGAAGACCCTTAACGGCGATTTTGCCGTACTCGCTGCCGAAAAAGTCGAGAATACTCCTCGTCATTATCTCGCCGAAGTCCTCTATCTCGAGCAGCTGCTCAGCGGTGGCGGAGAGCACCTTCTCCAGCGTGCCGAAACGATTTGCGAGGTCAGACGCACTCTTTCTGCCGATATTGGAAATGGCGAGCGCGTATAAGAAGCGCTCAAGAGTTGTGTCCTTGCTCTTTTGAATGGCATCTAAGAGGTTCCTCGATTTTTTCTCCTTAAATCCCTCAAGCCTCAAAAGGTCGGCTTCGGTGAGGTGGTAGAGCTCGTGGGGATAATGCACGCCCAGCTCTCGGTGAAGCTGCAGCGCCGTCATTTCCGAAAGCCCCTCTATGTCCATGGCGTCTTTGGATGCGAAATGCTCCAGCCTCCCCACTATCTGCGGCTCGCAGCCGTAATAATTTTGGCAGAAAAGGTTTATGCTGTCAAAGTGCAGGCCAAAGCCGCAAGCGGGGCACTTTGAGAGTATGGCTATCTCCTCGTTTCCGGGGAAGTATTCGGTGGCGCCCAGAATCTCGGGAATGACGTCGTTTGACCTTCTCACCAGCACGCGGCAGCCCTTTTTGACCTTCTTCCTCTGTATGTCGATGTAGTTGTTGAGCGTGGCCCGCCTCACCGTAGCGCCCGACAACTCCACAGGGGAAAGCAGGGCGAGCGGGGTGAGCTTGCCAGTCCTGCCCACATTCCACACCACGTCTTCCACTATGGTGGTGATTTCCTCGGCCTCGAATTTGTACGCCACAGCCCAGCGCGGGAACTTGTCGGTGTAGCCTAAAGCCTCCCTGTACGAAAAACTGTTGACTTTTACCACGGCGCCGTCTATCATGAAGTCGAGGGAGTGCCTCTTTTCGTCAATTTTCCTTATCTCGTCCATAACGGCCTTTATGTCCCCGCAAAAGACATGATGGCCAGTCCTGAACCTGTTTTTCTTTAAGAATTCAAAGGCCTGCTGCTGGCTCTCCAGCCTTTCCCCCTCGATATAGTTTACGCCGTAGAATATAATGTCGAGGTTCCTCTTGGCGGTCTCCTTGGGGTCGAGGTTCCTTATGGCGCCCGCCGCGGCGTTCCTCGCATTTTTTAAAGGCTCTATGGCAGTCTCGTTATACCTCTTCAGCTCGGAAAGCCTCATCAGCCCTTCCCCCTGCACTTCAACCGCGCCCTTGAAGGGTATGGAAAGGGGTACCGACTTTATTGTAAGCACCTGCGCTGTCACGTCCTCTCCCACGATGCCGTTGCCGCGGGTTACCGCGCGCATGAACTGCCCGCCCTCGTATGTGAGGACGAGGGTGAGGCCGTCGTACTTGTACTCCACGGTGTAGCCGTCGGGCCGCACAGCCTTAAGTATCCGCCTCTCCCACTCGTAGAGCTCGCCCTCGCTCTTGACCTTGTCGAGGGAGTAAAGTCTGCTCCTGTGGGTGACGCTCTTAAACGCCGTGATTATTTCCCCTCCCACCTTTTTGGTGGGCGAATCGGACATCACCACGCCGGTTTCCCTCTCGAGGGTGACCAGCCTGTCGTACAGCTCGTCGTACTCCTTGTCTGATATTATGGGATTGTCGAGAACGTAGTAATGGTAGGCGTACTCGTTGAGCTTGTTCACAAGCTCCCGCATCTTTTCCAAAACGTCCATAAAACACCTCACAACAATTTTATGGGCGCAAACTTGAGCGCAAAGGTCTTTATCCCTATCTTGGGGAAGGCTATGTCCGCCATGGCGTTATAGCCGCTGCCGCTTAAGGAGACAATCACGCCCTCGCCGAACTTTTGATGGTAGATCCTGCCGCCTATCTTATACTGCGAAAAATCGCCCTTTTCTTCCTTCCCCGTAAAGGCTTCTTCTTGAGCAGGGGTAGAGCTCACCTTAAAAGCGCTGCCTGCCGAGGCGCTCTGCGCGTAATCTCCGCCAAAGGCCGCGCTCTCCCTGTAGCCTGAGGGCTTTTTCCCCACAAAGCCGCCCGCGCTTGCCCGCGCGTCCCAAAATCCCGTCGCTCTCTTGGGAGTGCCCTCGAGGCACTCTTCGAGCTCCCTCAAAAACCTCGAAGAGATGGTAAAATTCCTCCTGCCGTATATGAATCTGCTCTTTGCCCTCGTAAGGTACAGCCTCTCCTTTGCCCTCGTTATGGCGACGTACATCAACCGCCTCTCCTCCTCGAGGTCGTCGGGGTTGTCGTACGCCCTGCTTATGGGGAAAAGCCCTTCGTCCAACCCGCACACGAACACCACCTTAAACTCAAGGCCCTTGACTGAGTGAATGGTGGCTATGTTGACGCCGCTGTTTTCCTCCATGCTGTCAATGTCGGATATTAAGGTTACTGAGGCGAGGAAGTCTTCCAGCGTCGCGCCCTCATTATCCTCAAAATACTTTATAAAAGATTTGACAAATTCGTCGATGTTTAACCGCCTGTTGATGTTTTCCTCGGTGTCATTGGGGTAAGCGGAATCAAGCCCGGTTATCCTGAGCAGCCTCGAGATAAACTCTTCCTTTTCCAGCAGCTCCGAAGCCTCCATCAGCGCCACGGCGACGTCCCTGAAGAGCTTAATCTTCCTCGCCGTGGCAGCCGAGACAGCGGGCTGCTGCTTGATGTTTAAGATGACGTCGTAGAGCATTACCCCCTCAGCCTGGGCGGCGGCGCGCAGCTCGGCGACAGCCGACGGTCCGATACCCCTTTTAGGGAAATTGATAATGCGCAGAAGGCTTTCTTCATCGAATGGATTGACGATAAGCCTCAAATAGGCGATTATGTCCTTTATCTCCTTCCTCTCGTAGAACTTAAAGCCGCCGAACACCTTGTACGGCAAACCGTAGCTCAAAAACTCCTGCTCAAAGGGGTTTGACAGGGCGTTGAGCCTTATTAAGACCGCGATGTCGGAATAATTGTACCCGCTGTATGCCACGAGCGACTTTATCATCGAGGCGACGTAGTAGGCTTCCTGCCTTTCGTCTGTTGCCTCGAATTTTACCGCGCTCTCCCCTTCCTCGTTCTGCGTCCAAAGGCGCTTGCTTATCCTCACGGTGTTGTTCTTTATGACGACGTTGGCGAGGTTTAATATCTTTTTTGTGCTGCGATAGTTCCTTTCAAGCTTTAAAAGTGCCGTGCCCTCGAAATCCTTCATAAAGCGGTAGATGTTCCTCACCTCGGCGCCCCTCCAGCCGTAAATGCTCTGGTCATCGTCGCCCACGGCGAAGATGTTCCCGTGCTTTTGCGCCATCAGCTTTATCAGGTTATACTGGATGAGGTTGGTGTCCTGGAACTCGTCTATATGAATGTATTTGAACCTGTCCTGATAGTGCTCCAGCACGTCAGCATGGTTTAAAAAGAGATGGTAGGCCTTTATCAGCAAGTCGTCAAAGTCCAAGGCGTTGCTTGCCCTCAGGACTTCCTCGTATTTTTCGTAAATCCTGCACGCCAGCTCAAAGTTTTCGCCGTAAAAGCCGCTTACGGCATACTGGCGGGGGCTTAAGCAATTTGTCTTGGCATTGGAGATGTGGTATCTCGCGTCCTTAAAGAGCGCCTCGTTAACCTCCTCTTTTGAAAACATGTCGGAGATTATCCTCTTTATGACCCTGTCCCTGTCCTCTTCGGAATATATGCTGAATGAGCGGCTGTACCCCAGCCTGTCTATGAATCGCCTGAGGATGCGGTTGCACATGCTGTGTATGGTGCAAACCCACATTCCCTCAATGCCGCCGAGCATGGCGACCAGCCTTTCCTTCATCTCGTTTGCCGCCTTGTTGGTAAAGGTTATCGCCAGGATGTTGTATGGGCTTACGCCCTTTCGGATAAGGCAGGCTATCCTGTGCGTCAGCACCCTAGTCTTGCCGCTGCCCGCCCCGGCGAGCACCAATACGGGACCTTCCGTCGCCTGCACGCACACCTTCTGCTCATCGTTTAAATCCTGAAAGATATCCCGCATTGCAGCCTCCTTAAAGCGTATACAGTAAATATGCCGCTATATGGCATATTTAGCGGCATAAGTGAATAATTATCTTCTCAATCATAAAGGGCGGCGCCTCAAAAGCCGCCTGCCGGGAAAGCGCGGCAAGTTACCTCGTCTTGTCCTTAAGCCTCTTTATAAAGGGAGGAACGTCGAGATCCTCCTCGTCCACCCTCGAGGAGGAGAGCATGCCTTTGCCTTGCTGCTCCCTCATCAGCGCCAACTGCTCCTCGTAAGGAGTCTGCCTTATCCTCTGCACCATTTCCCGCTGATATTCCACCACGTCCTCGTGGGGCTTCCTGTATTTCATTATCGGGCCCTTTCCGGGCGGGTATATAAAGTGCTGGGGCTGCTCGGCAGGCCTTTCAGTCTTTCCCCGCTCGCCCAGGAGCTGGTCGCCCGCCGTGCCCATGTTCTCAAAGCCCGTGGCGATGACTGTTACCGTGACCTCGTCCTCGAGCTCGGGGTTTACGCCCGCGCCGAATATGATGTTGGCGGTGGGGTCAACCACTTCCTGGACCAGGCTTGCCGCCTCGTTGACCTCGTCGAGCGACATGTCGTAGCCGCCCATCACGTACAGTATGACGCCCGTCGCGCCCTCGATTGTGGTCTCGAGCAGGGGGCTTGACACCGCCTGCCTTACCGCGTTTATCATCCTGTTCTCGCCCTTGGCGCTTCCGATGCCCATATGCGCTATGCCCCTGTTCTTCATTATGGAACGGACATCGGCGAAATCTAAGTTTATGAGCGAGGGGGTAACGATAAGGTCGGATATTCCCTGTATGCTCTGACGCAGCACTTCGTCGGCCACCCTGAAGGCCTCTACCATCGAGGTCCCCTTTGGGACCACCTGAAGCAGCCTGTCATTGGGAATGACCACGAGCGTGTCCACGAATTTCTTTAAATTGCTTATGCCGAGCTTGGCGTTGGCTTCCCTCGTCTTTCCCTCAAAGGAAAAAGGCTTGGTCACCACAGCCACAGTAAGTATGCCGAGCTCTTTGGCGATGTTGGCGATGGTGGGTGCGGCTCCCGTTCCCGTCCCGCCGCCCATTCCCGCCGTGATGAACACGAGGTCGGCGCCGGTTATCGCCTCGGTGAGCTCTTTCTTGGATTCCTCTGCGGCTTTCTCTCCTATTTCGGGATCGCCGCCCGCCCCCAGGCCCTTGGTCAACCTCTCGCCGAGCTGAACCTTTACGGGCGCCTTGGAAAGGTAGAGCGCCTGCTTGTCGGTGTTGACCGCGATGAACTGCGCGCTCTTGATGTTTGCCGCAATCATCCTGTTTACGGCGTTATTGCCTCCCCCGCCTATTCCCAAAACCTTTATCTGCGCTACCGGCGCGTAACTGGTGATTTCGTTGTCCATTTTTCCTCCATATAAAAAGGCAGACTTATTTAAACAGCTTAGACCAAAAACCGCCCTTTTCCTTCTCCGCGAGGTTCAACGCAAACCTCAGGAGCCCCACCGACGACGATAGGTGCGGCTTGTCCATCTGAGGAAGCCTGGGCGCCACCACCTCGACGTTCCTGTCGAGCACCCTGGAGAGGATGTCGGCCGCACCCCTCATGTAGCTTATGCCGCCGCCCGTGAGCAGCAGGGGAAGGTAATCGGGAAGCTTTACCTGGCTCTCCTTTATGCACTTTTGTATGGTCCTGGCGATGCCCTCGATCCTCGCGGTCGCAACCTCTATAGTCTCCTTCATGGGGACGTCGCAGCTCTCATCGCCCAGAACCACCTTGTATTTGTCCTCATCAGATGCCTCAAGCCTCAGCTTTACCTGCTCCTTGAGCTTTTCGCTGAGGGGAAAGGATATCTTGAAGTAATCCATGAGGTCTGCCGAAATATACGCACCGCCGCACGAGAAGGACTTTAAAAAAAGCAGCCCCTCGCCTTCTGCGAGCGCCACGCTCGTGGTCAGATAGCCTACGTCGGCAAAGAGCGCCTTTTTCTCCCTTTCCTCCGAGAGAATCAGCGCCTCGGCAAGCGGCGAGCATATGTATTGTGCCTTTATTCCCAGCCCGTCGAGTATGCCTCCAATGGTTTCAATCAGCTTTTTCTCGGCGTAGCTGTACGACAGCAGCCCCGCAAGCTTTGAGGAGGAACAGCCAACCGGCCTCAGCGTCCTGTTGTTGTCGTCGAGGGTATAATAGACGGGAGTGCGGTTTATCAGGACGAAATCGTCCGAGCTTACCTCTCCCGTGGCGTACAGCTCCTCGACGTCGATGTCGGTCACCTTGCGGCGAGACTTAAACGATATGAAGACTTCCTTTGTTACTGTTGTGCAAAACTCCCCCGGTATGCCGACGTAGATTTTCCTTATCCTGCTCTTTATGCTATCCTCGCACTCGCGAATCGCCCTCTCGATGATGCCCTTGAGCTTATCCTGCTCAAAGAATTTGCCGTCAGAGAATCCCGAGTACAAAGCTTCCCCTTTGCCCTTTATGTTGATTATTCTGTTGATACCCTGTCTGCCGCATATGGCCGATATCGACCTCGAGCCGATATCGAGCACAGCGACTTCCCTGATCTTTGGCATTTTTTCCCCGTTTTGTATACATTTATTATAAATAAATAAAGCCTTAGTGTCAATGAAAATCTTTGACGCAAAGGCCTTTATTTGAGCACGTAAGCCTCTTTCGAGGATATGATTATGGTGGAGGAAGTCTTTTCCTTTTCGGTCAGCCTCTCGTCCAGCACCATTAGCGCGAAGTATGTCTTGGATGTGAGGTTGTCGTCGGGGTCATTATAATTCAAAATCTCTATTTTAGCGCCCAGCCTTGTCTCTATGAGCAGGGTATTGCTTGAGACGCCTATCTTTTTGAAATAACTCTTGAACAGGTACTCGTCATAGAACAGGTCGCCCTCGGTGAGTCCGTAAAAGGCCTCAAAAAACAGCGCGGCGGCGTCTATCGCATGCCCCGAAAGCGACTGACAGGGGGCCGCATCCTCAAGCGCCATATCCAGCAACACGCCCCCCGAAGGAGTATCCCTTACCTCGAGCACCTTCTTGTGGAAGTCGGCAACGGCGTACCTGCCGTCCGAAAGCTTAATGTCAAAGAGCAACTGCCGCTCTGAAAAGTGCAACTTAAGCTCTGAAGGGAATATGCGCTCGATGCTTATAACCCTTATGTAGGGATGCGCTCTCTCCAGCTCTTCAGTCAGCGCCCCCTCGTCGATGAGGAATATGTTCTTTCCGATGCTCCGATCGAGCAGCACCTTTATCTGGGAGCTGTCAAGATTGGAGCTTTGGCCGGCAAGCGCCAGGCTTGTCCTCTTTACGGCGAAGAGGACGCTTGACAAGAGCGTCGCCACTACCAAAAAGAGCAGAGTCAAGAATATGTACAATACCCTCTTGTTCTTCATCCTCACCCCAGAAAGCGCTTTTTATTCAAAAAACATAAATGCCGGGGGCCGTCGCAGCCCTCCCGCTTACACAAAAACCTTCAAGGTTTCCGCATGAACAATGGCTTCCAATAAGCCGGTCGCCAGCTTTGTTTTTAGCAAAACAACCTTAAGCAAAATATAAAAAACCTTATTTATTCTCGGCTTCCAGTAAATAGCATCGTAAGCCCGTCTTCAAAAACCCTCATTTAAAAAAGCGTCCGCAAAATGAGTTTGCGGAAATCTTTTTCCTAAGTTATCCTCTTTATGTCCGCGCCCAAGCTCTGCAGCGTACCCGCGAGGTCCTCATACCCCCTGTCGATGTGGTGAATGCCATTGATCTGCGTAAGGCCGTCAGCGGCAAGGCCGGCCATCACCAGCGCTGCGCCTCCGCGCAGGTCGTAGGCGTACACGTTGGCGCCGTACAACTTTGGCACCCCCCTCACTATCGCCATCCTATCCTTTACGGTTATCTTGGCACCCATCTTTAATAGCTCTGCCACGTGCTTATAGCGCGTCTCGAAGATGTTTTCCACGATGAGCGAGGTCCCGTTTGTCACCGTCATCAGCGCCAAAATCTGCGCCTGAAGGTCGGTGGGAAAGCCAGGAAAAGGCATGGTCTCTATCTTGTGTATGGATTGAAGCGTTTTTGGCGCCGTCAGATATATTTTATCATTAAAATACTCAACTTTGCAAGTGGTTTCCCTAAGTTTTGTTATCAAAGAGTAAATATGCTCGGGGTGGCAGTTTTCTACCTCAATGCTGCCTCCCGTTATTGCTGCGGCTATGAGGTATGTACCGGCGACTATCCTGTCGGATATCGGGGTATAGTCCACGCTGCCCAGCTTCTTTACGCCCTCTATCTCTATGGTGCTGCTGCCCGCACCACTGATTTTTCCGCCCATGGCATTGATGAAATTCTGAAGGTCCGCAATCTCCGGCTCCTTGGCGGCGTTTTTTATAACCGTCGTTCCCTCCGCGAACACTGCCGCCATCATTATGTTCTCGGTGGCGCCCACGCTGGGGAAGTCTAAATGGATAATGTTGCCCTTTATATCCTTGCCGTCGCAGCAGATGGTGTCGCCACTCTCGTCAATGTCTATGTTTAAGGCCTTAAAACCCTTTATATGTAGATCGATGGGACGTATTCCTATGTCGCACCCGCCGGGGTAAGCCACTTTAGCCTTGTGAAACCTTCCCAGAATAGGACCCAGCATGAAAATAGAGGAGCGAAGCTCCTTTGCCAGGCTGTGGGGTATCTCGTGTCTGTGCGCGCTCGAGCAATCGATGACCAGCGAGTCGCCTTCCCATTTCACCTTGCAGCCGAGCTCGACAAGTATCTTTGCCATGTTGTCAACGTCTGTGATTTTTGGGCATTGTCTTATGATGACCTCCTTGTCGGTGAGAATGCTTGCCGCCAGCATCGCGAGCACGGCATTCTTCGACGTCTGGTTCCTCATCCTTCCGTTTATCCTCTTATTTCCCTTGACCAACAATTTATCCATTTTTTCCTCCGGGATAGCAAAAGAAAAGAATAATTTGCCGTGATACCCCTCTGGCTATCACGGTGCTAATACATAATATGGAATTTTTTGGGCAAATGTTAAAGGCTATCCCTTTCTGGAAATGCTTAGCAGCACGCCCGACGCTCCCATGAACATCATCAGAGAGCTGCCGCCATAGCTTATGAAGGGTAACGGAAGGCCGGTGGGCGGGATGCTCCCCGTCACCACCGCTATGTTTATGATGACCTGAATGGCGACTATCATCACTATCCCGGAGGCGAGATAGCAGCCAAAAAGCGTATCCGCGTTTACGGCAATCTTGATTCCCCTGTATATGTAAAAAATGAAGGCGCAGATAAGGAGCAGGCAGCCAAACAGCCCCAGTTCCTCGCCGATTATCGAGAAGATGAAATCGGATTCCGAAAAGGGCAGAAAGTCGAACTTCTGCCGAGAGTTGAAGAGCCCCACGCCGAAGAGCCCCCCGCCCCCCAGGCCGTACAGCGACTGAATGAGCTGATAGCCCTCATTTCTTGGCGACGACCACGGGTCGAGGAACGCCGAAAGGCGCAGCAGGCGGTAAGGCTCGATAATTATAAGCACGGGGATGAGCGCCAGCGCGGGGAGTAAGATCATGGCAAAGTGCCTCATGCGGCAGCCGCCAACAAAGAGCATACCAAGCATCAGCAGCCCCACGCACACCGTAATAGACATATTGGGCTCGAGAATGATTAAAAGGCATATTGCGCCGCCTGCGAGGGCGACGGGCAGGATGCCCTTCAGCGTCCCCATCTTTTCCTTGTTTTCAGCCATATGATGCGCCGAAAAGAGGATGAAGGAGAACTTGGCTATCTCCGAGGGCTGAAAGGAAACCGCCGAAAAGCCTATCCACCTCCTCGAGCCTAAGGTCTCAATCCCTATGCCGGGAACGAATACCAGGCACAGGCACACGACGGAAACGGCGAGAAATACGTATTTAAACTTTGCCAGCTTCTGGTAAGGGTATCTCCACAGAAAGAGCATGAGAAGGGTCCCGAGCGAAAAGCCGGGCAGCTGCTTTTTGACGAACAGAAAGGCGTCTCCGTATTCCCTTTCGGCGGAGTAATTGCTGGCGCTGTATAACATCATCATGCCGAAGAGGGAGAGTCCGAAAACGAGCGCCATTAGGGCAAGGTCGCCGCTGCCGCCCCTGCCCGACAAATTATCTTTTATCAGGCCTCTGCCCTTACCGCCCCTGTCAGCCATTTTTCATCAATTCCCTAACAAACCCCATAAACCTCTCCCCCCTCTCCTCGTAATTGTTGAACTCGTCGAAGCTGGCGCAGGCGGGGGAAAGCAGCACCGTTCCGCCCTCCGAGCACAGCGTATACGCCTTTTTGGCGGCGTCGAGCATGTTTATTGCCACGACGTACCTGTCAAATCCCGCAACTTCAGCCTCGGCGCAAAGCCTCTCGGCCGTGTTGCCGTAGAGTACGCAGGCGGTTATGCAGGGATAACCTGAAAGCTCGCGGAAAAAGCCTACAAAATCGCTGCCCTTGTCAGAGCCGCCGAGCAGCAGCACCGTGGGGTCCCTCATCGCCCTCACCGCGGTGAGCGTGGAGGCGGGGTTGGTGGCCTTTGAGTCGTTGTAGAAAACCCTTCCCTTCGCGCAGCCCGCGTACTGGAGGCGGTGCGGTATGCCCGCGAAGGTGGATAAGGCGCATGATACGTCGCTTGCCGATATCCCAAGCAGCCTGCCAAAGCAAATTGCCGCCAGGCTGTTAATCACGTTGTGGTGGCCGATTATCTTAAGCTCCCTGGCATCGATTATCCTCTCGCCGCAAAACCTTAAGGTGCTGCCGTCGAGGTACGCTCCCCTCACCCTCTGCCTGCCCGAAAACCAATACACGTTGGAGTTTGCCCTCTCGAAGTACTGCCTCGTCAGGCCGCTGTCGAAGTTTAGCACCGAGTATTCCGTGCGCCTCTGGTTTTTAAGTATCCTGCCCTTTGCCATTATGTAATCCTCCATTGTATGGTGCCTATTCATGTGGTCCTTATCTATGTTGAGGATGGCTGAGATGTGAGGCTTGAACTCGTAGCAGTCCTCAAGCTGAAAACTGCTCACCTCGGTGCAGCAAAAACTTTCCGGGGACATTAAACAGTATTCGGTAAAGGGGACGCCGTAGTTGCCGCAGAGGTAGCTCTTTTTCCCCGCCGAGCACAGGATATGGTTTATGAGCGCCGTCACTGTGCTCTTTCCGTTGGTGCCCGTCACCGCCAGCACCGTTCCCCTGTAATTGTACCAGCCGAGTTCAATCTCCGAGATGACGGGTATCCTCTTGCCGAGTGCCCGCTCTATAACGGGGTTTTCCCGCGGCACGCCGGGGCTCTTTATCACGAGGTATATGTCCTGGCAAAAAAGCTGCCCGGGGTCGCAACCCGACACGTCAATGGCGCCCATCGAAAGCAGCGGCTCTATATCCTTTATGGGGCAGTCGTCGTAAAGGCAGACGCTTGCGCCCTTTGAGAGCAGGAGTTTGGCGGCTGAACGGCCGCTTGCCGAGATTCCCACGATGAGAAAGGTCTTGCCTCGATAAATCATATCAACTCCAAAACAGCTTTAGCCAAAAGATACCGTTAATTGCCTCAAAAGGTGAAGTATATTATTATCAGGGACACTATCAGGGTAACAATCATGTACGCCGCGGTTATCTTTGCCTCGTGGCAGCCCCTCTGCTGCAAGTGGTGATGGTAGGGCGCCATCAGTATAACCCGCTTGCCGAAGATCTGGAAGGAGAAGATCTGCACGATGACCGACACCGCTGAGACCACGAACATAATCCCTATTATGGGTATAAACAGCGAGTAGCCCGAAAAGACGGCGAGCGAGGCGATGAGCCCGCCGAGCGCCAGCGAGCCGGTATCCCCCATGAAAACCTTGGCGGGGAAGCTGTTGAAACACAAAAAGCCAAGCATGCCGCCCGCGGCGCTCAAAGAAA
Source organism: Clostridiales bacterium (assembly GCA_012519285.1). Lineage (GTDB taxonomy): Bacteria > Bacillota > Clostridia > Christensenellales > HGM11417 > JAAYQN01. Next base: position 13,014 of record JAAYQN010000043.1, read on the forward strand.
GGCAGAAAAGGTTGACATACTCCTCGCTCATTATGGTGTCGCCCGAGAGGTTATAAAGCTCGGACTTAAAGCTTATCAGCAAGGCGATTATAAAAAAGCACACGAAAGACGTGCCCGCGGCGAGCCCGTCGAGCCCGTCGGTGAGGTTGACGCTGTTGCTGGTGGCGAGAAAAATAAACATGGAAAAGGGGATAATCCATGCCCCAAGGTCAATCTGCCCGTTCAAGAAGGGCACGTCGACGTGCGTCATGCCGTTGAAATACACAAAGCACGCGGCAATGGCGGCTATGAGCACCTGAAAGACTATTTTCTGGTACGCGCGAAGGCCGAGGTTTCTCTTAAACCTTATCTTTATATAGTCATCCAAAAACCCCACTATACCGTAAGACAAGGTAATCACGAGGGCGATTTTGGAAAACCTGTTAAAGTCGGAGCAGTACAGGAAATAGGAAAAGGTTATGGCGATCAGGAAGATGACGCCTCCCATGGTAGGTATTCCCGCCTTTGATGAATGCTCCTTGACATAGTGCAGTATGGTCTGGCTCGCTCTGAGCTTTTTAAGCAGCGGAATAAGCAGCGAGCCGAGCAACAATGTCAGGAAAAATGTGAACAAGAATACGGGAATGTACCTGTGCATTTTGGGTCTTCCTCCGGGCCGAGTTAGGCCTTGTCGAGCAGTTTATTTACGGTCTCCATGTCGCTGTAAGGGTACCTTATGCCGGCAATTTCCTGGTACCTCTCGCTCCCCTTGCCGAGTATTGCCACGATGTCCCCCTCTTTTGCGGTATAGAGCGCGTAGTGGATGGCTTTTGCCCTGTTCTCAATGCATATGTAGGCGCTGACGCCCTTCTTCATTCCCTTCTCTATCTCGTTTATTATGTCCATGGGGTCCTCGTAGCGGGGATTGTCGGAGGTTATCACAGCAAAGTCGGCAAGCTCGGAGACGATGTTGCCCATAACTTTTCGCTTGGACTTATCCCTATTGCCGCCGCAACCGAACACGCAGATGAGTTTTCTCTTGCACAGCTCCCTCGCCGCCGTGAGCACGTTCTTTACGCCGTCGGGAGTGTGGGCGTAGTCGATTATCACCTTAAAGCCCTTGCCGCTGTCTATCACGTTGAAGCGGCCCTCCACTTCCCTGAGTGCCCTTATCCCCTTTACAATATCATTTGCAAAAATACCCAAAATCTTGCACGCCGAGGCCGCCGCCAGCGTGTTGTAAACGTTGAACCTGCCATATAAGGGGGACGTGATATTGGCTGCCTCGCCGTCGAAGTCGGCAAGGTAGCTTATGCCGTTTGAATAATCTATGTCGACGGCAGAAAATCTGGCGGGGGTATCCAGTGCGTAGGTGTACGCCGTGCCCTCGCATTCGGAGGCAATCTCCCTGCCGCAAGGGTCGTCGGCGTTTATAAGCATGTTTTTGCAGAATTTCGGGGAAAAGAAACTCTTTTTGGTTTTCTTGTAGTTTTCCATGTTCTGGAAAAAGTCGAGGTGGTCCTGTGTGAGGTTGGTGAATATCCCAACCTCGAACTTTACCCCCTCGAGCTTTTTCAGGGCGAGGGCGTGTGCGGAAACCTCCATCACCACAACATCCACGCCGTAGTCCGCCATGAGAGAGAGCAGCTTGTTTAGCTCTATGGGGTCGGGGGTAGTGAGCGCCGTCGGTAAGAGCTTGTCGCCTATAAAGCAGCCTGAGGTGCCTAAAACGCCCGCGCTGCCGCCCGAAGCCTCGACGATGGACTTTAAAAGGAAGGTGGTCGAAGTCTTGCCGTTGGTGCCGGTCACGCCCACTATCTTTAGCTTTTCCGACGGGTTGCCGTAGAAGTTTGAGGACATCTTCGCCATGGCCTTGCGGCTGTCATCTACGATAACCTGCGTCACCGTCACGGGCACCTCGCGCTCGCACACCACGCACACTGCGCCTCTCTCTTCGGCATAGGGCGCGAAGCTGTGGCCGTCGGCGCTTGTGCCGGCCAATGCGAAAAACAGCCCCTTTGTGCTCACGAGGCGGCTGTCGCAATACAGCCCGCATACCTCGACGCCCGCGTCTCCTATGACCTTTTTTACCTCCACGCCCTCAAGAAGTTCGCTTACCCTCATTTTTCCCCCTGTCGTCAACTCTATTTTAAATATATGTATAACTAAAACCATTTATTATCAGAGCGCGGCGGGAAGCAAAAAAATTGAGGGCAAAAAAGGTAGAAAAAAAGCGCCTGTCGGGCGCCTTGGTTTTTTATGAGACAGGTTTTAAGTCCTTGTAATATATTATCTGCTCGAAAATCTGCTTAGCGAAGGGGGCGGCCACCACGCTGCCGTAACTTTGGCCCACGGGCTCGTCGATGATTACAAGAGCGAGATATTGGGGGTCATTTGCGGGGAAAAACCCTATGAATGATGAGACATTTTTTCCCACGGCAAGCCTGCCGTTTTCAAACTTCTGCGCCGTTCCGGTCTTTCCCCCGACGCGGAAGCCCTCTATGTAGGCGTTTCTGCCACTGCCCTGCGACACAGCGCCCTCGAGCATCTCGGCGACCATCCTGGAAGCCTCAGGGCTTATGGGGTTTCCCACCATCGTCGAGTAAAACCTCTGCGCCACGAGGCCATCTTTTGTCGTTATCTCGCTCACGAGGTAGGGCTGCATCAGCCTGCCGCCGTTGACCGCCGCCGAGGCCGCCGCGGCGAGCTGCAGGGGCGATACCGCGATGGACTGGCCGAAGCCCATCCTCGCCAGGTCCCCCGCCATGGCGTAGTTTTGCGGCACTATCATTCCCGTTCCCTCGCCCAGAAAATCGATGCCCGTCACCTTGCCGAAGCCGAAAGCCTCCACGTAATCGTAAAAGGTTTCCTTGCCGAGGCTCAGGGCGACGTCGACGAAGATGGGGTTGCAGCTGTTGTTCAGGGCGAGGGAAAGGTTCTGGTTGCTGTGCTTTCCGCCGGCGTGGTTGCTCCAGCATTTTATTATCCTGCCGTCCACCACCCTGGTCCTGCCGCCGGAAAATATATGGTTGGGCGAAAAAGCTTTTTTGTTGCCTTTCAGGTACTCGTTTAAGTTGGTTGCCACCGTAAATATCTTGAAAGTCGAGCCGGGCTCGTAGATGTCTATTACCAAGCTGTTTCTCGAATACTTGTTGAGCGCATCGAGGTCGTCCCTCGGGATGTCGTTCAAGTCAAACCCCGGCTTGTTGACCATGGCGAGGATTTCCCCCGTCTTTGGGTCCATCACGAGCGCCCTGGCCGCGATGGGCTTGAATATGAGCATGGCCTGCTGCATGGCGTTTTCGGCGATGCTCTGTATGGTGTAATCTATGGTGAGCTTTACGTTGAGCCCGTTGATGGGCGGGATGTAATGCTGCGGCGTGCCCTCGAGGCGGTTTCCGGTAAGGTCGCTTTCCGAAAGTATCTTGCCATCGATACCTTTAAGGAATTTGTCGTAGAATTTCTCTGTTCCTGCCTGTCCCCTGTTGTCGACCGAGATGTAGCCTAAAAGCTGGGAGGCGAGCTCTCCGTAAGGGTAAACCCTCTCTATATCCATGGACAGATATACACCCTTTCGGCCGACCGCAATTATGGAATTTGCCTGTTCTCTTGTTGCCTTTTTGTATACAGTTATTTCCGAAACGTTTTTTGACAGCTTTTGAAAGAGCTCCTCGGCGTCGATGCCTAAAATGCCCGAGAGCTCGCCCGAGAGGAGCCTCTTGTCATCCACCTCGCGCGGCCTCACGTAAACGGTATATACCGTGCTGTTCCCCGCAAGCACCTTGCCGTTTTTGTCAAGGATAAGCCCCCTAGGCGCGGCGACGGGAAGGTCCCTCGCCCACTGCTCTGCAGCCTTCGTCTGAAGCTGCCTGCCCATTATGAGCTGAACGTACACCAGCCTGCCAAAAAGGCATAAAAAAAGAAAGGTTATGCCCGCAGCGAAGGCGAATAACCTTTTCTTTAAATCATACGGGGTATACTGCCTCATCCTCTCACCGCCTTGCCCTTTAAAGGCGCGCCAAAGTACTGCAAATCGGCACCTTTTTACAAATTATGCGGTGAGGGAGAAAAATATTCTATCTGGCTACGCCCTTAAGCGCCCGAGTGAAAACCGCACATGGGCTTTTTCCAATCAGCTGAACAGATCGCACAGCCAGTCGAACCAGTTTACGCTCTTTTTCTCTGCCCTGACTGCCTTTGCGGGAGGGTTAACCTTTATCACCTCCGCCTCAACCTGCGTCATTCCCAGCTGCTGAGCCCTCTCCTTTATGTAGTCGGGGTTGGACATGCTCTCGTTCTGGCCCTTTAAATTCTCCACGGAGCTGCTCCAGTACGCCACTTGCTCGGAGATTTCGTAATTCTCCCGTTTCTGCCTCTCTATGGCGAGGGCGTTGAGCACTATGACGAGTATGAGCGAGAGCACCGCCACGGCATACAGCGCCAAAAAGAGCTTGCCCTTGGCGTTGACCTTGTACGTTACCCGTGGCTCGTCCGAAAAGAGCCTCTCGCGCGCGCTGGCGCGATCGAGCATCTTCATGGTCGCGCCCGAAGGAAGTATGTCGGGATTCCCAATCTCTATGTCCCTCTTCACCTCGTCTGCTATTGCAGCGGAATACCTCGGTCTCGAAAAGACCGGCTCCTCAAGGTCTATCTCGCCATCCAAATACCTTGCCCTTGGCGTCATGGTTCCTACCCCGCTTCGGGCAGATGTCCTCATCTTCTCGATTGTACTCATCCTCACACCTCCGTGATTATATCTTTTGACATATCCTGAGCTTTGCGCCGGCCGCCCTCGGATTTTCCTCTGTCTCCTGCCGGTCGGGCGTTATCGGCTTTTTGGTTACCTTTTCTATTTTAGGCTTGTTGCCGCACACGCATATAGGCGCCCTGGGCGGGCAGACGCAGCCCTGCGAAAGCTCGTTGAAAATGTTCTTTACGATACGGTCCTCAAGCGAATGGAAGGTGATTACGCACAGCCTGCCGCCGCTTCTGAGCGCGTCCACAAAGTCGTATAGCGCCTTCAAGCTGTCGAGCTCGCCGTTTACCTCTATCCTTATCGCCTGGAAGGTCCTCTTGGAGGGGTTCCCCCCCGTCCTCCTCGCCGGGGCGGGAATGCTCTCGTAAATTATCTGCGAAAGCTCCCCGCACATCCTTATGGGGGCTACGTCCCTTCTCTTTGCGATGTTCCGCGCGATCCGGTAGGCGAACTTTTCTTCCCCGTACTTTCTTATCACCTCTGCCAGCCTCTTTTCGTCGTAACCGTTCACCACGTCGTAGGCTGAAAAGGTCTGTCTCCTGTCCATCCTCATGTCGAGAGGAAAATCGCCCGACCTGTACGAAAAGCCCCTCTCGAAGTTGTCGAGCTGGTAGCTTGAAACGCCGAGATCGAGCAGAGCTCCGTCTACGCTCTCATTTTCCACGATGTTTTTAATGTCCTTAAAGTCGCCGTGAATGAAGGTTACCCGCCCCTCGAAGCGCTCCAGCCTCTTTTTGCAGTGCTCTATGGCCTCTATGTCCTTGTCAATGGCGACCAGCCGCACTGTGCGGTCAGCTTTTAAGATCTCCTCGCTGTGGCCTCCGCCGCCCGCCGTCCCGTCCACGTACAGGCCGCCCTCCTTTATGTCAAGCCCCTCTATGACCTGCCTGACCATTATGGGCTTGTGGGAAAATTCCATAGCTTGTCCTCACACGCCGAACTTGGAGAGCGCGCCCAGCATGGCGTCGAAGTCGTCGCAGGTGTTGTATTTAGCCCACTTCTCGGCGTCCCATATCTCCACCCTGGTGCCTGCGCCGATGATGGCTGCCTCGCCCTTTAAGCCCGCAAACTCCCTCAGCTTGGGGGGGATGAGTATGCGCCCCTGGTTGTCCTCCTCAACCATAAAGCCCGCAGAAAAGAGCAGCCTCAAGGGCTTTTGGGCCTCGACGTCGGAGAGCGGTATCGCGCTCAGCTTTTCCTCAAGATTTTCCACTGTCTTTTGGGAAAACACGAAAAGGCAGCCGCTGCCGCCCTTTGTAATAAGGTACTTGCTACCGAGCTCTTCCTTAAACTTGGGCGGCATCCTCAACCTTCCCTTTTCGTCGATTTTGTTATAGTATTCCCCAAAAAACATAACGCGACACCTACCGTCGCAAATATTATATCACCACTTTTAACCATTTGCAACCACTTTGTAAAAATTTCTTTAAAAACATTCAAAAATTTTCCCACTTAAACCCCTTTCCCCCATCATCAAGAGCAAAATTTTTGGGGTGGTCAGGAATGAGGATAAAAATGGGATGGGTGAGGAATTGAAAAAAAGTATAAGGGCGTAAAAAATAAGTGAAAGAGAATGAAGGGGCGTAAGAATGAAAGAGTGAAATGTGAATGGAAACAGAGCAAAATGGAAAAAGTGCAAAAGCTTACGGAGAAAGAGAAATTAAAAGTGGCAATGGGAATGATAATGCGGGTGAAAAAGAAATGGAAGTGAGATTGAATGTGGGCGAAGATTGATTAAACTCAAAATACAATAGCACTCCAGCTGTAAAGAGTGAATGTGAGCGTGGGTGTGAAAGCAAGAGGCAGTTTAAGCCATCGCAAAAATCTAAAAGGCCTCGGATAAGAGCCTGTAAAATCTCGCTTATTTTTTCAAAAAATCCTCACCAATTCAGTTCCGACAAGGTCAACTGAGGTAAGGTAGTAAGGCACGCCGCTGATTACCACCTTTTTGTCGGCTTTGCACTCCTTGCCGTGGAGGTGGCCGTATATCGCGCAGTCCACCTTGTTTTCGTAAATCAGTTCGGTAAAGTCCGAAGGTTCCCGCTTGGAGTTAAAGGGAGGAAAGTGCATCATGCAAATGACCTTGTCCCCCTCTTTCCTCTGCGACTGCATGTGCGAGAGCGAAAGTTTAAGCCTAAGCACCTCGCGCGCGTATATCTTCCTGTCCTCTTCGGAAACTTCACCTGCCTCCGGGACCGTCCATCCCCTGGTGCCGCATATAAGGAAATCGCCGACCCTTACGCTGTCGTTCTGGATGGCAAAAAAATTTGAAGGCAGGGCGGCGCGGAGGCGGGATATGCTGCTCCACCAAAAATCATGGTTGCCCTTTATGATAACCTTGTGGCCGGGAAGGCCGGCGACAAAGTTAATGTCTGCGAGGGCGTCCTCGAGCTTCATCGCCCAGCTGAGGTCGCCGGCAAGCAGCACCGCGTCCTCCTCGCTCACCCTTGCCTTCCAGTTTGCCGCCACTACGTCAACGTAGTTTTCCCACGCCTTGCCGAAAACTTCCATGGGCTTGTCGGCGTTGAAAGAAAGGTGCAAATCGCTTATTGCAAATATCTTCAAAGGCAGCTACCTCTAATAAAGCTTTTCTAATATATTGCCATTTATCTTGTCAATTTGCAAACATTTTTTAAGCGTTTTCAGCGCTTGCCTTTCAGTTTTTTGTTCCTGCAGTAAGAGCACATCTCCTCGTCGAGCTCAAGCTTGTTCTTCTCGCAGTAGGGGCAGATGTTCTCCTCGATGTGGACTTCGTCGTCGCCGTATTTGCCCGCAAGCTCCCTCTTGCAAATGTCGCACAGCTCTTCCCCCTTAAGCACGTAGTTGAGCTCGCAACGGGAACATCTGTTGTACCTCATACGTTTTCTTACCCCCGAAGTGTTATATATCATTTAATGCGCAAAAAGGGGGGAAATGTGCAAAAAAGCAAAAAATATCACACCTTTTAAAGATGTGATATTATGCAATATGCGTGCCTGTTTTGTCGCCTTTATGATTCCCTGATTCTTCCTATATCGATGTTGTCCGCCTTTCTGTCGCGAAGCTCAGACACGGGGTGTTGCCCCGTCTCGAAGCGGTAGTCCTGGTCCATCTTCTGGATATGCTTTTCGATAACCATGTGGGAAGGATTGTTTACGGGATTTTTGTTGACCAGCTTCTGGTATTTGAAAAAGGGACTCGCCTCGTACTTTTCGCTGACCTCCACGTAATCCTCAAAATCGGTGGTAAGCCTTACCGTTGGCAGCACCTGCTTGACGTACTCGATGGTAGGTTGAAGCTTGAGCAGCTCGGGGAACTTGCCGTCGGGGATCACCTTCTGCCACACCGTGCCCTCGTAGCACTCGAGCAATTCGCTGGCTATGTGGAGGTGAGCTATCTCCTGCTCGAGGTGCTGCTCCCAAATGGATTTTATCTTGGGGTCGCTCTCGTCCTGGTAGCAGGAATAGTACAGGTAACATTCGGTGTACTCGTGCATCAGCAGGCTCTCAAGCATGGTGCAGGTGGTGTCCTTGAGGCTGCCGTAGTGGGTAACGTGCTGCTCTTCAATCAGGCAAATCTCCTGATACAGCTTTCTGCCGAGGTCGCTGGTGTAGGTGCTTCCCACGTTCATATAATAGTTCATGGTCTGCTGCTCGGCGGCGGTGATGATGTTAATGGCGAGTTTGGTAAGTGGATGCGCCTTCTTAAAGCATACGTAATGCCTCACATCGTCGATGGGGAAGCGGTGCTCCGAAATGGTGGGCCTTCCCGGCGTTATCTCGACGTACCTGTTAACCAGGTTTTCTGCCTTTATGCCGTACTCCATGTCGAGGAGGTTGGCGTACCTGTACAGGTGGTCAAAGTCCTCTAACAGGGCAAAGTCCAGCGCCTGCTTTACGTATGGGTCGGGCTCCCGCATGGCGAGGACCGCGGTGAGGTCGACGGCGAGCTGTTCGTAGCCTATTGTGTGCTCGAGGATGTTCTCGTCGAGGGGCTTTAGCATGCTTATCCTCTTTTGCTGCTGCTGCTCCGTCCTCCTTATCAGCGCCATCTCCCGCCTTATGTCGTTGTTGCGGCAGTTTCGCATGTTCTGGTGGGAGAACCATACCGCCTCAAATTCCGTGCCGTTCATGAGGATTACGCGAAGCTTGGTGTACGGGGAAACCTCTTTTTTGTTGTAAGGCTTGGGGTAAAGGCTTTTCCAATCGTAAAAGCTGTTTTCGAGCTTAATCGGCTTTTCTTCAAAGGGATTGAAACTCATTGCAATACTCTCCTCCTCTTTGTGGTAAGAGTATTGCCCGCCCGCTTCAAAATTATACCTCAAATCAGTTGACATTTTTTAAAAAATATGTTTAAATGTATACGCTTTGGTTTATATAATATATGCCATGGTCAATGATAACTTTGTTCATCATTTTCCTCCTTTTTTACCATATAACGAATAGCCGCTCTCTTCGGAAAGCGGCTATTCGCGTGTATTGGGGTATATTTGACAAAAGCCCAAAAAAAGCAAAGACGGCTTCCAGGCTCTTGCTGAAAGCCGCCTTTGCTTATTGCCTTGCGGCAGCTGTTATCAGATTACGCCCAGCTCCTGAAGCGCCATGAACACGAAATAGAGCACGAAGAGTATGGCGGAGCCCCAGAGTATGGGATGAACTTCCTTGAACTGCCCCTTGCACAGCTTGACTATGCAGTAGAAGATGAAACCGAAAGCGATGCCAAGTGATATGCTGTAAAACAGGGCCATCGTGACTGCGGCGAGGAAAGCGGGAATAGCCTCGGCGAGGTCTTCCCAGTCGATGTTCTTGAAGGCTCCCGCCATCATTATACCGACGATTATGAGCGCAGGAGTCGTTGCCTGGCTTGCGACAAGGCCTACGATGGGCGACAGAAGTATGCAGACCAAGAAGCACGCAGCCGTAACAACGCTGGCAAGACCGGTCTTTCCGCCCACCTCTATACCAGCGGAGCTCTCGATGTAGGTCGTGGTGTTGGAGGTGCCGAAGATTGCGCCGATGGAAGTGGCTATGGAGTCGGCAAAGAGAGCCTTGTCCATCTTGGACTTAAAGCCCTTGCTGCTTTCGAGGGCCTCTATATCCTCATCGCTGAATATGCCAGTCCTCCTGCCTGTGCCGATGAAGGTTCCGACGGTGTCAAAGGTATCGGTAAGGCTGAACGCGAATATGGCGAGAATAATAACGGGTATCTTTGAGGGGTCGTTAAA
>JAAYQN010000044.1 GCA_012519285.1 Clostridiales bacterium
GCGCCATGCTCCTCACGCCGTAGGTGTCCCTGCCCATGGGGCGCACGTCTTCCTCGTAGAACCTTATGCATTTGCCGGAGCGGCTCGCTATTATTATATCGTCGCCGCCTGCGGTATGCTGCACGGATATGAGCTCGTCGCCGGGGTTTAAGGCAATGGCGATCTTGCCGACCTTGCGGATAAGGCTGAATTCGCTTATGTCGGTCTTCTTTATCAGGCCGTCCTTTGTCGCCATAATGAAATATCCCTTCTTCTCGCCGCTCTCGGGCATGACTATCACTGCGGTGACCTTCTCGCCGGGGTCGAGCTGCAGCAGGTTTACTATTGCCCTTCCCCTCGCCTGCCTCTCGCCCTCGGGTATCTCAAACGCCTTTATGCGGTATACCTTGCCGAAGCTTGTGAAAAAGAGCAGATCGTCGTGGGTGTTGCACACGAACATATTTTCCACGAAATCCTCTTCCTTGGTCTTGTGTGCGGTAATGCCCTTGCCGCCCCGGTTTTGGGATTTGTATTCGCTCGCAGACATCCTCTTGATGTAGCCCAGCTTGGTCATGGATACCACGACGTCTTCCCTCTCGATGAGGTCGGAAATGTCAATGTCGCCAAAATCCACCGAAAGTTCCGTCCTCCTCTCGTCGCCGTATTTTTCCTTTATCTCAAGCAGTTCCTTTTTTATTATATCCATAACCTTGCGTTCGCTGGCAAGGATGGACTTTAGCTCCCCGATTAAGTTCATCAACTCGGCGTATTCTTCCTTCAGCCTGTGCATCTCCAGCGAGGTGAGCCTCTGCAGCCTCATGTCGAGAATTGCGCCCGCCTGCTTTTCGGTAAACCCAAACTCGCGGATGAGGTTTTGCGAAGCGTCTGCCCTGTCCTTTGAGGCCTTGATTATCTCTATCACCCTGTCGATGTCGCCCAGCGCCTTTACGAGGCCCTCGAGGATGTGCGCCCTCTCCTCCGCCTTTTCGAGCTCAAACCTGGTGCGGCGAACGATGACCTCCTTCCGATGGTCCGCGTAGCACTGCAGCATCTGCTTGAGGTTTAAAACCTTCGGCTCGCCGTCCACCAGCGCGAGGAAGGTTATCCCCATGGAGACCTGCAGCTGGGTATGCTTGTAAAGCTGGTTTAAGACCACCTGCGCGTTGGCGTCGCGCTTTAGGTCTATCACTATGCGCATGCCCTGCCTGTCGGATTCCTCTCTGATGTCGGAGATGCCTTCTATCTTCTTGTCCTTTACGAGGTTGGCTATCGTCTCTATAAGGCGCGCCTTGTTGACCTGGTAGGGAAGCTCGGTCACCACTATGCGCTGTCGGGTGCCGCCGCCGAATTCCTCTATGTTGCACCTTCCCCTCAGCACCACGCTTCCCCTTCCCATCTTATAGGCGTGCTTTATGCCCGCGCGCCCCATCAGTATTCCCCTGGTGGGAAAGTCGGGCGCGGGGATGTGCGCCATGAGCTCGTCTATTGAAATGTCGGGATTGTCTATCAGCGCTACGGTGCCGTCTATCACCTCGCGCAGGTTGTGGGGGGGGATGTTTGTCGCCATGCCCACGGCGATGCCATCGGAGCCGTTTACCAGCAGGTTTGGAAGCCTCGCCGGCAGTACTGCGGGCTGCATCTCCGACTCATCGAAGTTGGGGTAAAAGTCCACCGTGTTCTTGTCGATATCACGCAGCAGCTCCGCCGCGATGGGCGCCAGCCTCGCCTCGGTGTAACGTTGAGCCGCGGGAGGGTCGCCGTCGATGGAGCCGAAATTGCCGTGGCCGTCCACCAGCTTGTACCTTATGGAGAATTCCTGCGCCAGCCTCACCAGCGCCTCGTACACGGAGGAGTCGCCGTGTGGATGGTATTTTCCCAGCACCTCGCCCACTATGCGGGCGCACTTTCGGTACGGCTTATCGGAATAAAGCTTGAGGTCCTCGCCCATGGCGTAGATTATGCGCCTGTGCACGGGCTTCAGGCCGTCCCTCACGTCGGGGATGGCGCGCGAGACGTTGACCGCCATGGCGTAGGCGATGAAGGACTTTTTCATCTCGTCCTCAAGCTCGACGCCTATTATCTTGCTCTTTTGGAGTATCTCCTGTATGTTGATTTCGTTATCCCTTCTCTTAGACATTGCCTTTCTCCGAAAAAATCAAACGTCCAGTTCCTTTACGAGCTTGGCGTTCTGCTCGATGAACTCTCTGCGCAGCTCTGCCTTCTCGCCCATCAGCAGCGTGAATATCTCGTCGGCAGCAAGCACGTCCTGCATGGTGACCTTAAACAGGGTCCTCTTCTCGGGGTTCATGGTGGTTTCCCAAAGCTGCTCATGGTTCATCTCGCCGAGTCCCTTGTAGCGCTGGATCTCGATGCCCTGCCTGCCGACCTGGCTTAAGTATTCCTCGAGCTCGGCGTCGGAATAGAGGTACCTTTCCGCCTTGTTTTTAACAACCTTATACAGGGGCGGTTGGGCGATGTACACGTATCCCTTCTCGATGAGCGGGCGCATGAACCTAAAAAAGAAGGTGAGCAGCAGTATCCTTATGTGGCTTCCGTCCACGTCGGCATCTGTCATGCAGATTATGCGGCCGTAGCGCAGCCTGCTCTCGTCGAAGTCTTCCTTGATCCCGCAGCCGAACGCCGTTATTATGCTCTTTATCTCCTCGTTCTGGAGGATACGGGATAACCTCGCCTTTTCGACGTTCAAAATCTTTCCGCGAAGGGGGAGAACTGCCTGGAACCTTCTGTCCCTCCCCTGCTTGGCAGTGCCGCCCGCGGAATCGCCCTCCACCAAAAAAACCTCGCACAGCCTGGGGTCCCTCTCGGTGCAGTCGGCGAGCTTGCCGGGCAGAGTGGTGGTCTCGAGAGCGCTCTTTCTTCGCGTGAGCTCCCTGGCTTTTCTCGCCTCCTCCCTAGCGCGCTGGGCGACGATGCATTTTTGAATCAGCTCCCTGGCGACCTGCGGGTTCTCCTCCAAAAAGGCGCCGAGCTTGTCGCACACCGCCCTGAACATCAGCGTCCTTATCTCCGAATTGCCGAGCTTTGTCTTGGTCTGGCCCTCAAACTGAGGCTCGGGCAGCTTGACGCTGATGACAGCGGTTAACCCCTCACGGACGTCCTCGCCCGCGAGCTTTTCGTCCTCTTTTAAGAGGTTTTGCTGCCTGGCGTAGTCGTTTATCAGCTTGTTGAGAGCGTTCTTAAAACCGTCGAGGTGCGAGCCGCCCTCCTCTGTGTTTATGTTGTTTGCGAAAGCGTATATGACCTCGTTGTAGCTGTCGTTGTACTGAAGCGCTATCTCGATTATGACTTTGTCGTATTTCTGCTCAAAGTAAAAGGTCTGCGGGAAAAGCGTATCCTTCTTGGAGTTTAAGTCGTCCACGAAGTGCTTTATTCCGCCCTCGTACCTGAAGGAGGTCTGCCTCTGCTGGCCAATCCTGTGATCGATGAGGGTTATCTCAAGTCCCTTGTTGAGGTAAGCCAGCTCCCTTAAACGGACCTTGAGCAGGTCGTAGGAAAAAACTATGCTCTCGAATATGGTGCAGTCGGGCTTAAAGCGTATGCAGGTGCCACGCTTGCCCGTTTCCCCTACGGCGCGCAGGGGGTCCTGCGGCACACCTCGACGGTAGAGCTGCCTGTGCTCTTTGCCGTTTTGACATACGGTTACTTCCAACCATTCCGAGAGCGCATTGACGACGGAGAGGCCGACGCCGTGCAGGCCGCCTGAAATCTGGTATCCGCCGCTGCCGAACTTGCCGCCCGCGTGGAGCTTTGTCATGACCACCTCCACAGCGGAGACGTTTTCGGTCTTGTGGATGCCGGTGGGGATGCCCCTGCCGTTGTCGGTGACTTGGCAGAAGCCGTCGTCGAGCAGCTCGACGACGATGGCGTCGCAGTAGCCGGCGAGCGCCTCGTCTATGCTGTTGTCCACTATCTCCTGCACAAGGTGGTGCAGGCCCTTGGAATCGGTGCTGCCTATATACATCCCCGGGCGCTTCCTGACAGGCTCAAGACCCTCGAGCACCTGGATCTGGCTCTCACTGTAATTGCGCTCAACTTTCTGCAACATAGCACTCCTTTTAGGTCATCTCAAAAAAAGCCTTCCCGCCCTGATTTGGCCGAGAAGCTTTTTAGGGCTTTTTGAAGAAAATTTAAAGGAACCTCCCGCCAAAATGGCGCTGCAGCAGCCTTTTTCCGATGAAAAATCGCTGATGACTTGGGGGGGAAGGGAGCTCTCCTTTGAAAAAAGGGCGTCCCTTGAGAGGATTATTATGACGTCATCCAGCTTAACACCGGCGGATAGCATGCTATAATTATACCATAAAATCTTAAAATCCAAAACTCATTTTGGCCTCTTTCTCAAAATACGGCAAAATTTCGCTTTAGGGCCGCGATTGCCCAAAAACAAAAAAACACTCTCTTTTAAAATCCTTCGCTTATAGGCTTATTTTCGGCTTGGGGGGATAGGGATATGGTAAAAATATGTGAGAAAAAACGGTATATTCATGAAGGACACGGGAACACTTATGCAAGGGCATGGATAACAGTTTAAAGAGAATGTAAACAAAAAACCATCGGCCTCCCGATGGTTTTTGGGCATCTTTCCTTGATTTTATAAAGCTAAAATCTCGGCCAGCTTGAACATATGCATATCCACCGGCCGCTTCATGTTCATCGCCTCGACGAGGTCGATGTCCACTATCTTGTTGTTGACAATGCCTACGGCGCGGTTGCCTGTGTCGTTTTTCAAAAGCTCTACGGCGTGGTAGCCGAACTTGCTCGCGAGTATCCTGTCTGCCATGGTGGGCGCGCCGCCCCTCTGCACGTGGCCTATGATGGTGGAGCGTATGGAATAGCCCGTCTTTTCGCGCAGCTCCTTGGCGAGGTTCTCGGCGCTGCCGGCTCCTTCGGCGAGAAGGATTATGTTGGAGCGCTTGCCCCTGTCCCTGCTCTGTTGCATGCGCTTGATGATGTCGTCAAGGTTAATTGGCACCTCGGGTATGATTATTGCCTCGGCGCCGCCGCCGACGCCCGCGTAAAGCGCTATATCGCCGCAGTTTCTGCCCATCACCTCGACGATGCTCACCCTCTCGTGAGAGGTCATGGTGTCGCGCAGGTTGTTGATGAGGTTTAAGCAAGTGTTTACTGCAGTATCAAAGCCCAGGGTGTAGTCGGTGTAGGGCAAGTCGTTGTCTATGGTGCCGGGAATCCCCACAGCGGGCACGCCGTGCGTCGAAAGGTCAATGGCGCCGCGAAAAGTCCCGTCCCCGCCGATGGCAATAATGCCCTCGATCCCGTACTTTTTCACTGTGGAAAGCGACTTTTCCATGCCCTCTTTGGTCTTGAACTCGTCGCACCTCGCGGTGTAGAGTATTGTGCCGCCCCTCTGGATTATATCGGAAACGGAATCAAGGTGCATCTCGATGACGTCGTCGTTGACGAGGCCGTAATAGCCCCTACTGATTCCGTAAACTTTCATGCCGAAATAAAGCGCGGTCCTTACTACAGCCCTAATGCACGCGTTCATGCCCGGCGCGTCCCCGCCGCTGGTCAAAACTCCAATAATCCTCATAAATCCTTAGCCTCCAGGTATATAAGAACAAATTAATTTTTCCCCGACGTAATTTTCCCGAAAACGGTGTAGATCTCGGCGCTTCCCCTCACCTTTATCGCCGAAGTCCTCTCGGTGAACTGCGCCAGCAGCACCTCGCCGGCGTCCAGCTTTTCGATGTGGTGTGATTTTGTCTCCTCGCCGCGCGTGAGGCCGATGATCTGTACCCCCGGCTCCAGCGCCTTTATGGCGACGTAATGCTCCTTCTCATATAAAAAATCCTTCGCCATACGTCCTCTCCATAATTTACTGAGATAATTATAGCAGATGGGGCGATTTTTTACTAACAGATTGTTAAAATAAAAGCAAAATATTTTTCAAACTTTTTTTAAAAAAGGCAAAATTCGGCCATCTTGCTGCCAATAATTCAGCTTAAGGCAAACAGGGTATCTGAATGCATATAGATAACGTTCTATAAATGCCTGAGGATGAAAAAACAGCAGAATAAAGAGGGCGGTGTCTTTTAAAGATAGGGGGAAATATTCATATTTTTATTGCATTTTAATGATTATTGCCCAAAAGGCCAGGCCCATTGGCGCTAAAACTTATTCTTTATAAACCACATTCTCTTCCCCTAAAATTGAAGCGAGCTCGAGGTGCAGCGCGGGGCAGTAATCCACACCGATGTTCTCAAACTGCATCACCTCGCCGTCTATCTTGGCGATCACCTTGCTGGACCCGGGGTATCCGCACAATATCTCGTTTACGTCGTCTATCTGGCTTGCTGAAAGCTTGAGGTAAAGCTTGCCACCATTCTTTGCCGCCCTTTCGGCCGCCTCAGCTCTCTCGTGGCAGATTATGCTGTCCACTATCAGCTTTGGCGGCTCGTCTTCCCTGATGCTGAGCTTTCCGCTCACAAAAACTACGTTGTCATCCACCAAATATTCCCTGCACTTTGAATAGCTCTTTGAGAAGAAGATGAGCTCTATCGTGCCGTACAGGTCCTCAAGCCTCGCCACCGCCATTTCCCTTCCCGCCTTGGTGATTACCTTTCTCACCTCGCCCAGCATGCCCGCCATCCTGACGGGCTTGTCGTTGTACTCAAAGAGCTGCTGCGCCTCTTCCTCGCCCTCGGGCTCGGTGAGCTGGGCGAGCATGGAGGTGTCGAAGGTAACCTCCTTAAACATATCCCTGTACTCGTCGAGGGGATGGCCGGTTATGTATACCCCAAGCACCTCTCGCTCGGCGAACAGCTTTTGCATTGTGGGAAGCTCGGGGATCTCGGGCAAAATATCTTTGGGCTCCGCCTCGCCCAGCAGGGCGTCGAACAGGCTGAACTGCCCCGCCGCCGTCCTCTTCCTGTCTGCGGCGATTCTCTCAAGTATTATGTCGTATGCCTCCATGAGCTGGGAGCGCTTTGCCCCGAAACAGTCGAACGCCCCGCCCAGGATAAAGCTCTCGAGCAGCCTCTTGTTGACGAGACCGAGGTCAATCCTCTCCAAAAAGTCAGTCAGGCTCCTGTAAGGCCCTCCCCGCTCTCGCTCTTGAACTATCATCCTCACAGCGTTCTCGCCGCAGTTCTTTATGGCGGCAAGGCCAAACCTGATACCGCCGTTTCCCACAGAAAAGCAGACGTCGCTCTTGTTGACGTCGGGCTGGAATACCTTTATGCCGCACTTTTCGGCGTAGTTTATATACTTGGTTATCTCGTCGATGCTGGTTATCCTGTTGTTTAAAACCGCCGTGATGAATTCCACGCGGTGATACCTCTTCAAATACGCCGTCTGATAGGCGAGCACGGCGTACGCCGCGGCATGGGACTTGTTGAAGGCATAATTTGCAAAGCCTTCCATCTCGTCGAATATCTCGATGGCAACCTGTTCGGGAACTCCACGCTTTACCGCGCCCTCCACGCTGCCGTCCTCGCTGCCGTAGACGAAGATGTCCCGCTGCCTCTTCATCTCCTCTATCTTCTTCTTGCCCATGGCGCGCCTCACAATGTCCGCCTGCCCGAGCGAGAAGCCCGCCAGCGCCTGAGTTATCTGCATTACCTGTTCCTGATATACTATGCAGCCGTAGGTAACCTCGAGGAACTGCTTGAGCTTTTCATGCTTGTAGGTGACCTTGTCGGGTTTGTTCTTCCCCTTTATGTATTTGGGGATGCTTTCCATCGGCCCGGGGCGGTAGAGGGAGATCCCGGCTATTATGTCCTCGAGGCAGGTGGGCTTTAGCTCGCGCATGAACCGCTTCATGCCCGCGCTCTCGAGCTGGAACACGGCATCGGTGTCGCCCTCGCCGATGAGCTCGTATACGCCCTTGTCCTCAAAGCCCATCTTGTCGAAATCAAGCTTAATCCCCTTGCTCTCGTACACGTAGTCGGTGGCCTTTCTGATGTCGGTGAGGGTCTTGAGGCCCAAAAAGTCCATCTTTAAAAGGCCCAGCTGCTCAACCTCGACCATGGTAAACTGCGTGGTGATGTCAGGTCCGTTCCTCTGCAGGGGGACATAGTCGGAGATCACTTCCTTGCATATTACCACTCCCGCGGCGTGCATGGAGGTGTTCCTCGGCATGCCCTCTATCCTTATCGCCATGTCCACGCAGCGCTTTATGTTGGGGTCGTTTTCGTAAAGCTGCTTAAGTTCAGGGATAAAGAGAGCGTCCTCACCGCCGTTTTCGATGCCGAAAACCTTTTTTAGGCTGATTTTGCCGCCGGGCATCAGCTTTGTGACCTTGTCCACCTCGGAATAAGGGATCTTGTACACCCTGGCGACGTCCTTTACGGCGGCTTTTGCGGCCATGGTGCCGAAGGTTACGATTTGCGCCACCTTGTCCTCGCCGTACTTTTTCACCACGTAGTCTATGACCTCGCCCCGCCTCTCAAAGCAAAAGTCTATGTCGAAGTCGGGCATGGACATTCTCTCGGGATTCAGGAAGCGCTCAAAGAGCAGGTTAAACCTCAGCGGCTCCACGTTGGTTATCCCTATGGCGTACGCCACTATGCTGCCCACGCCGCTGCCCCTGCCCGGCCCAACGGGAATTCCCTTGTTTTTTGCGTAGCTGATAAAATCCCAGACTATAAGGTAGTATTCGTTGAAGCCCATGGAATCTATGACCGACAGCTCGTAATCCGCCCTTTCCCTTATCTCGGGCGTTATTGTATCGTACCTTTTCTTTAATCCCTCTTCAATGAGCTGCCTTAGAAATTCCCTGGGCGTCATGCCGTTTTCGGGCACGTAGTTTGGGATAAGGGGCATCTTGAACTCAATCTCGACGTCGCACTTTTCGGCTATCTCCAGCGTGGCATCCAGCGCCTTCTCGTTGTCGGGGAATTGCCGCAGCATCTCGTCGTAGTCTTTTAAGTAGAACTGGTCGGTCTCAAACCTCATCCGCGCGGGGTCGTCGAGCGTTTTGCCCGTCTGAATGCACAGGAGCACGTCGTGCATCTCTGCGTCTTCCCTCGCAAGGTAGTGCACGTCGTTGGTCGCCACCGTTTTTACGCCGATTTCCCCGGCGAGCTTTTCAAGCAGCGGGTTTACGTAGCGCTGCTCCTTGAGCCCGTGGTCCTGAAGTTCTATGTAGTAATCGCCCTCCTCAAATATCTCTTTATACCTTAAAGCCAGCTTCCTTGCGTCTTGATAGTCGCCGGCAAGGAGCAGCCTGGGTACCCCGCCGGCGAGGCAACCCGAAAGGCAAATCAGCCCTTTTGAATGTTCCCTTAACAACTCAAGGTCAATTCTCGGTCTGTAGTAAAAGCCCTCAACGAAGGCGAGGGAATCGAGTTTGACCAGGTTGCGATAGCCCTCATAATCCTTTGCCAGCAGCACCGCATGGTCGAGCTCCTGCTTTGAGGCCTTGTCGCGCATGTTCTCGCACACGTAGAGCTCGCAGCCTATGATGGGCTTTACCCCGCTCTCCTTAGCCTTGCTAAAGAACTCTATGGCGCCGTACATCACGCCGTGGTCAGTTATGGCCACGGCGGGCATGTTCTTTTGCCTGCAGTAGTCGAAGAGCTTGTCAATTCTCGCCGCCCCGTCAAGCAGGCTGTATTCGGTATGAAGGTGAAGGTGCACAAAAGGTTTCATTTGCTATCCTGCTCAAGCGTTCTCGCTATGTCTATTATCTTTCTCATCCTATGGTTTATGCCGCTCTTGGTGAGCTTGCCCCCGCTCAAAGAGGCTATGGCCTCGAGCGAGAGGTCGGGGTGCTGCCGCCGCAGCCTCGCCACATATGAGAGGCTTTGGGGAAGGGAATTCAGCCCGATTTTTTTGTCTATCAGGTTGATGGCCTCTATCTGCCGCACCGCCGCGGAGACCGACCTGTCGATGTTGGCGAGTATGCAGTTGGTCTGCCTGTTGGTGTTGTTTTTCACCTCGCGCTCGACCATTATCTCCTGAAGCTCCAAAACGCACTTTGAAGCTCCCACCAGCGCCAGGAAATCCGCTATACCCTCGCCCTCTTTCAGATAGACCGTAAAGCCGCTCTTTTTCCTCGCAATCTTTGCCGCTATGTTAAAGTGCGAAAGAAGCTGTCGCACGTCTTGTGCCATCTTTTCGTTTGACAGCGAAAAGCCGAGGTGGTAGCCCAGGTTTTTCCCTTTCGCCGCCTCGGGCACGGAGACGCTGCCGCACGCGAGGAAGGCGCCCGCGAGGTAGCTTACCTTGCAGCAGCCCTGCTCCGCGAGGTAGGGGTCTATCCCTTCCACTATCTGCCTGTGATTAGAGCCGTCGAAGGATATTATGCCGAGCTCTAAAAGTATCCGCTCGGACAGCTCGGGAACCTTTACGGTGTAGAGCACGTTTTTCTTAAGGCTGCTCTTTTGCTCGGAATAGACCTCCCCCTTTACGCCGTAGAGCGCCTCGAAAAGGCTGGCTACTCTTTCGGCGAGAAGTGCGCTCGAGGTGGTCACCTCGGCGGAGAGGCCCCTGCTCGATATGCTCAGGCTGCCCCCCGTATGTGTGATGGCAGAAAGCTCTGCCATCTGGCAGCACGAGTCGGACAACCTGCCGATGAGCTCCGCCTTTACCCTTATCGAAAAGGACATTCTCACCATCTCTTTTTCCTTTCCCTGCGCGAGCGCCACTGGGGCTCTCCTTCCAGGTTTACTATCCGCTCGCGCGGGATATTCACCCTTTTTATCAGCTCAAGGCATATCCTCACGTCCCCCACCCTTGAGGGGGAGTGCGCGTCAGAGTTTATTATGAACTTGACGCCGGTGTCCAGCATATCCATCATCTCGGCGTCGGTATAGGATGTGCGCTTGCCGTTTATTTCGATGAAGGTGCCGTGCTCGGCGCAGGCCTTGGCCACCCTGCGGCAGTCTACCTTCAGCCCATAGTTTATGTGGGTGAGCACGTCCACCGGAAACCTTTTTATGTTGTTGATTATCGCCGCTGTGTTGAGCTCCACCCTTTTCGAAGAGGATTGAATGTTAAATAAATCCAAGAAAAAATTTGGCAAGAAAAAATTGAAGAAATCGTTTACGGTGTTTGGCCACACAAACTTGTGAAAGCCGCACAGTATTATGTCAAAGCTGTCCATGTAATCGAGCGGGATGTCTATCTGACCGTCGAGCCCTATTATGTTTGCCTCGACGCCCTTGTATATTTTTATGCCGTATTTTTCAGACGCTTCCTTGATTTCCCTCGCAAGGTGGGGCAGCTTGCACTTTCTCAGCCCGAAGGCGATGTGTCCCAGCCCGTGGTCGGTTATGGCGATCTGCTTAAGTCCCATTTCCCTTGCGGTCCTCGCGTTTTCCTCTACCGTACCCTTGCCGTGGCTGAACTTCGTGTGCGTGTGATAGTCGCCGAATAAAACCATTTCAAGCTCCCGATGTTAAAATTGCCCTATGTACCTGATCTCCTCCTCGAGCCATACGGCGTACCTGTCATAGATTTCCCGCTTTATCCTGCTTATCAGCTCGCGAACGTCCCTCGAGGTGGCGCCGCCCCTGTTTACGATAAACCCGCTGTGCTTCGTCGAAACCTCAGCACCCCCTACCTTAAGGCCTTTTAGCCCCGCCTCTTCGATAAGCTTTGCGGGGATTACCCCTTCCTTTCTCTTGAAAACGCTGCCGCAGCTGGGAAATTCCAGGGGCTGGGCATGCCTCTTTTTCGCCGTTATCTCCTTGAATTTTTTGAGGCAGCTTTCCCTGTCGCTGTGCTCGAGCTTAAATTTTGCCCATAATATTATGCCCTTTTTCTTCAAAAAAACGCTCTCCCGGTGGGAAAACCCGCACTGGCCGGGGGAGAGCTCAACCTCTTCACCCTCGATAAAGCCCCCGACGGCCTCTACAATGTCCTTCATCTCGCTGCCGAAGCAGCCGGCGTTCATTGCGACGTGCCCGCCCACGCTTCCCGGGATGGAGCCCGCAAACTCAAACCCGCTCAGCCCCTTTTCCATGGCAAAGGCGGCGGCTTTCTTGGCGCTTATGCCCCCGCTGCAGTATATTATATCCTCGCCGAACGTTTTAATATGGCTGTCGCCGTAAAATTTGAGGATGACGCCCCTAAAGCCGCTGTCGGACACGAGCACGTTGGAACCCCGCCCCACCACCTCGAAGGGTATTCCGCTTCGGTAGAGGTACAGGTATGCTCCCCTCGCGCTCTCCATGTCGGCACACTCGCAGAGGATGTCGCATGGCCCGCCCGTCCCGAAGGTGGTATGGCGCGACAGGGGCTCGCTCAGGTAAACGCGGCAGCCCAGCGCCTCAAGCTCTTTTGCCGTGTGCATATATTTTACCCCAATTCCCATAAAACCTCAAATCATAAGTACAGCAATTGAGATAATTTTTGGGCGCTCTCAGCGTCGCCCTTTAGGGCCTTCTGGCAAAGCAGCCGCTGCTCGAGCAGTATCTCCTTGGAGGTGAAAGCGTTTATGGTCTTTAGATTTTGCATGTTGTCCTCTATTCTCTTCATTATTCCCTCGGTGTACAGCCCCACGGTGTTGACCGAGAACATGTTTAAAGAGGAGAGCTTATACTGCGACTTCGGGCTTAAGACAAACTCTATGAAGCCGTTGCAGAGGCTGAGGCTCTTGGTATCCTTTGATATTCCAAGATAGCAAATAAGGTCGGTAAAGCCCACCAGCGGCTGCATGGAAAAGTCCGCCGCGTCTTCCCTCTGCGATATCCTGACGGCGTCCCGCTGGGTGCCGAGCAGGAAAACGCTGTGGTTTTTTGAGGCAAACTTTGAAAAGGCATCGTATTGGGAAAGCTCGGCGGCCTCGTCGATGGAGTTTTGGGAAAGCCTCAAACTCTCGTCCGAAGCAAAGGCGGCAAACAATGGGTTGTTGAAGCGCGCGTAGCCGACGGCGGCGGACTTTAGCTGGTATTTGCCCTTCTGGCGCGCCGAACTGAACAGCAGCTTTGAAAAATCGGCGCCCTGGGGAAGGAGCTCCGAAAGGCCAATTATTACGTAGCTTCCCGCGCACCATGGCACCCCGAACACCTTATCCTCGACCACGCCCGACTGGAGCAGGTTGTCGTATATGGCAATGCGGCCGGAAAAGGCGCACAGCTGGGGCAGAAGGTCACCGGCAAGCCCTACCCCGAAGGAGTATATGTCAGCTTTAAGGCCCTCGGCAAGGTTGCCAAGCAGCTGCTCATAAGTTAAGGACTTTACGAGTATGTATTTTCCTTTGAGCTGCTTTTCGTACTCCACCGCCCTCCTCATGAGAAAATCCCCCCGGGAGCCGCTCCCCCCCTCGAACATATCCACGTGCCACAGCTGAATTATCTCCGTCTCGGCCTTTAGCTGCTGTTGCGAGTGCGACTTCGGAAGAATAAATATCAAAAACACCGCGATATACACAGGCACCAATGCCATCGCCACGATTTTAAACACCCTCTTCATTTTTCCATACACCTCATAGTAATATTTATATTTTGCGAGGAAAGATAATATCCAGAAGATTGTAAAATGAAGTGCAACGGATAAAAAAGATTCATAGTGAAACTTTTTCTTTGTATAATAAGTTTGTCAC
>JAAYQN010000045.1 GCA_012519285.1 Clostridiales bacterium
CCTGTCAAATATGAAAAAATCAGTCTAAAGTGAATAGCTTTTTATACGACAACGAAACGGGAGAAAGGATGCCGAACCAAGCAGGGGGTCATAGGTTCGATCCCTATAGCTCCCACCAAGAAAACACCGTGAAAACGGTGTCTTTTTTGCTAAAGTACCCGACACTAATATCTTTTTTTCATAAAAGCTGCCTATTTTCTTTTCAACTCATACCCCCAACTCTTTACCCAAAAAGGTTATAATTATCTTCAATATATAGTAAAATAATCTCGATGAAGACGGTGATTTTGAGCGTCAGTTCGAGGTATATTCATACGCTGCTGGCGCCGAGGTATCTAAAGGCCAATAGCCGGGGCTTTGAGGTCGAGATTATGGAGACGAACGTCAACATAAGGCCTTTCGATGTCTTGGCTGAGCTGTATCGAAGGCGGCCCGACGCGGTGGCGGTATCTTGCTACATCTTCAACATCGAATACTTAAAGAGCCTGCTCGCCGAAATCAGGACGCTCATGCCGCGCACCAAGATAATCCTGGGAGGGTATGAGGCACTGCCCGAGCTTTCACACCTTTGCGACTACATCGTGAGGGGGGAGGGGGACTTGGTCTTTAAGGATATCTTGAGGGAAATCGAAGAGGGGAAAGACAGGCTGCCGAAAGTCATAGAGGCGGGGTTTGTCGAAAACTTGGAACGGATAGCCTCTCCCTTTGACGAGGAATACTGCTCAATGGGAAAGGACAGAATCTTATACATGGAAACCTCAAGGGGTTGCCCCTTTAGCTGCAGCTACTGCATGTCGGCGAAAAGCTCGGGGGTGAGGGCATTTTCCTTAGGCAGGGTCTTCTCGGACATCGATTTTATTATGAAATATTCCCCCCGCCAGATAAAGTTTGCGGACCGCACCTTCAACTACGATATGAAAAGGGCCGCAAAAATTTTCGGCTATCTGATTGAAAGATACGGTGGCAGCGGCACCAACTTTCATTTCGAGATGACGCCGGAACTGTTTGACGGGCAGCTGTTTGAGATCTTGAGGGAAGCTCCGAGAGGGCTCTTTCAATTTGAGATAGGCATCCAGTCCTTTAACGAGCAGGCCTTGATGAGCGTTAACAGGCGCTTTGACCTTGAAAGGGCAGAGGAGAATATCAAGAGGCTAATCGAAATGGACAACATCCACATACACGTAGACTTGATCGCCGGCCTTCCCTTCGAGGACCTCGCAAGCTTTAAAAGCGGATTTGACAGGCTGATGGCGCTAAGGCCCCATTACCTGCAGCTCGGCTTTCTTAAGATATTGAAGGGCTCTGGCATAGAGCGGATGAGGGATAACTACGTCGTCCAAGAGAGCGCCCCATACGAAATATTCAGCTCCAAGTGGCTCAGCTTTGACGATATTCTCGAGCTTAAGGAAGTTGAGAACATGCTCAACCTCTACTACAACAGCGGCAGGTTTAAAGAGAGCGTCGAATATCTGCTTGGGGCGTTTTCGCCATATCAGCTCTTTTACCTGCTCTCGCAGTTTTATAAAAAAATGGGCGCCCACAGCAAAAACCTCTCGGCCAAGGCGCATTGCGACATGCTGTTTGAGTTTGCCAAGGAGGCCGCCGCTGCGCAAGGCAGGCAGGTCTTTTTGGAAAAGCTGAAAGAGCTTATAAACGAGGATTACCTAAATTCCGGCAACCTGCGAAAATGGATGAGAGATTAAAGGCTATCTTCCCCTCTTCTCCCTCTCGTCCTCCTCTCCGCTTATCGCAAACGCGCAGTAATGAAATACGCAGTTTAACACCGCAAACACAAATAATGCCGTGGTTAACAATATCTTCATACCTTCCCTCTTTAAAATTATAGCCTTCATAAATTTAAATATACGTTTTTGGCGAAAATCGATTGACAAACAAATGTTCGGCGGTGTATAATATAAGTCCGAACATTTGTTTTTTCTAAAAAGGCAGGGAGCGGGAAAAATGCAAAGGGAAAGGATGTATTTCTGCATTGACATGAAGAGTTTCTTCGCCTCGGTGGAGTGCGCCGAGCGGGGGTTAAATCCCTTTCAGACCAACCTCGTAGTGGCAAACCCCGAAAGGGGAAGGGGAGCGATCTGCCTCGCGGTTACCCCCAAGATGAAGTCGCTCGGCGTAAAAAACAGGTGCCGCCTCTTTGAGATACCCAAGGGTATAGATTACATCGTCGCCATGCCGCGGATGAGAAAGTACATCGAATACGCAGCTGACATCCACTCGATTTACCTCAAATACATCGACAAGGACGACATACATCCCTATTCCATTGACGAATCTTTCATAGACGCCACCGATTACCTTAAGATTTACAAAAAGACGCCCCTTGAGCTGGCAAAAATGCTGCTCGCGGAGATCGCCGACAAAAAGGGCATCCCCGCGGCCGCCGGAATAGGCACAAACCTGTATCTTGCCAAGGTGGCGCTCGACATCACTTCCAAAAAATCAAAGGACAACATCGGATACTTAAACGAGGGGCTTTACAAAAAGATGCTGTGGCGCCACGTGCCCATAACCGATTTCTGGCAGGTGGCCCACGGCACGGCGAGGCGCCTTTATAAGAGGGGAATCTTCGACATGTACGGCGTGGCGCATTACCCGCCCGAGCTGCTTTACAGGGAATTCGGAATAGATGCCGAACTTTTGATAGACCACGCGTGGGGCAGGGAGAGCTGCACCATAGGGGACATCAAAAATTACAAGGGCAAAAGCAGGTCGGTGTCCACTTCCCAGATACTCTTTGAGGATTACCCTTTCGAGAAGGCGAGGATAGTGATGGAGGAGATGGTGAGAAGCCTCTCATACGAGCTCATGCGCTACGAACTGGTGACTGACAGCGTCAACGTATATGTCGGCTATTCAAAGGATGTCATCCCTCCTTCCAAGGGGCACGTGAGGATGCCCATTGCCACCAACCTCTCGGCCTTGATTTTGCCTTATGCCATGGGCTGTCTCGATAAGGTTGCGCAGCGCGGGCAGGCGATAAGGCGACTTGGGATAGCGTTTTCAAACGTTGCCAGTCAGCGCTGCGAGAGGTACGACCTTTTCACCGACCCCACGTGGCTCGAGAGGGAGAGGAGGAGGGAGCTTGCCGCAATACAGATTCACCAAAAATACGGCAAAAACGCGCTTATAAGGGCCGCCGACCTTCTTGAAGGCGCCACCGCCAGGATAAGAAACACGCTGATAGGAGGGCACAACAGTGAATAGGCAGGACAGGGCAAAGCTGTTTTCGCCGTTTGAGGCGCTGGGCGGGCTGAAAAACGCGCTCGCCCGGAAGGAATGCGAGCACGAGGAGAAGGTAATCCTCAGCGCAAAGGGCGAAAGGTACGATGACCTTGAATGTGAAGAAAGCTGCGGGCATGCCGTCCTTCCCAAAGGCCGCGGGAAGGGCTCGTTCAAATAACCTATTGAATTGCCATTTTATAAGCCGCGAAGAAGCTGCCTTTCCCGTATAACTACAGCCGATATTGTCCATATTATTATTTAAAGGCGGCGCTTGCCGCCTTGACAATAAACGAGCGGGAGTGGATGTCATGGATAAGGATAAGAAAAGGAATTATACCCAGGAAGCGTTTTATTCCAACAGCATTGTTTCCGCCACCGAGTACACGGGGCTGATTTACCCCGTCGTAGACACCGAGGATGAGGCCGAGGCCTATACTGAGGATTTCAAGATCAACGCGCAAAAGAAAGCGGAAATAGGGCATAAGCCTCAAAGTTAGTCTCCGCATTTGACGCGGTCCGCATACTTGCCTTGGCATGCAGCCTTTTCCTTTTTGGAAAGTGTCAGTATTTTTCCGCGCGAATATATTAATAGTAAAAGCCTTTGCGGCTTTTTGGATCGCCGGCTTTTTGCGGGCGGTAAATTGTGGCGCGCCCTCAAAGGGCGTAATAAAGTGCGGAGAATGAATACAGAAAATACGATGGTAATCCCCGCGTGCCAGGCGGCGACGGTGTGCTCGTGCTGCCCTGAAGTAAGGTTTCCAATTGACGCGGGCTTGAAGATTTCTTTGGATGACTTTTTCAACTACGGGTGCGGCCAATGCAGGACGCTCTTGCAGTTTCCGTTGAGCGCCATCCCAAAAGGGATGGAGCCTAAGAATGCTACCATATACTTATCCCCCATAAAAGGCAACCTTAAGGCTGTTCGCGCCTTCAGGAACCTTTCGCAATTTGAAGGGCGTGAGGTTACGTGGCGCACTCGCCCCAAGACGGAGAAGGCTCCCTTTGCAAGCTCCTACGCTTCTGAGGACGGCCTTGCCTTGAACGCGCTCCCGGCGCTCGAGAACTGTGAGGACTTTCTTGGCGTTACCCTCGAGACAAAGTCGCCCGGCAGCTTGCTCGTAAGGGAGGCCCCTTACCTTCGCCTAAGATTCGCTGAAGGGCAGGAGGGCGGGGATAAGCATGTGGTAAGTAACATCTTTTCGGAAAGAAGATATTCTTTTTCGCCGAGCTTCCAGCTGGTAAGGTATTCTCCCGTATATGATGCCTCATCTTCGGCGACCTTGACCTTTTTTGTCAAGAATACGGGAGATCATCCCTTTGCGTTCAACATTCAGATAAGCCCCGACGGGGAGCAGTTTATGGACGATTTGCAGGCGTATACCGTAAATCCCGGGGAGCTCATGGCGTCCTCCCCCTACCTGTTCGGCAGGTTTATGAGGGTAAAGATAGTAGCTTCACAGCCGGACGTTCCCACGGCAGCTGATATCTGGATACAGGCGCAGACAGAAAATTATATTTTTAAGAAAATTTAAAATTCTCAAGATGAAATGGAGAGGATAGCACAGCCTGAATAAAAGCAAGCAAAAACCGCTCTTTTTGAGCGGTTCAGAGAGAAGAAAAAGGCGATTTAGATATAGATCTAAGCCGCCTTTTTCGATATAAGTATATTCTTTTGGAATAATTGTTTAAAGAAATGGGAAAAAGCAAAAAGAACAGAGTAAAAGCCTGATA
>JAAYQN010000046.1 GCA_012519285.1 Clostridiales bacterium
CCTTCCCGTGACGCTGCTCGTTGACAGGGCGGGGCTTGTGGGAAGGGACGGCGAGACCCACCACGGCATATTCGACGTGGCGTACCTGTCCTGCCTTCCAAACATGACGATATATACCCCAAAGGATTTGACAGATTTAGACCGCATCCTCGAGTTTTCAAAAAGCTTTTGCCATCCCCTCGCCGTGCGCTACGAAAATGAGTATTTCGGCGAGTTCGATGTTCACGAAGAAATCATTTCGGGCAAATGGGAGGTGCTTCATGAGGCGGGCGGCGTTAACATAATCGCCTACGGGGGCAGGATGCTTGGCGTGGCGCGCAGGGCGAGGGAGATTTTGATGGAGAAAGGGCTCGACATTGGGATAATAAACGCAGCTTTTATAAAGCCTTTCGACGTGGGCTTGCTGCAATCCCTGAAGGGGACTTGCTTTGTGCTCGAGCAGTGCCCTCCCACGGGCGGGCTTTACGGCGCGCTGTGCGGCTACGCCAGCCAAAAGGGACTTTCGCTTAATCTTTACCCCTTGTGCCTTCCCGACCGCTACATCACCTTTGGAAGTTGCGAGGAACTGCTTGAAAGCCTTGGGCTTTCCGCGGAGGGAGTGGCGGAGAGGATTTTGTTCAAGCTAAAACAGGCCTTGTAAGCAAGTTTCAAAGCGACGTCTCTCGAAGAGGCGATACTTCATCGTATTTTGGCGATTTAAACCAAAGCGTGCGCATTTTATAACGCTTTGACACGAGCGTGTAAACCCGTAAGGGTTTACGGTTTTTTTATTTGGGAAAAACTTGTATAATTATCTTCAATAATGTATAATGAATTGTATGAATGTTGCCATTTACGCCAACGAGGCCAAAGACAAGGACCTGGCGCTGACAAGCAAGCTGTCCGCCCTGCTTAAGCAGGCGGGCTGCGCCGTCTCGTTGTGTGATAAAACGTTGGGAGAGTCGCCCTTTGAGGGCGCTGACATATTGATTGTCGTGGGCGGCGACGGCACTATCCTGGGCGTATGCGGTATGGCTGCAAAGGCGGAAGTACCCATACTCGGAATTAACCTTGGGTATCTGGGCTTTCTCACCGAGGTCGAGGACGACGACCTCGAGCGGGCGATGGGCGATCTTTTAGGCGGCAACTACAATATAGAAAGTCGCGCCATGCTCGAGGCAGAGTACGAGGGCCAACGCTATTTTTCCTTAAACGACATAGTCTTTCTCAGGGATTCCACTTTCGTGGCGCAGAAAAAGCTGGTTGAGTTTGAGGTCTATTTCGACGGCGCTCTCATCGACATGATAGACGCCGACGGAGTGATAGTCTCCACTCCCACGGGCTCGACGGCTTACTCGCTCTCAGCGGGCGGCCCTATCCTGAGCCCTGCGATCTCGGCGACGCTGATTACCGCCATTTGCCCGCACACGCTACATTTTCGCCCGCTGGTGCTATCAGACGAGGAGGTCATAACCGTAAAGGTGGCGGGGGAGAGCGCCAGGGTGTGCGTTTCCTTCGACGGTTACAACAAGTTTTGCCTTTGCCAGGGCCAGAGCCTTTCGATGAGCAAATCCTCACTTTCGCCAAAGTTCATTCGCTTCGGCAAGAGCAATTTTTACCATAAACTCAGAAACAAATTGAGCAAATGGAGCAGGGCGCACCATGATTAAACCCTCAAGGCAATCGAGCGTGAGGCAGTCCAAAATCCTGGAGCTTATCGCCAAAACCTCCATCGAGACGCAAGAAGAGCTTGTGGAGCAGCTCAAGAGCCACGGCTATAACGTTACGCAGGCTACAGTGTCCCGCGACATCAAGGAGCTAGGGCTGACAAAGATTCTGGAAAACGGCAAATACAAATATGCCTACCTTGGCGACAGCGCCAAGGCAAACGTCAACACCAAGCTCATCAACATCCTGCGCGAATCGGTAATCTCCATTGAAAACGCAGGCAACCTCATCGTGATAAAGACGCTTTCGGGCAGCGCAAACGCCGCGGCCATGGTGATAGACAAGCTGAACATCGATTTCGTGCTCGGCAGCATCGCGGGAGACGACACGCTGCTCGTCGTGGTAAAGTCCGCCAAAAAGGTGCAGGAAGTGGTAGCCTCCCTCCGCGCCATGATGCACTAAAAAACCTGACCGATAATCCGTAAATTTTGCTCCAAAGATAAGAGTAGCTTATGCTTTTGAGTCTGGACATAAAAAACGTTGCCCTCATAACCCACTTGAGGATAGAGTTCGGCAGGGGGCTCAATACCTTGAGCGGCGAGACGGGCGCGGGTAAGTCAATAATCCTCGATTCGCTCTCCTTCGCGCTGGGCTCTAAAGGGGACAAATCGCTAATCCGCTCGGGCGAGGCTGCCATGTCTGTCGAGGCGGTGTTCGACGTCAGCGGGGACGCCGAGACGCTTAAATTCCTCGAGGGCATGGGTTTTGAGGACAACCTCGTGATAATCTACCGCACCCTGGGAACAGACGGCAGGGGTACGATACAGTTAAACGGCAGGACCATAACCCTCTCCATGCTGAGGGATTTAGCGGGGCGGATAATAGACATTTACAGCCAGGCAGAGCATATCTCCCTCTTAAAGCCCTCTACGCACCTTAAATTCCTCGACGGCTACGGGGGAATAGGGAACTTGCCCCAAATGGCGGAGCTGAGTAAGGCCTATGAGCAGTACAGGGAAGCCGTGCGGCAGCTTAAGGAGAGCGCGCCGTCGGAGGACAGGGACAGGCTGTGCGAGCTGTACAGGTTCCAAATAGAGGAGATAGAGAGGGCGGCGCTTTCGGAAGAGGAAGAGGCGGAGCTGCAGAGAATTCAGGGCAGGCTGAACAACGTCGAAAGGATTTCCGACGAGCTCAAGCAGGCACTCGGCTTCCTCAAGGGCGACGGCGGGATAAGCTCGCTGATTTCCGCCGCCAAAGGCATCGTCTATAAGTGCTCGAGGTACGATAACAGCCTTGCGCCAATTGCCGAAAGACTGGAGTCTGCCGCTATCGAGATTGAGGACATAGAGGCGACGGTAAACGACTACCTCTACAATCTCGAATACGACCCTGCCGAGGCTGAGAGGGTGGAAAAGCGCCTCGACCTTATCAAGAACCTAAAGAGAAAATACGGCCGCACGATAAGCGAGATACACGGATACCTTGAAAAGATAAAGGCTGAGCTTGACAGGATAGAGAACAGCAGGCAGTACATAGAGGAGCTCGAGGGCAAAAAAACGCTGCTTGAGGGCAGGCTGTACGAGCTCTCGGCGCAGCTCTCCCAAAAGAGGAAGGAGGCGGCGGAAAGGTTTAAAAAAGAGGTGCTTGACAACCTCTCCGAGCTAAGCATGAAGGGATGTTCCTTCGAGGTATGCTTTGATGAGTTCCCCTCGCGCGGGGAAGTGGCGAAGATGATAACTTCTTCCGGCATGGACAGGGCTGAATTCTTTATCTCGACCAACAAGGGCGAGCCCTTAAAGCCCCTTGCCAGGATAATAAGCGGTGGCGAGATGAGCAGGTTTATGCTCGCCATAAAGAGCATTATCTCCGACACAGACGACATTGATACGCTCATCTTCGACGAGATAGATACAGGCATATCGGGGGACACCGCCACCGCCGTGGCCAAAAAATTTGCCGCCATCTCGCAGCGCCACCAGATAATCGCAATTACGCACCTGCCGCAGATAGCGGCCATGGCAGATGTTAGCTTTCTCATAGAAAAGAGGGAAGCGGGCGGTTCCACGCAGACCTTCATAACCAAACTCTCAGGAGGGGAAAAGGCTTCTGAAGTGGCGCGCCTGATCGGTGCTAAGGATTTAAGTTCTCATGCACTGCTTCATGCCAGAGAAATGATAGCGTGGTCGGACAGCTGCAAGGGACAGTTCAGGCGGAAAAAGGGCGAGGCTTAGCGCGGTATATGTTTGCAACGTTACGCCATTTATTATATAATGGTTGTATTGTTAGGCATTTTGCAAAGTGCAATTCACAGGAGAATGATGATGAAAATCGTTTTAGATGTCTATGGCGGAGATTACGCGCCGACGGAAATCTTAAAAGGTGCCGTCATGGCGCTCAATTGCGAAAAGCCCATTTCTTTGGTGCTCACCGGAAAAGAGGATGAGATAAAGAGGGAGCTCGAGCTTTTGGGCTGCGACATGTCGAGGGTGGAGATAATTAACGCCCCCGAAGTCATAACCAACGACGACGTGCCCACCGCGGCGATAAGGTCCAAGAAGAACTCCTCGCTGGTCGCTGCCTTAAACGCGCTCAAGGAGCGGGAGGATTGCTTGGGCATGGTTTCCGCGGGCAGCACCGGCGCTGTTCTCGCCGGCTCCATGTTTTTGCTCGGCAGGATAAAGGGCATCTCGAGGCCGGCGCTGGCGCCCCTTCTTCCCACGTTCGAGGGCGGCGAGGTGCTGCTCATTGACTGCGGCGCCAACGTGGACTGCAAGCCTCAGAACCTCATGGATTTTGCCACAATGGGGAGCGCCTACATGAAGCACGTAAAGGGCATAAATCAGCCAAAGGTGGCGCTGCTCTCAAACGGGGTGGAGAACAAGAAGGGGAACGAGCTCAATAAAGAGGCGTTTAAGCTGCTCTCAACTGCCCCCGGCATAAATTTCGTCGGAAACATGGAGGCGAGGGACTGCCTTTCAGGCGACTACGATGTGCTTGTGACCGATGGCTTTGCCGGCAACATTGCGTTAAAATCACACGAAGGCGCGACGATATTCATTCTGAAGGCGTTGAAGGAGAGCATCAGGGGCTTTAGGGCAAAGCTGGGCGCCCTGCTCATAAAGGATACCTTAAAGAGCCTTATGAGGAGGCTGGACTACAACAACATGGGGGGCGCTCCGTTTTTGGGCGTGAAGAAGCTCGTGGTAAAATCCCACGGCTCCTCCAAGGCAAAGGCCATCTGCGCCTCTATTTTGCAGGTCAAGAGAATGGCAGAGGCCAACCTCATACGGCAAATCTCAGACCATGTGGCCGAGCAAACGGCAAGCGGGCATGATACGGAAGCCTAATGCTCTTTGAGGTAACCGAGGTCGAAAAGCGCATACGCTACACGTTTAAGGATAAAAACCTGCTGAGGCAGGCATTTACGCATGCTTCTTACTCAAACGAGTGCCACGTGCCCAGCAACGAGCGGCTGGAGTTTCTTGGAGACAGCGTGCTCAATTTTTTCATCGCCGAATACCTTTATAAGAAATACCCCGACTTAAAAGAGGGAGAGCTCACGAGGAAGAGGGCTGAGATAGTCTCCGCCGCTCCCGCCAGCGAAGCGGTAAAGAGGCTTGGCCTTGTGGGGTTTATGCTGTTCGGCGCGGGGGAGAGGAAGTCGGGCGCGCTGAGCGAGAACGTCAAGGCCGATCTGTTCGAGTCCATCGTGGGGGCGATATACCTCGACGGCGGGATAAAGAGCGCCGCCAGGTTCATAAGGATGGCGCTCGCCCCTCAGCTAAAAGCGCCAAAGGGCGACCTCGACCCCAAGTCATATCTTGAGCACCTAAGCCAGAAGAGGTATGGCAAAAAGGTCAAGTACGTCACTATAAAGAGGGAAGGGAAAAAACATTCGCCGCAGTTTACCGTCTCCGCGGTAGTAGGGGGAAGGCAATACGAACCCGCCACGGCGCCGAGCAAGAAAAAGGCGGAGCAGCTTGCGGCGAAAAACGCCCTTTTTCATGAGAAGCGCCAAAATTAGAGCCCAGGCCCTTTAAGAAAATTTCTCTAACAGGAGTGCAACTTGAATTTTAAAAAGCTTGAGATATTCGGTTTCAAATCATTTGCCGACAAGATAGAGATAAATTTCAACGGCGGAATAACGGGCATCGTCGGCCCTAACGGCTGTGGGAAGAGCAACGTTGCCGACTCCATAAGGTGGGTCCTGGGCGAGCAGAGCGCCAAGCTTCTCCGCGGCACTCAGATGATGGACGTCATCTTCAACGGCACCGAGAACAGGAAATCCCTTTCCTATTGCGAGGTGTCACTTTTTTTTGACAACACTTCAAGGATTTTCCCCCTCGACTACGACGAGGTGGTCATCTCGAGAAAGCTCTTCCGCTCGGGCGAAAGCGAATACTGCATGAACAGGCAGGCGTGCAGGTTAAGGGACATTCAGGACCTTCTGCGGGACTGCGGCATCGGCAGGGAAGGCTATTCCATAATAGGTCAGGGCAGAATTGACGAGATTTTGAGCGCCAAGCCCGAGGATAGGAGGGGCGTCTTCGAGGAGGCGTGCGGCATTTCCAAGTTCAAGGTGCGAAAAATTGAGACCGAGAGAAAGCTGCAGCGCACGCGCGAGAACCTGATAAGGCTCAACGACATCCTGAACGAAATCGAAAGGCAGCTTTCCCCGCTTGCCGAACAGTCCGAGGTGGCAAAAAAATACCTCGAATTAAAGGAAAAGCTCAAGATTCAGGAAATAAACCACTACATATGCCATTATGAGACGGCAAGCTCCACCAAAAAGGCCATAGAGCAGAGGCTTGAGAGCATAAATCAGGAATACTCGCTGCGGCTTGATGAGTACAAGAAAGCCACGAGCGAATACGAGGAGCTCTTTAAAAAGCTGAATAACATTGACAAAGAGATAAACGATTTGAGAAACAGCCAGCTCTCCATGACTGTTTTTTTGGAGAAGCAGGCGGGAGAGTACAGGCTGCTCTCTGAGAGGGTACAGCGCCTGAGCGAACAAAACGGCCTGCTTAGAGCGGACATCCAAAAGAGCACCGAGCAGAGGGAAAAGCTGAAGGAAGAGCTAGAGGGGTTGAAGGCGGAAAAGGATTTAAAGTTGGAATTGTATCAGGGCATGCAGCTTGAGGCCGACCAGCTCTCGACAAAGTACCTTGATATAATTTCTCAGATAATGGAAGGAGAAGACGCCGCCGAGGAGAGTCAGAGAAAGCTCATCGAGGCGATGAGCAGGCTCTCCGAGATAAAGTCCAGCTTAAGCTCGCTCGAGACCGAAAAGAGCGTGCTTTCCCAGCGCCTTCAAGACGTCGGCAAAAGAATTATCGAGATGGAAGAGGAGACAAGCCGAGAGAAGGCAAAGCAGCAGGCGATAGAGAGCGAACTCGAGGCGCTCAGCAGAAAAAAACAGGGCCTTATTGAGCAAAAAAATGCCCTGCTTGTGGAATATAACCAGAAGTTGGGCGCTCAAAAGGAGTGCCAAAGCGGTATCCGTGCCCGCGAAAACCAGATAGCTTCCTTGAGGACCAAACTAAATTACCTCAACCAGGTTAAAGACAACTTTGAGGGGTATAATTACAGCGTAAGGGCGCTGCTGGTCGCCGCGGCAAAGGACAGGGCGTTGAAAATGAAGATAGAAGGCGTCGTGGCGAGGCTCATTCAGGTTCCGCAAAACCTCGAAATAGCGATAGACGTCGCGCTGGGGCAGGCCATGCAGAACATCGTTACGAGGACGCAGGAGGACGCAAAGCACCTTATCGGCTACCTCAAGCAAAACGGGCTGGGCAGGGTAACCTTTCTTCCCATGGACGCCATTCAGCCGCGGCGCGTCAACGGCGAAACTTTGAGAATCGCCTCGGGGTGCAAGAGTTTTTTGGGCGTAGCGTCCGACTTAATCAGGTTTGACAAAGCCTATTATAATATCATTACCGGTCTTTTGGGAAAGACGCTGGTCTGCGACAGCCTTGACAACGCCGTCGTGCTCTCGAGGAAAATAAATTTCTCCGCAAAGATCGTGACGCTTGACGGCGATATCATCCACGCCTATGGTGCGATGACGGGCGGAAGCAGAAAGAGCGAGGTTTCAAACCTGCTCGGCTACGACAGGGAGATAAATGAGGCAGCAGCCCAGCTCGAGCACGCCGAAAGGGAAATGGGACAGCTTAAACAGAAGCTTGCCGAGCTTGAGAACGAGTGCGTGGAAAAGTATTCTCAGACAGAGCAGCTGCAGAAAAGGATTCACGACGTCGACATAGAGGTGGCAAAGCACGACGAGCAGCTACAAAAGCACATCTCAAGGCTCAGAGAGGGCGAAAAGGAGCTTTCCGTCCTCAGAGAGGAGAGTGCGAAGATCGAGGAGAGGATAGCCTGGATTGAGGGCCAGCTTCGCGCGGCCGACGAGCTCGAGGCGGCAATATCGAGGCAGAGAAGCGACGCCGCCGGCATAAGGCAGGAGCAGAAGGAAAAGTACGACGCCCTGCGCAGGGAGAGGGACAAGCTGCACGAGCAAGTAACCAATTTAAAAATAAAACTCGCCTCGCTGTACGCCGAGATAGCCGCGATGGACGAGAAAGGCAAGGACATTTGCTCCCAGATTGAGGAGTTAGAAAAGGACATCAGGGCGGCGGAAGGGCTGATAGGCCAGAACCTCGAGAGCATAAGGCAGGCCGAGGAGGCGATGAAGGGCATTTCCTTTGAAGTCGAGGTGCAACAGGAGCTTGAAGAGATAAAGGTCAAGCTTTCCAACCTCGACGAATTCAAGTTCAAGCTGCAGAGCGACCTCGGCGCAGCCGACAGGAAGAGGCAGGAACTTCAGGCAATTTTGCAAAAGATTTCGGAAAACAGGCTGAGGGAAGAGAACAACCTCATGAAAGTAGATGACGACCTCGAGCTGATGAGGGACAAGATCTGGGAAGAGTACCAGATCACCTACGAGACGGCGCAGCAGTACAGGTTAGAAAAGTTTAATTTTTCGGCAAGCGGCACAGATATAAACAGGTTAAAGAAGCAGATAAACAGCTTAGGTTACGTCAATGTCAACGCCATAGAGGATTACAAGGCGCTAAAGGCCAGGTACGACGAGCTCGACATGCAGATAAAGGATCTCACCAAGGCAGAGGAGGACTTAAAAAAGATCATTGAAGAGCTCACGAAAGAAATGGTGGCGCGCTTTACCAAGGGCTTTGATGACATAAACGAAAACTTTAAGAAGGTTTTTAAGGAGCTCTTCGGCGGCGGGAACGCCAGGCTAATCCTCGACAACAGCGAGACTGACGATCCGCTGAGCGCGGGCATAGAGATAGTTGCCGAACCGCCGGGAAAGAAACTGCAGAATATCTCGCTGCTGTCGGGCGGGGAGAGGGCGCTCACCGCAATCGCCATACTCTTTGCCATCCTCAGGATGAGGCCAATGCCGTTCTGCGTGCTGGACGAGATAGAGGCGGCTCTCGACGAGGTCAACGCAATGAGGTTTGCAAGGTATCTAAAGGAATTCAGCAGGCAGACGCAGTTCATTGTCATAACGCACAGAAAGCCCACCATGGAGCTCGCCGATTCCCTGTACGGCGTCACCATGGAAGAGAAGGGCGTCTCCAAATTGGTTTCCGTCAAGCTGAGCGACGCCCTCGCGTCTGCGCAATGACCTACAGATAAGCGTAAATACATATGTATATATGTGCAAAAATATATAGATAAATTTCAGTATATTTTTGAAGGCGGCACAAGGCTATGGGATTTTTTTCGGGCATCCTCAACGTATTGAAAAAGACCAGGGACGCGCTCTCATCGCAACTTAGCATTCTCTTAAAGGGAGGGTACCTTCCCCATGAGTTTTACGAGGAGCTGGAATTTGCCTTAATTTCTGCCGACGTTGGCGTAATTGCGTCTTCCGAGATCGTTGAAAAGCTGAGAGAGCGCGTGCATGAGGAAAAGCTCAAGGACCCCGAATTCGTCAAACAAGAGCTGAGGGATATAATTCTCGAGATAATTGACTACGACAGGTTTGAGATAGAGTTTCCGGCAGTGATAATGATAGTCGGGGTAAACGGCGTGGGAAAGACCACTACGATCGGCAAGCTCACCAAATACTTTTCCGACAGGGGCAAAAGCGTGGTTCTCGCCGCGGGCGACACCTTCAGGGCAGCCGCCGTCCAGCAGCTTTCCGTCTGGGCGGAAAGGGCAAAGGTCCGCATAATAAAGCAGGGCGAAGGGGCAGACCCCTCTGCCGTGGTCTACGATGCCGTGCATTCGGCAAAATCGAAAAACACCGACGTGCTGATAATTGACACCGCGGGGCGTCTCCACAACAAGGCCAACCTTATGGAAGAGCTGAAAAAGATAAACAGGGTGATAAACAGGGAATACCCCGAATGCCACAGGTATAACTTTATCGTGCTCGACGCGACAACGGGCCAGAACGCGCTCCAGCAGGCGAGGGCATTCAATGAGGCGATAAAGCTCGACGGGATAATTCTGACGAAGCTTGACGGCACGGCAAAGGGCGGGATAGTGATAGCCATCAACGCCGAGAGCGACATACCCGTGAGGTTTATCGGGACGGGAGAAAAGATAGGCGATATCGCCCCCTTTGACGCCGAGGAGTTTGTGAACTCAATAATTTAAAAAGCCCTCTCGCGCAGCTTTTGATAATAGCTTTGTAAATTCCGCTTTGTAAATACCGTATATGTATTGACATACCCTCGCAAATATGTTAAAATCTGTAAGGTAATAAAGCCTTACAGCTGGCGTTGCCGCTGCAGCAATCGCCGGCGCTGCAGCTTATGAGAGAAAAGGATTTGACGATTAGCGCCCTCGCCGACATATACGGCGATTTTTTGACAGAAAAGCAGCTCACTTTTCTGAGGGATTACTACGACTTCGATTACTCGCTTTCCGAGATCGCCGAAAAGCATGGGGTGGCGAGACAGACCGTCAAGGACGCCATAGATTCCGCGGTAAGGGCGCTGCGTGAGTTTGAGGGCAGGCTGGAGCTTTTTTCCCGGTTTAAGGAGATAGACGTCCTCGCCGACGAGCTTTTGGAGCTGGCAGAAAACGAGGAGCAGAGGCGGCTTATCGTCAGGATAAAAAAATGCATTGACCTAAGCGCGAGGTAGCAAAGTGAGTCTGTTTCAGGGACTTTCTGAAAGGATAAATCACATATTTTCCAAGCTGACCCAGAGGGGAAGGCTGACCGAGCTTGAGATAAAGCAGGCAATGCGCGAGGTGAGGGTCGCGCTGCTCGAGGCTGACGTCAACATCCAGGTCGCAAAGGATTTCATCGCCAAGGTCACCGAAAAGGCTGTAGGGCAGGAGATATTGCAGTCGCTGACGCCCGGTCAGCAGGTCATAAAGATCGTAAGGGACGAGCTCGCCGAGCTGATGGGCAGCACCAACAGCAAGCTCGCCATCGCTTCCAAGCTCCCGACGGTCTACATGCTGTGCGGCCTTCAGGGTTCGGGAAAGACATCGGCTTGCGGAAAATTGAGCCATTTTCTCAAAAAGCAGGGCAAAAAACCGCTGCTCGTGGCGTGCGACATTTACAGGCCTGCCGCCATAGACCAGCTCAAGGTGGTTTCCGAAAAGGCGAGAGTGGATTTCTTTGAAATGGGCCAGGCTGACCCCGTAAAGATCGCCAAAAAAGGCATAGAGCACGCTGAAAAGTACGGCAACGATTACGTAATAATAGACACGGCGGGAAGGCTACAGATAGACGACGAGATGATGAGAGAGCTCGAGCGGATGGCGGAAAGCATTAGGCCCCATGAGATACTGCTAGCGGTGGATTCCATGACGGGGCAGGAAGCCGTGAACGTCGCCGATACGTTTAACAAGAGGTTAGGCATAACAGGCGTCATCATGACCAAGATTGACGGCGACACCAGGGGCGGCGCCACGCTCTCAGTCAAGGCGGTGACAGGAAAACCCATCAAGCTGTGTTCTGCGGGCGAAAAAATCGAGGATCTCGAGCCCTTCTACCCTGATAGGATGGCAAACCGCATCCTGGGAATGGGCGACGTGCTTACCCTCATCGAGAAGGCGCAGGCCAGCATAAACGAGGAACAGATAAAAAAATACGAGCAAAAGCTCAAGGAAGCCCGCTTTACCCTCGACGACTACCTCGAGCAGTTTGAGGCCATGAAGAAGATGGGCAGCCTCGCAGACATAATCTCCATGATACCCGGCCTTTCGGGCAAGATTTCCGCCGCCGACATAGATGAGAAGAAGATCGCCAGGGTAAAGGCGATAATTCAGTCCATGACCAGAGAGGAGAGGGAGTACCCGTCCATTTTGAACTCTAGCAGAAAGCGCAGGATTGCCGCGGGAAGCGGCACAAGCGTTCAGGAAGTGAATCAGCTTTTAAAGCAATACGAGCAGACCAACCAGATGATGAGGATGTTCAAAAACAAAAAGAAGTTCAGGTTCTTCTGACGAGAAAAGCGAGCGCGGTTTTTGACCGCATGGGCATCCTTAGCAAAAGTATAGGAAAGCTTTAAGCTTTATGCTATAAATAATTTGCGTTTTACGGAGGTATTACTTTCATGGTAAAGATGAGACTCATGAGAATGGGAGACAAGAAATCCCCATTTTACAGGATCATCGTGTGCGATTCCAGAAAGGCGAGGGATGGGGAGTACATCGACAAGATAGGCCATTACAATCCCCTGTCCGTTCCCGCAGAAATCGTAATTGACGCCGAAAAGGCAAAGAGCTGGCTCGCAAAAGGGGTTCAGCCCACCGAGACCGTGCGCTCGCTCCTCATCAGGCAGGGCGTTATTCCCAAGCCTGAAAAGCTCTCCCCGCCTAAGACCAAGACGAGAAAGAAAAAAGAATGATTTGAGGTAAAAAAAATGGAAAACATAACCGAGCTGGTGGATTTTATCGTGAGGCAGCTTTCCCAGCACCCCGATAAAATCAATGTATCAAGCAGCCAAACAGAAAACGATGTCACCGTCACCGTAAGGGCCGCGGACGAGGACTTGGGCAAAATCATCGGAAAACAGGGCAGAATAGCCAAAGCTATCCGCACGATAGTCAAGGCTGCCACGAGCAGCGAGAACAAGAAATATTACGTCGAAATAAAGAGCATCGATGAGAAATAAAAGGGAAGGCCGCAACCTTCCTTTTTCAAAACCAAGAAAATATCGCAAGGCGGAGACGCCTTAAGCGTTGCAGTGTTTCCGACGTTTCAACAAAGGCGGAGTGTGTAAGCAAGCTACGGCAACGCTGTGATTGCGTTCCGCACGTAGAAAGAGATTATGGGAAAAGAGAAAATCGTCATCGGCGAGATACTAAAGCCCCAGGGAATAAGAGGCGAACTTAAAGTTTTGCCTATCACGGAGGACATAGAGCGCTTCCACATCCTAAAAGAGGTATACGTGGGCAGCGAACCCAAAAAGCGCAGGGTGAGGGGCTGCCGTACTTTGAGCGGCTTTGCGTACCTCTACCTTGACGGCGTGCTGACGAGAAACGACGCCGAAAAGCTGAGAGGGCAGCTTCTGTCCGT
This sequence comes from Clostridiales bacterium, assembly GCA_012519285.1. GTDB lineage: Bacteria > Bacillota > Clostridia > Christensenellales > HGM11417 > JAAYQN01. The sequence continues at coordinate 13,160 of JAAYQN010000046.1, forward strand.
GGACAGGAAAGATGCCATACCCCTTAAGGAAAACGAGTACTTTATAGCCGATATAATCGGCTGCGACATATTTGACGAAGAGGGCGTTTTCCTAGGCACTGTTAAAAACGTCTTAAAGAGCGGTGCCGCGGACATCTTTGAGGCCGAGCGGGACGGGAAGGGCTTTATGTTTCCCTTTATAGAGGGCATTGCCGAGGTCTTCGTGGAAGCCAAAAAGATAACGGTAGACAGCAAGAGGTTTAAAGAGGTCGTCTGCTATGAGGATTAGCGTGCTGACCCTTTTCCCCGAGATGTTTTCGGCGCTCGAGCACAGCATAGTGGGCAGGGCGATAAAGGGCAATCTCATAAATTTAAACCTCGTCGACATAAGGGATTACTCAAAAGACAAGCATAAAAGGTGCGACGACTACCCATACGGCGGGGGCAGCGGAATGGTTATGTGCGTTCAGCCCATATACGATGCCGTGATGGCTGCCGACCCTGAGCATAAGGCAAAGCGGATTTACCTGTCCCCACAGGGAAAGCTCTTGAACCAGGAGATAGCGAGGCAGCTCGCCCTGCACGATGAGCTTCTGCTCCTTTGCGGCCATTACGAGGGGGTGGACCAGCGCACGATAGACCTTCTCATCGATGAAGAAATATCGATAGGCGATTACGTCCTGACAGGCGGGGAACTCCCCGCCATGGTGCTGATTGATTGCGTGGCAAGGTATGTCCCCGACGTGCTGCACAGCGGCGACTCCGTAGAAAAGGAATCCTTTTCCGATGGCCTTTTAGAATACCCTCAATACACGAGGCCGGAGGAATTTATGGGCCTTAAAGTCCCTGACGTGCTGCTTTCCGGCAACCATAAGCTGATAGAACAGTGGAGAAAGCAAAAACAGGAAGAGGTGACGAGGCGCAAGCGCCCCGATCTGTTTAAATAGCCATGCACATACAATGGTTTCCCGGGCACATGGCAAAATCCATGCGCCTAATTGAGGAAAACTTAAAAGTGGTAGACGCCGTGCTGTACGTCCTCGACGCGAGGGCGGCGTTCAGCTGCCTGAATCCATCCTTTGACAAGCTGCTGCAGGGCAGGAACAAAAAGGCTCTGTATATATTGAATAAATGCGACCTCGCCGACCCAGAGGCAAGCCCCCTGCTGCTCGAGCACTTTGGCAAGATGGGCGCCGCCATTCTCTCAACAGGCACGGACAGGGCGATGGTCAAGGGAGTGCTCGAAAAGCTGAGGGAGCTTTTGACCGAAAAAATCGAAAAGAACAGGAAAAAAGGCATAATGCTTCCCATGCGCGCCATGGTCATAGGGATACCCAACAGCGGCAAATCAACCATAATAAACACGCTGTGCGGCAACAAAAAGACGCTCACAGGGGATCGGCCCGGCGTGACCAGGGGCAAGCAGTGGGTGAAAATCAGCGAGGACGTCGAGCTTATGGACACCCCTGGCACCTTGTGGAACGCGTTTGATGACCAAAAGGCTGCGCGGCACCTTGCCTACATCGGCAGCATAAACGACGACGTCACGGACAGCGAGCAGTTGTGCGCCTGTCTTTTGGACGAGCTGAAAGAGCTTTACCCTAAGTTACTTAAAACCAAGTACGGCGTGGATTTATTTTTGCCTTCACATGAGATTTTGCATCAGATCAGCATCAAAAAAGGCTGCTTAAAAGGGGGCGAGGCAGATACCTTGCGAGGTGCAAGGGCTATATTGGACGATTTCAGGAAGGCGAAGATAGGCAGAATAACACTGGAGAGGCCGCAAGATGCTTGATTACGAGAAGAAATTTTGCGGAAAGATTATAGCCGGCATTGACGAGGCGGGAAGAGGCCCGCTCGCCGGCCCGGTGGTGTGCGCGTGCGTGGTTATGGACCCTTTTTACAGAAACGATGAGATACGCGACAGCAAGCAACTATCCGCAGCGGTGCGCGAAAGGCTTTTTGACGAGATAATAAAAAATTGCTTAAGTTATGGCGTCAGCGCGATAGACAACCAGGTAATTGATGAGATAAACATCCTCAACGCCACCAAGAAGGGTATGCTCGAGGCGTACAGCCGCCTCAAGGTAAAGCCCGAAGTGCTGCTCATCGACGCGGTGAGGCTCGAAGTTGACGTCGCCAACGAGGCAATAATATACGGCGACGAGCTTAGCTTCAACATAGCCGCCGCGAGCATAATCGCCAAGGTGACGAGGGACAGGATAATGGAGGATTGCGACAAGCTCTATCCCGGCTATTTCTTCGCAAAGCACAAGGGATACGCCACGAGGGAGCACATAAGCATATTGCGGGAAAAAGGCCCCACTGCCATACACAGGAGGAGCTTTATCAAAAATTATTTATATGAGCAATGTAAGCTTTGGTAAGAGCGGCGAAGAGAAGGCGAGGAAGTACCTAAAGAAAAAGGGATACAGGATACTCCGTACCAATTTTAAGACGCAGCTAGGCGAGATAGACATAATTGCAGAGCATCAGGGCTGCATAGTCTTCATCGAGGTAAAGTCGAGGAGCGGCTCCGAGTACGGCCTGCCGAGGGAGGCGGTCGGATTTGCCAAGCAAAAAAGGTACAGCCAGCTTGCCATGCAATACATAAAGGCATACAATCTTTTCGGCAAAAAGGCGAGGTTTGACGTGATAGAGGTGACGAGCGAGGGCATCAACCATATCGAAAACGCCTTTGAATACATAAACGCATAGACACATACATCAAAAAATAACTGTTTTCCCCTTCCTTATACGCGGTTTTTCCAAATTTCCTAAAAAAACGCTTGTCAATCGCTTTCTTTTATGATATACTAACTCAAGAAATATGGGCCTTACTTGAGAGTGGGTTTTTCCCGCTCTCAATTCATTATGTGGAGGTTTTAATGTCCAAGATCAAGCAGATGGTGATGGAGCTCGCAAAGCCCATCGCCGAAAAACTGGAGCTTGAGGTGGTCGAGGTCGAATACGCCAAAAAGCACAACGGCATGAACCTCACCATATTTATACACAAGGAGGGCGGGGTCACGCTGGCCGACTGCGAAAGGCTTCATAAGCTCCTTGACGCGCCTTTGGACGAGCTCAACCCCACCGATGACAAGCCGTACATCTTAAACGTGTCCAGCCTCGGCCTCGACAGGCCGCTCAAGACCAAGGCGGACTTTGACAGGAATATCGGGAAAGAGCTGCATATAAAGCTGTACCGCGCCATCGAGGGCAAGAAAGAGATAAAAGGCACCTTGATAGGCTTTGACGACGGCATAATCAAGATTATGCCGTCGGACGGTACCGTTCGCGAGATCAAGCAGGCTGATGCATCTAAGGTCACCTTAAATATCAACATTTAATTTTTGGAGGAAAAAATGATTAACAAGGATTTCTTTTTGGCGCTTGAGGATTTGGAAAGGGAAAAGGGAATCAAGCAGGAGACCTTTCTGCAGGCTCTGGAAGCGGCATTGGTCCTCGCTTACAAAAAGAATTACGGGGAAGCTTCAAACATCACCGTAAAGCTCAACCCTGATAGAAATATGATAAGGGTGTTCTCGGTCAAACAGGTGGTCGAGGAAGTCACCGACGAGAACAAGGAGATTTCCCTCGAGGATGCGAGAAAGGTAAAGAAATCATATAAAATAGACGACGAATTCATCGAAGAGATAACGCCCAAGTCCTTCGGCAGGATCGCAGCCCAAACCGCCAAGCAGGTCATGATGCAGAAGCTGCGCGAGGCGGAAAGGGAGGTCGCCATGGAAGAGTTGGGCGAAAAGGAAAACGAGATCTGTACCGGCATAATCAGGCGCATTGACGCCAAAAACGTCTACATCGACATAGGAAAGGGGCCGCTTGAGGCGGTGCTCCCACCATCTGAACAGGTCAAAGGCGAAAGGTACGAGATAAACAACAAGATAAAGGTATACGTAAAAAGGGTGAGGAACACCTCAAAGGGGCCGCAGGTTCTCGTTTCAAGGACCAGCCCAGGGCTCGTCAAGAGGCTGTTTGAAAACGAGGTCCCGGAGATTCGCCAGAACATAGTCGTGATAAAGGCCATCGCGAGGGACCCCGGCAACAGGACAAAGATAGCCGTATACTCCCAGGACCCTTCGGTTGACGCCATAGGCGCGTGCGTGGGCAACAAGGGAGTGAGGGTTAATGCCGTCGTGAGCGAACTCGGCGGAGAAAAGATTGACATAATCCAGTGGAGCGAGGACCAGCTCGAGTTTATCGCCATGTCATTGAGTCCTGCCAAGGTGGTCATGGTTCAGGCTAATTACGATGACAAGACCGCCAAGGTCGTGGTCCCCGACGATAAGCTTTCCCTCGCCATCGGAAAGGATGGGCAAAACGCCAGGCTTGCCGCCAAGCTGACCGGCTGGAAAATTGACGTTAAGTCGCTCACACAGTCCAAGACCATGCCGGAGTTTGCTGACCTGTACGAGCGCAAGGACGAGATAAGCTTTAAGGACCTCGACATTGACAGCATTATAGTCGAGGACGAAGAAGAGGAGGAAGAAAACATCAGCGGCGAAAGCTAAAATAATGAAGAGTGGTTAAAAACTAACGCTCGTTTGCGCAACAAATAATTATGATGATTTGTTATTGATTGATAACAATTTGCAACTAATTATGATAATTTATAAATCATCGCTTAAATTTGGCCTTTAAAAAATTTACGGAGTGGTAGCCATGGCTCCCAAAAAGACACCCATTCGGATGTGCATTGCTTGCAGGGAGATGAAACCCAAGCGCGAAATGCTGAGGGTGGTAAAGAGCCCCGAAGGCGAGATATCCCTGGATTTCAAAGGGAAGGCCCCGGGCAGGGGCGCGTACATCTGCGGCAGTGAGGAATGCGTAAAAAACTGCATCAAGCGCAAGATTTTCAACAAAGTGTTTGAGGCCGACGTGCCAAAGGAAATCTACTATGCGATAAGGGAGGACCTCCTTGCAAAGTAAGGACTTAAGCCTTATCGGCTTTGCCGTAAAGGCGCGCAAGGTCGTCTTCGGCTTAAACCAGATAAAAAGCTGCAAAAAGAGGGTTTGCCTTATGTTTATATGCCACACTGCCTCGCAAAGCACCCAACACGCCGCCTTAAGCCTTGCAAAAAAGAGAAGGGCGGCGGCGCTCAGGACGCGCGGCGTTCCGCTCGAGGACGTAGTGGGCAAACCTAACTGCAAGAGCGCCGCCATAACGGATGAAACATTTGCGGCAGCGATAATGCGAAACGTCAGCCATCAATTTGAAATCATTGGACGGGAGGATAATAATGAGCGAGAAGGATAAAAAATTTGAAGCCATCAGGCAGCTGAGGGACAAGAGCGCCACCGAGTTGCCTGAACTGTTCAAAGACATCAAGGAGACAAAAAAGCAGATAGACTCCATCCTCGCGCGGCTTAAGGAAAAGGAGCAGGAGTTCGCTTCCGTTAAGGCCGAAAGTAAGGATGTGGTCCCGCCTCCCGAACCAGAAATGGCTGCGCCTGAAGAGGCTCACGAAATTAAAGCAGAGGAAAAGTTCGCCGAAGCGATGGAAGAGCCCAAGGCGGAGGAAAAGAGCGATGTGACTGCTGAAACGGCCGAGGCACAGGCCGCTGCCGAGGAAAAGCAGCCTGAGCAAAAGCAAAAAACCGAAAAGAAGAAGAAAAAGGGCAAGACCGCAGAGCAAAGGTTTTTTGAATCGCTGCCTAAGCCTGTGTCACAGGAGAACAAGAGGTTTATTGACCTCAGCGCGGCATCAGACAAAAAGGAAAAGCCCAGACAAAAGGACGCCAAGAAGACCAAAGACAAAATCCAAATAGCCAAAAAGAAGGCGCCTGAACAAAAGCCTGCCGAGAGAAAAACCGTTAAATCCTTCGCACCGCCTCCCGCTCCCGTTACCGCCAGCAAGCCCTCTTCCAAGAAAAAGGACAAAGATATCAACAAAGGGGGGAAGAAGGAGAAGGGGCTCAACAAGCGCACCCTCATCAGGAGAGGCTTCCTGATTGATGACGACAACATCATCGTCGACGGAAACGATGAGTACAGGATGGGCTCCAAGAAGATTAAGATCAAGAAGAAGGACAGCGGCGCTGCCAAGGCACAGGAAGCTCCCAAAATAGAGAAGGCGGTAGTGACCAGCGACGTCATACCCATCAAGACGCTCAGCGACAAACTGGGTATCCCCGCCGTGGAGATAACAAAGAGGCTCTTTAAGGACGGAATAATAAAGACGATAAACGAGAACATAGATTACGAAACTGCAGCTCTCCTCGCCGCCGACATGGGCATAGAGCTCGAGCTAAAGATGGAAAAGACCGCCGAGGACATCCTCGCGGAACTCGTTGAGGCCGAAAGTCTCAGCGAAGGCGAGCTTATCAAGAGGGCTCCTATAGTGACCGTCATGGGACACGTTGACCATGGAAAGACCACACTGCTCGACTACATCAGGCAAACCAACGTCGTGGCGGGCGAGGCGGGCGGCATTACCCAGCAGATAGGTGCCTATACCATAACGGTCAAGGGCGAGATGATAACCTTTATCGATACTCCGGGCCATGAGGCTTTTACCGCGATGAGGGCAAGGGGAGCGCAGATCACCGACGTCACCATTTTGGTCGTTGCCGCTGACGACGGCATCATGCCGCAGACCATTGAGGCCATCAACCACGCAAAGGCGGCAAATGTCCCCATTATCGTGGCGATCAACAAGATAGATAAACCCACCGCCAACCCTGATCGGATAATGCAGCAGCTCACCGAACACGGTCTCGTGCCCGAGGAGTGGGGCGGCGATGCCATAATCTGCCCCGTGTCCGCGCTGACCGGACAGGGCATAGACCATCTTCTCGAAATGATTTTGCTTGTGGCCGAAGTAAGGGAGCTCAAGGCCAACCCCTACAGGAAGGCGAGGGGAACCATCCTCGAGGCAAAGCTCGACAAGGGCATGGGCCCAGTCGCGACTGTAATAGTGCAGGATGGAACGCTGCATGTGGGCGATTCTGTCATCGCCGGCGCGATCACGGGCAGGGTAAGAGCGATGTTCGATGACAAGGGAAAGGGCGTAAAGGAAGCAGGCCCGTCTTTTGCCGTCTCCGTCTTAGGTTTTTCCGGCGTTCCCAACGCGGGCGACCCCGTATTCGCGCTTGATAACGAGAAGCTGTCCAGGCTCGTGGCAGAAGAGAGGCTTGAAAAGTTCAGGGATCAGATGACCAAGAGCGCCGCCAAGGTCTCCCTCGACGACGTGTTCAGCAAAATAGCCGAGGGTCAGGTCAAGGGCCTTAATGTCATCATTAAGGGCGACCTGCAGGGTTCGGTGGAGGCTATCTCGCAGGCGCTTCTTAAGCTGGGCAATGACGAAGTGAGGATAAACATCATCCACGGCGGCGTGGGCGCGATAAGCGAGTCCGATATCATGCTCGCTCAGACCGCATCGGCGATAGTGATAGGCTTCAACGTCAGACCGGAAACCAAGGCAAAACAGCTCGCCGAAAAAGAAAATGTGGACATCCGCCTGTACAGGATTATTTACGACGTGATAGACGACGTCGAAAAGGCCATGAAGGGCATGCTCGAACCTAAGTTCAGGGAAGTGCAGCTCGGCCAGGCGGAGATCCGCGAGACATTCAAGATTTCCGGAATCGGCGTGGTCGCGGGCTGCTATGTCTTAAACGGAAAGGTGGCAAAGAACGCCAAGATAAGGCTGCTGCGAGATAACGTCGTCTTAATGGAAGGAGAGATTGCCTCGCTCAAGCGCTTTAAGGATGACGTCAGGGAGGTCGCACAGGGCTACGAGTGCGGAATCCAGGTAGCAAACTACAACGATATCAAGGTGGGCGACATAATAGAGTTCTTTGACATGGAGCAGGTGGCCGGGTAGACTGATTAGGCTTAAGCCAGATTGCGCAGGATATTTATGAGCGAGGTCTTTATGTCAAAAAACAGGATAGACAAAGTAAACACCGAGATTCAAAGGCACCTTTCAGAGATTCTGATGAGCCTGAAGGACCCGAGAATCAAGGGAATAATCTCTATCACGGGCGTCGACACTTCGCCCGACCTTAAGCACGCTGCGGTGAGCGTAAGTATCTTTAACACAGACGAGGAGAGCGCAAAGGAGACGATGGAGATTTTGAAAAAGAGCGCGGGCCACATCAGGAGCGAGCTTTCGCGCATGATGAGGATCCGCACGGTGCCTCAGATTAACTTCACCGCGGACGAATCCATGGCGTACAGCCAAAAGATTTCGCGAATATTAGAGGAAATAAAGCATGGAAAATGACATAATATTCGGCATGATAGGAGAGAAAATAAATGAGGCAAAGAGTATTGCCATATTATGTCATATCCGTCCCGACGGCGACACTTTAGGCAGCGCTCTCGCTCTGAAAAATGCATTGAAGCACAAGGAATGCTTCGTGTATTGTGACGACGCCATTTCCCAAAAATTCGATTTTCTCAAGGGCTTTTACGACATAAGGGGCGGGGAGATCGGCAGCCATGACCTGATAATATGCGTTGACTGCAGTGACCTGGGCAGGCTGGGAAGTTATTCTTCGGCCGTAAAATACCACGAAAACACCGTGAACATTGACCACCATATCTCAAACGAGGAGTTTGCCCACATAAACTGCGTGCTGGGGCTGTCAAGCACCTGTGAGATAATCTTCAACTTAATAAAATTTATGGGCATAGAGCCCGACGCCGACGTGTACAAGTGCATCTTCTGCGGCCTGTCGACTGACACGGGCAACTTTTCGCACTCAAACACCACGCACACCGCGTTTGCGGTGGCCTCTGAGCTGGTCAGACTGATCGGCGACATTAGCTTTATTACCCAGCGGCTTTATAAGGATATCCCAAAGAGCAAACTGCTGCTGTTGGGCCACGCGCTCTCCAACATAAAGTTCTATATCGGCGATAAGATGGCGATTTTAACCATCCTCCTTGAAGACCTTGAGAGGTTCGGCTGCGCCAGCAACGACACCGAGGGCTTTGTGGACTACGCCATAAACATCGTGAGCGTCGAGGTGGGCGCAATACTTTTGGAGTGCGAAAAGGGGCGCTTTAAGGTGAGCTTAAGGTCAAAGAGCGCGGACGTGTGCAAGATCGCCGCACAGTTCGGGGGAGGCGGGCACACGCACGCCTCAGGTTGCATGCTATTTGGCGACTACGAAGAAGTAGTTGATAAGCTGGTGAGAAATGCAGAATTCTATATATAGCAAGAGCGGTTTTATAAATGTGTTAAAACCCTCCGGCCCCACGTCCTTCGACATCGTCTACAGGATAAGGAAGCTGCTCAAAGAAAAAAAGGTGGGGCACCTCGGCACGCTCGACCCTTTAGCCGCGGGCGTGCTGCCAATCGCCATAGGGAAGGCAAACAAGCTCTTTAAAGAGCTCGCCTTTAAGAAAAAGCGTTACCGCGCCGTCTTCACCTTCGGCAAGGATACGGATACCGCCGACAGCGCGGGCGAGGTGTTGAAAAGGGACGGGCGCATTCCTGAAGAAGGGGAAGTTCTCGCCGCGCTCGAAAAATTCAGGGGCACGATATCGCAGAAGCCGCACAGGTACTCCGCGGTAAAAATCGGCGGCATAAAATCCTGCGACCTGGCAAGGTGTGGCCTTGAGGTAGACCTGACTTTCAAAAGGCGCGAGGTGGAGATATATAAACTCGAGCTGATAAAGCGGCAGGGCGCAGATTTTACCTTCGACATCGTATGCTCCGCGGGGACATATATCCGTTCTCTCTGCTGCGACATAGCTGCAGAGCTGGGAACATATGCTTATGTGTCCATGCTTATAAGGCTTTCATCGGGCGATTTTGATATCGCAAACAGCGTAACGCTGGAAGAGCTTGAGGAAGGGGATATGTCAAAATACATATTGCCCATAACCTATCCGCTCAAGGAGTATAGCCAAGTCTCCGTTCCCGACAGGTATTACGATACGCTTTCAAATGGGATGAGCATACCGCTTTTAAAGCATAGTACTATGCATAATGTATTGCATAGTACTATGCAAAAGGTTTTGGTATTTTGCAAGGGCGAGTTTTTCGGCATTGGCCACGTCGTGAATGGCCAATTAAAGCTCGATATATTCCTTAAAGAGAACACGACATGAGAGAGGTCGCTTTTGGGGAAAAATCCGGCGCGCCCGTCGCC
>JAAYQN010000047.1 GCA_012519285.1 Clostridiales bacterium
AAACCAGATAGAGTACCACCCGGGCTATATGCAAAGGGATGCGGTGAATTACTGCAGGCAGAAGGGCATCATCGTCGAGGCGTGGAGCCCGCTCGGCAAGGGCAAGGTGCTCTCCCATCCCCGCCTTTTAGCCATTGCCGAAAAGTATGGCAAATCGACGGCGCAGCTGTGCGTGCGCTGGTGCCTGCAAAACGGCACGTTGCCCCTTCCAAAATCGGTGACTCCCCGGCGGATAGAGGAAAACGCCCGGGTATTCGATTTCGAGATAAGCGCCGAGGACATGAGGGCAATCGACGATATAGAGCGGGAGGAAGGCTACTTCGGCTGGTCGGGCCTTCACCCCGACGAGGTGGAATTTTAAAAAGCAAGGGGAAAATTTTTCAGGTAATTTGCGGCGTTTTGTGCGCTTACATTTTGAGCTGCGCCGCTTTTATTCTTTTAAGAAACTTTTTTAAAACTCGCGCGGCAAAAGGCTTTTTTGCCGAAAGGGTTAAAGCCCGCAAGCTCGGCTTTATAGGAAAAGAGTAGAAGTCTCCGCTAACAAAGACATAAAACTATGATAATAATTTTCTTGACCATTTCCGATAACGAGAGGAGGGAGCTCGGGGAGCTGATAGTAGCCATCGCGAGGGGTGACGAAGGGGCTCTCGCCGCCGTCTACCAGCGTGCGGGCGGCAGGTTGCTCTCCGTCGCCATGGGCCTTACCAGGGACATCCACTCCGCCCAAGACGTCCTCCACGACAGCTTTATAAAGGTGGCGCGCAGCGCACACCAATTCAAGAGGGGCACCAACGGCTACGCGTGGCTTTGCAAGATAGTCAAAAATACCGCCATTAACAAGATAAAGAGCGAAAACATTAGGCGGGGTCTCGACATCGACAGCTTCTTTAACCTCTCCGACGGCCAAGACATGGCGGAAAAATCAGATACCGCGGCGACTGTCGAGACCGCGCTTAAGGCGCTGCTCCCAAAAGAGAGGACGGTAATCTGGCTGAGGTATTACAACGACATGACGGTGAGGGAGATCGCGGCCGAGCTCTCCATGCCAAAGTCCACCGTACACGAGACGCTGAAGGCGGCGGAGGCAAAGCTCAAAAAAGCGCTCGCGCCTTCGGACAAAAAGGATTAGGTAGCTGTTGTATTATGGGGATGAAGAAGGATAAACTCATACAGCAAAAATTAAACCAATACGCCGACGGGCTGAAGCTTTCCCCCGCGATAATCGAGGACGCCCTCGTCGAAGTGAGGCGCAACAGGGCAAGGCCCGCCGCGCGCTCTTCTCACAGGGGGCTGCTGGCATTCGGCGCCATGGCTGCGGCTGCAGCCGTAATACTGGCATTTGCGATAGGCGTAATAAACAACATCTTTAATGAAAACGCCGGCCCCGGCGGCGCGCAATACGCTCTTTTCGACCTCGGCAGAAGGAGCATCGAGCTTGCGCAAATCCCCGAGGCAAATGAGAGCATCTCGTATCTGCAGCTCGAGGAGATGAGCTCGGAGTGCAGCCTGTTTTTTGATAGAAAGACTAAAGAGGCCGTGATGGTCTACGCCAAATACAAGGTCCTGGGCGCAGGGGGGGCCGACGAGATAGTCCTGATAGCAGACTTAAGGAGGGGCTATAAGGAGCTTAATCACTTTAAGAGCCTTTCCGCAAGGGAAATCGGCGGAAAAGAGGTGCGCGCCATCCAGTTTTACGAGGACGGGGAATACCACACCAACGCCTATTTTTCCAAAGAAGACATTGACTATTACCTCATCGTGATGTCCCCCTGGTCGGACCAGGGATACTATTACCTGGAAATCTTGCTCGGGTTTTAATTTTTTTTCGGACAGAAGGGCGCCTTGGGTTGTTGTAATGGCAAAAGGAGAAAAAAGGAGAGGCTATATGAAAAAATTGTGTTTTATTTTCATCATCCTGATACCTTTTGCGTTATTTGCCGGGTGCAGCTCGTATGACCGCGGCTACTACCCTGGTTACCTGTGGCAGGTAGAGGGCAACACCTACAATGACATAATAGAGAACGACTTCCTGCTCGCAGAACAATTCCCCAAGTCCACCTTCTCGCTCGACGTAAACACGGCGGCATACTCCAACTTAAGGAAGCATATCGTAAACGGCTATCCCATCTCCGAGGACCAGGTGCGCATAGAGGAAATGGTCAACTACTTCAAATACGACTATCCCGAGCCCGAGGAAGGCCAGCCCCTGTCCATCACTGCGGCCCTCTTTCCCTGCCCGTGGAACGAAGAGGCATACCTTCTCCAGATAGGGCTTAAGGCGCAAAGCGTCGACTTTTCTGCCACCGCCAACAACCTTGTGTTCCTGCTCGACGTCTCGGGCTCCATGGACAGCCCCGACAAGATAGGGCTGATGCAGCAGGCGTTTTTCCTGCTCGCAGACCAGCTCGACGAAAACGATGTCGTCTCCATAGTAACTTACGCGGGAAGCGACAGGGTAGTGCTTCAAGGCGTTCCCGGCTCGCAGAAGCAGACCATCCGCGCCGCAATCGAGGACCTTGAGGCGGGCGGCTCTACGGCGGGCGCCAGGGGCATTCAGACGGCGTACTCCATCGCCGAGGAATACTTCATCGAAGGGGGCAACAACAGGGTCATCCTCGCCACCGACGGCGACTTCAACGTGGGAATATCCTCAAAGCAGGGGCTCGAGGACCTCATTTCCTCAAAGAGGCAAAGCGGCATTTACCTTACCGTGCTGGGCTTTGGTTACGGGAACCTGAGGGACGACAAGCTGGAGACGCTCGCCAACCGCGGAAACGGCAATTACGCCTACATTGACAACTTAAACGAGGCGAGGAAGGTGCTCATCGAGGAGATTGGCGGCACGCTCAGGACGGTGGCAAGGGACGCCAAGGCGCAGGTGGAATTCAACCCCGCCAAGGTGTACAGCTACAGGCTTTTGGGGTATGAGAACAAGCTGCTTACCAACGAGGATTGGGAAAACGACGAAAAGGACGCCGGCGAGATAGGCGCGGGCCACACCGTCACCGCGATGTACGAGGTAATCTTCGCTAATGGGCAGACGGAGGCAGAGAGCACCATGGCCGAAAACTTCCTCAAGGTGAGCGTGAGGTACAAAGACCCCGACACCAGCTCGAGCGAGGTAAAGGAGATAAGCAGGTACGCCTCGGCTGCCGACATTGCGGAGCAGCCCGGCGACGACCAGCTCTTTATCTCGGCGGTGGTAGAGGCCGCCCTGATACTGAGGGATTCAAAATACAAGGGCTCGGCAAAGCTCCAAAACGTCATAGAACGCCTCGAGGGAATAAGCTCCCTCGAGAACGACCCCTACAAGAGCGAGTTCCTCGACCTGATGAAACTGCTCAGGGGGAGAGGGAATGATTACTTTTAATACGGCAAAATGGCGGGGAAAGCGCGTGGCGCTTGCCCCGCTTTTTTTGTTTGAAACCTTTAGCGACAAAAATTTGCGACCTCCTTTTACAAATCTTCCCACAAAATACCCCCTAAAAAGTTTTGACATTTTCAAAAATAATTGTTAATATATAACCCAAACAACTGAATTACATAATGAAAAAGGTAAAATTGCTGAAAAGCAATGACACAAAGCTATAGGGTCTAAAGGCGGATCACCCTGTCTATGACAGCCAGTTGCCATTATGCTATATATTAGCATAGTGGCTTTTTTGTTTTCTCGGGGTTGTTTGAGGAGGGATATCAAATGCGCAGAAAGAACAAAAAACTGATATTCTCCATATTGGGTTTAATCATCGCGGCTGCTGTCGCCGTGACGTCTACTTACGCCTGGCTTTCCATGAACTCCACCTCCACCATCGAAGGGTTTAACATTGACATCGGCAACAACAGAAAGCTCCTGATATCCTTTACGGGGGAAGAGGGTTCTTACAAGGCTTATATGACCTCCGCTGACATACAGGACTATCTTGCAGGGAAATACGGCGAGGATTTCTCGCTCTATCCCGCTCAGTCGGCAGATGGCATAGCCATATCCGGCCTTGGCGGAGAGGAGGCGAGCTATATATCCTTTGACCTCTACTTCCAATCCAACGTAAAAAGCGATATATACCTCGACGCCAATCCCGATGCCACCTACGTTCGCTCCAGCAGAAAGAGCGGCTCGGGCGTCGGCTACGTCAGGGCGTGGAAGGACATCCCCGCAGGCTCCTACGGCCAGCACGGGCATATACAGAGCGGGCAGGAGATAGTTGCCCATGCCAAGGACGCGGTGAGGATATCCTTCATGGGCCAGGAAGGCGCGGTGATATGGTATCCCAATCCCCACACGGGCTACAACAAGGACATAAACCTCCATGACGAGCCCGGATTTGAGCCAAAAAACCTCGCGCTCGACTACCTCAACGAGGTTTACGGATATAGCCTCGCCGTTCCCGAGTATTACCTTAATAAGAATTTCTCCACCAATTTCTATAACCCCGAGGCGGGAAACTACATTATAACCGACAAGCTGCTGTCTCTTGAGTACGACGAGGAGAAGGAGGCGTACTGCGGCCGCCTCATCGTAAACATTTGGCTTGAAGGGTGGGACGGCGACTGCTTCGACTCCATAACGGAAGACATCCTCACCATCGGCATGCAGTTCAACTCCCTGACCATGCCGCAGCAGGAAGAGCCCGAAGAGCCGGGTGAAGATCCCGGCGAAGAGCCCCTGCCCGACTACCCGCTGTGGGAGAGCAATAAGGCGTACCAGCAGGGCTCGTACGTGATTCACAACGGCAGGGTGTTCTACGCGCGCTACTACGCCAAGGCAGGAGATGAGCCCGGCATCGTCGGCCATCCGTGGCAGGAGGTAACCGACGAGTGGAGGCCTTACAATTTGTATGAAGAGGGAGACGAGGTTATCTACAACGGCAGGCGGTTCCGCGCGCGCTATTATACGGTAAACGAGGAGCCCGGCCTGCTCACAAGCCCGTGGCAGGAAATAACCGACGAGTGGAGGCCCTTCAACGTCTACGAGAAAGATGACGTGGTTATCCATAACGGCAGTCAGTTCTATGCCCGCCAGGACACCAAAAACCAGGAACCCGGCCTTATTTCAAGCCCATGGCAGGAAATAACCGACGAGTGGAGGCCCTATAACGTGTACCTCAAGAACGACGAAGTCTGCTACAACGGCAGCCGTTACAGGGCAAAGTACTGGACCCAGAACGACCCGCCCGACGAAAACCCCAATATCTGGCAAAAGATTTAGGGCGCCAAATAATATTAGATAATATCTCTAAGATATAGGGCAGTAAATAATAAGATAATAAAATCCCCTTTCGGGAATCCAAACTTGGAGGTTTGCTCGGCAGGCATCCAGGTGGTTTTTTACCCAAAAACACGAAAAAAACCGCCCGTAAACGGGCGGTTTGCTTTTCACACGAAAAAATGAAAAAGCCACATCTCCAGCATGAAAAACAAGCTGTTAAGCTAATATAATCTTTAATCTATGTAAAAATATTTTTAAGCTTCCGCTTTTTGCAAAAATTCCTTAAGCTTCGGCTCTCTTAGCCTCTTCAAAGGCCTTTAAGATCTCGGTTTTGATGAATTCCCTGGTCTCGGTGTTTATGGGATGCGCTATGTCTTTATACTCCCCGTCATTGGTCTTTCTGCTCGGC
>JAAYQN010000048.1 GCA_012519285.1 Clostridiales bacterium
GAGGATTACGATAAAATCATCGCGCTTGCAAGAAAGAGGGCAGAAGGGCAGCCACTACAGTACGTTCTGGGTGAAACGGAATTTTGCGGGTATAAGATAAAGGTCACAAAGGACGTTTTCATTCCCCGCCCCGACACCGAGAGCGTGGCGGAAAAGGCGTGGTCGCTCCTTTCGAGGGAGAACTCCGCGCTCGACCTTTGCACGGGCAGCGGCTGCATTGCCATAGCGGTGCAGAAAAGGAGCGGCTGCAAGATGTGGGCGAGCGATGCAAGCCCAGCGGCGCTCGAGGTGGCAAGGCAAAACGCCGAGGCAAACGGCGCGGACATAACCTTTGTAGAGAGCGATATGTTCGCCGAAATTACGGGGCGCTTCGACCTCATAGTGTGCAATCCCCCTTATATAAAATCGTCTGAAATTGAAAAACTCGACAGCGACGTAAAGGACTGCGAGCCGAGGATTGCCCTCGACGGCGGCGAGGACGGCCTCAGGTTTTACAGGATAATAGCTGACCAGGCGCGGCATTTCCTCAACCCGGGGGGATGGCTGGTGCTCGAGATAGGCGAGAGGCAGGCGGAGCAGGTCGAAGCGATTTTCGCAGAATACAATGAATATAAAGATACAGCCATATATAATGATTTATCCGGAAACGAAAGAATCTTCACAGCGAGGTTTATTGGTTAAGGTCATTTTATGATTGAGAGATTGAGCGAGATAGAAAAGAGATATTCCGAACTTGAACAGCTTCTTTCCCAACCTTTCAATTCCTCAAAGCAGGAGGAATGGAAGAAGTGGAGCAAGGAGAGGGCTGCGCTCGAGCCCATAATTGAGACCTATACGGAATTAAAAAAGTGCAAGGGCGATATGGAAGCCGCCCAGGAGCTCGCCGAGGTGGAAAAGGACAGGGAAATGGTCTCCATGCTCTACGACGAGATTCGCTCCTGCAAGGAAAAGATGAGGCAGCTCGAGGAAAAGCTGAGGATCCTGCTGCTTTCCAAAGACCCCAACGACGAGAAGAACGTAATATTGGAGATAAGGGCCGCGGCGGGCGGCGAGGAGGCGGGCCTGTTTGCCGCCGAGCTTGCCAGGATGTACTTTAAATACGCCGAATCGCAGGGCTGGACCGTGGAGGACATGGGCTCTACCTACAACGAGCACGGCGGCATCAAGGAAGGTATCTTCATGATAAAAGGCAGCGGCGCCTACTCCAAGCTCAAATACGAGAGCGGCGTCCACCGCGTCCAGAGGGTGCCCGAAACGGAATCGCAGGGCAGGATTCACACCTCCACCGTAACGGTGGCGGTTCTGCCCGAGGCGGAGGACATCGATGTCGAGATTAACGAGAACGACCTCAGGATAGACACCTTCCACAGCGGCGGAGCGGGCGGCCAGAACGTCAACAAAGTGGAGACGGCTATAAGGATAACCCACATCCCCACCGGCATAGTGGTTCAGAGCCAGGACGAGCGCTCCCAGCTTCAGAACAAGGAGAAGGCGATGAAGGTGCTTAAGAGCAGGCTCTACGATTACTACGCCCAGCAGGCGGAAAAGGAATACGCCCAAAACAGGAGGATGCAGGTGGGCACCGGCGACAGGTCGGAGAGGATAAGGACATACAATTTCCCGCAGGGCAGGGTAACTGACCACAGGATAGGGTTTACGCTGTATTCTCTTGACACCTTCATGATGGGCGAGATTGCCGAGATGATAAAAGCGCTTGTTTTCGCCGACCAGACAGCCAAATTGAAAAACTCTTCCGATAACCAGGCCGTCGTGAAAATTTCCTCAAATAAAATGTAACATTTGCTTGACAAAAGCATATAATGCATTATAATATTCAAAAAACAGCGAAAAGGCGATGACCGGAGGAAAGTAGCGGGGCAAGGGTTTATACAGGGAGAATAAACCATAGACTGAAAGTTTATTCTTAACTCTCCTCGGCGAAGTTCCCTCCATAGCTGCCCGGCTGAAAAAGGCAGTAGGCTGGGACGTGAGTCCACGTTACAGGACAGGGATATCGGACCGACAGGTCCCGTATCTTGGAATGAGAGCGGCCTTATTGGCCGAATCAGGGTGGTACCGCGAAAGACCTTTCGTCCCTTAGGTGATGAAAGGTCTTTTTAAAATGCTGGACATTTAAAAAGCTATTTCTAAAAACTTATTTCTTCTATTTATTAAACATAAAAATTACTCTTTGGAGAGGTAGATATGATTGTCGTCATAAAGGATAGGGCGAATGAGGAGAGCATAGAAAAGCTTAGGGAATATGTCTCAAAGTTCGGGATTAAGACGGTAAGCATCGTGGGGGAAAAGACCACCATTTACGGGCTGGTGGGCGATACCTCGGTGCTCGACATGGACACCATATTGTCAAACGAGGCAGTGGACAGGGTGATAAAGGTCCAGGAGCCTTACAAACACTCAAACCGCAAATTTCATCCCGAAGACACCGTGGTCGACGTAAACGGGGTGAAGATAGGCGGCAGGCAGCTCTGCGTTATAGCCGGCCCCTGCTCGGTGGAATCAAGAGAGCAGATTTTAAAGGTGGCTCAGGACATCTCAAAGAGCGGCGCCAGGGTGCTGCGCGGGGGGGCTTTCAAGCCGCGCACCTCGCCGTACTCCTTCCAGGGGCTCAAGGCGGAGGGACTCGAGCTCATGCAGGTACCCAGAAAACAGCTCGGCATCCCCATCGTCTCCGAGATAACCAACCCCGCCACACTCGACATCTTTCTCGAGAACGTTGACATAATACAGGTTGGGGCCCGCAACATGCAGAATTTTGAGCTGCTCAAACTGCTCGGCCAGATCAATAAGCCCGTGCTGCTGAAGAGGGGCTTTTCCAACACCATAGAGGAGCTTTTGATGAGCGCCGAATATATAATGAACGGCGGGAACGGAAAGGTCATCCTGTGCGAGAGGGGGATAAGGACCTTCGAGCACTTTACGAGGAACACGCTGGATATCTCCGCCGTGCCCGCGCTCAAGAGGCTGAGCCATTTGCCCGTCATCGTCGACCCCAGCCATTCGAGCGGCATCAACTGGTTGGTGGAGCCCCTCGCGCTCGCCGCAGTCGCCGCCGGCGCCGCCGGCGTGATGGTGGAGGTGCACAACTGCCCCTCCTGCGCGCTGTGCGACGGCCCACAATCGCTCAGCTGCGGAGAATTTGACAGCCTCATGGGCAAGCTGAAAAAGGTCGCCGAAGCCGTGGGCAGGCGGCTGTAAGGGGGTGCCGCCATGGATGAGCTTTTAAGGCGCTTTGATAAAGTGTATTGCCAGGGGATAGAGGGCGCGTACTCGCACATCGCGGCAAGGCAGCTTTTTCCCCACCTTCAGCCCGTTTTCCTCAAGAGCTTTGAGGAAGTGTGCATGAGCGTCAGCCGGGACGGGGGGAGCGCCGGCATCCTTCCCTTTGAGAACTCTACGGCGGGCATAGTGAGCGGCATCGTCCGACTGCTCCTAAAGCGCGATCTCTGCGTGGCGACCGCCAAAGAGATAAGGATAAGGCACGTTCTGTGCGCAAAGAATGCCGCCCCGCTTTCCGCCATAGAGAGGGTTTTCTCCCACCAGCAGGCGCTTCTGCAATGCTCTGAGTTTTTGAGCAGGCTTGACGCCGAGCAGATAGAGACCCCGAACACCGCCATTTCGGCAATAATGGCAAGCAATGACGAGGCTTCTGCCGCGATATGCTCGGAGGAGGCTGCGCAGATTTATGGCCTCGAGATAATCGAAGAAAACATCTGCAACAGCGACAACAACATGACGAGGTTTATCGTCATTGCAAGGGATTTTGCCCCAAGCCCCGATGCCGACGTCACCAGCGTTTATTTTAAGGTGAAAAATGAGAGCGGCGCTCTGTTTAAAGTGCTGAAGGTTTTCGCGGACCATGGCGTAAACCTCATTTCGCTGCACTCCCTCCCGCTTGAGGACGAGCCGTGGCACTACGGCTTTTACGTGGACATCGAGGGAAGCTTGGGGAATGAAGGTATTTTGAGGAGTCTGGAAGAGGCTAAGGAAAAAGCTCAATTTTTGAGAGTTTTGGGAAGCTACCGCTCCAGGAGAGCATAAATCAACCGCCCTCGCTTTTGCTGGGGCGGACATTGATTACAATGATTACAAAAAACTTCACGATTACGTCAAGGGAAAGTTAATTCTTGACAAAATGAATTATGTGTTTTTGGACGAGATACAACTCATTCCCCATTTTCAGCTCACGGTGGACAGCTTGTTTGCAAAACAGGAAAAAATGAGATAGATTTTATAACAATAGCTTACACCCTCAGCTTACCTTGTCGAATTCGGTGTTGCCGCAGCGGGGGCACATGGGGATTCTTCTGCCCGCGGAGAGCGTTATGTCGGTGCCACAGTTGGTGCAGGAATAGTTGCCCTTGGCGGCTTTCTCGCCCGACCTGTAAACTTTCAGCTGCTTGTTGTAGGCATAGTTGAAGTCGATCTCGTCGTTGCTCTCGTAATTGTCGGGATTGTTCTGCTCGGCCTGCAATATCTCGCGCTCAAAGCCCGTCAGCACGTGCCTTTTGTCTTCAAAGCCCGTCTCTTGCGGGGTATTGGTGTCAGTCATAATCCTCGTCCTCCTTCGCTATTTCCCGCCCGCCTTATTATTCACAGGTCGTCGGCGTCCTGCGTGGGCCATTCTTCTGAGTTATCGGTAACTCCCGTGTAACTTCCCAGCACGTCGCTCCTTATTTCCTTGTCCTTTTGAGGCCTGAACGGCCTGAAGAGTTTTCTAAGCCACTCTATCATTTCAAAATACGCCTTTCCTTTTTTATTATTGTAAACATTTATGGAAAATAAATTCGCATTGCCTGAAAAAAAGTGCCATTTTCGCCAAAAAACCCTTAGCGCGGGATGCCCTTTTTGTCAAATCCTCCCCAAAGTTATTTACATAAGGGGCGCCTTGGGATATAATTAATTGGAAACACAAATTTTTCGGAGCCTCAAATGGGATTGTTGAGTTTTGTCAAGAAAAAAAGGGACAAGCAGGCAAGAAAGGTAAGGCCTAAAAAGACTTACCTGCCCAAAGTGGTAGCGGGACTTGCTCTCGGCGGCGGCGGCGCGCGCGGCTTTGCCCACATCGGCGTCATTCGCGCTTTTGAGGAACACGGCATAGATTTCCCAATAGTGACGGGGACAAGCGTGGGCAGCATAGTGGGCTCGCTGTACGCCTATGGCCTCTCCAGCGACGAGATTCTGGAGCTTGCCAAGACTTTAAACGAGAGGGAGATCAGGACGAGCAAAATATTCTTCCGTCCCTCTCCCGCAAAAAACATCGAGGACATAGTGTATAAAATTTACGGCGACATCTGTTTTTCCGACCTTTCAAAAAAGTTCGCGCTTTCCACCGTTGACTTAAGGACCGGCGAGGAGGTGGTTCTCTCTGAGGGCAACCTCGCCAAAGCCGTGAGTGCGAGCTGCGCCGTCCCCCTGATCTTTTCGCCCGTAAAATGGGAGGATTACCTTTTGATTGACGGCGGGCTTGCCAACGTCATCCCCTCCGACATAGCGAGGCAGCTCGGCGCCGAGGTGGTGGTATCGGTAGACATCAACAGCACCAGGGGCCAGGGCACCGACTCAATAAAGACACTGGACGTGTTCTTCGCGGTGTTCAGGATAGCCATGAAATCCACCGCTGTCAAGGGCATAATGAACTCTGACATCATAATAATGCCCGACCTCAAGTCATACAAGGCTACCAAATTCCAGGGCTGGAACGAGATGGTGGAGGAAGGCTACCGCGCGGCGATAGAGGTCATACCGCAGATAAAGGAGCTTTTTGGCGTCCGCGAGGGTTGACATGCGGGAGAGCTTATGGCTTTAAAAACTGAAACTTTTTTATAATTGTTGCGAAAAGATGTATATTATTTCCATACTGAGAGAAAATCTATTAATAGACGATAAAAAAAGGAGATATCGGTATGGAAACTAATTACTCGAGGAACGATTTGACGAAGATCTTCGCCTTTTGCGCGCTCATTCTGTCGGCGATAATTTGGGTACTGGTAGCGCCGGGCATCATCACGGGGACTTTCCTGGACGTTTTGATTTTCATCAAGGACGTGGCCCTGCTGATCGCGATAGCGATTCCCGCGCTGTCGTTTGCCAAATCCATGAGCAACACTTGGGTGATCGTCATCTGGGTAATAATCATTGCGTCCGCGGTTTCGCTCATCATCGGCAACTTCATAATTTAACCCTAAAAACAGGTAATAGTATAACCCTATCCCTACATGTCAAAAATCAGGGTAATGGAAGAAATGCTGTTACCTGTTTTTTTATGCTTTTTTATCCTCCAGGGCGCGCTGCTGGGGCACATCAGGAACAGGTGCTCTTACGGGAGAATATCCCCTTACCAGTTAAAATGCAAGGAGCCCCTCAGGTGCCGCCTGTCCCGCCTCGACGAGGCGGCGCTGCTCGAGGCGCGCGAGCAGCCGATGATAAGGAGCCTGAGCCTCTTTAACGCGGGCAGCCTGGTCACCTCGCTCTATAACCTGTCGGAGGGGCAGGAAAGCTTGCTCTCCCACTCCACGCTTTGCAAGGCGCTGGAGCTTTTGTCGCCCGTAGGATTTGACGTTGAAGAGCTGAGGGACAGGGTGAGGCATATCATATCCCTTCAGCATTACTCAGGATGGTTGCCTGACTTTTTCAAGGGAGACATTATGTTAAAGGGCGCTTGCAGTTGCGGCTTTTTGCTCCCCCTCGCCTTGGGCTCTTACTGCCATTATACCGGCGATTTTTCCATTTTGGGCGAAGAGAAAAACTACAACGAGTATGGCGGCGGCGACCTCGAGAGGGCAAAAAGCTCCATACTGTTTGACGCCGCGCACAAGCACGCGGTGAGGGCGCTGCTGTCGGTGCGGGAAAACTGTTACGGCCTGCCCTTCTTTGAGTATCAGGGCAGCGCGTTCGAGACGATGGGTTTGGAAGAGGAGTTTTCCGACATGCTCGCAGCGCTTCTTTATATCCGGTCGGCAGACAGTTTTCTGGAATTTGCAGGCGACTACAAGATTAAGCTCAAGCTCATCGAGAAGGCAAACGGGTTTCTCTCCGGCTTAAAGGGAAAGGCAAAGCTCTTTGGGGCGCACGGCACCGAGAGCCCCTCCTCGCTCGCCTGCCTGTCCATCCTTATCGCCGCGGGGAAAAGACCGGGAGAAGAAATCATCGACAAGGCAGCCAGTAGCTGCGAGAGGGCGCTCAAAGAGGGGCGGCTGAAGCCCCTTTACGCCTTGCTGCTGTCCAGGGGCTTGATAGAGGGCGACTTCGTCGACCAAGCCATAAGCGTCCTCAATGCGCTCAAAGAGTATTCCTTAAACCCCATAGAGCGCGCGCTGCTAAAAGAGATCGTAATAGGGGGCCTTTGCGGCGTGGGCTTTAAGTTTGGGAGGATAAAGGTGACCCCGAGGTTTGAAAAGTACAGGATGATGTTTCCGTACAAGAGATTTAACGTGGACATAGATTACGCCTTCAGGTTCTGGGACGGCGTCGAGATAAACGGCTTAAAATACAATAATCTTGACTACGCCGACCTTAAGGGATATAATAGAGATATCTCTATAAGGTTGTGATAGAATGGACCTTTTCTCCTTTAATCAGCAGAGCCTGGCGCCGCTCGCCGACAGGATGCGCCCCCGCGCGCTCGACGAGTTTATCGGCCAGGAGCATATCGTGGGGGAAGGCAAGCTGCTGCGCCGCGCCATCGCCGCGGGGACCTTGGGAAGCTGCATCTTCTACGGCCCGCCGGGCAGCGGAAAGACCACGCTGGCATATATCATCGCCGACACCTCGGGCGCCCATTTTGAAAAGCTGAACGCTGTGTCCGCCGGCGTCGCCGACTGCAAGAGGATAATCGTGCAGTCCGCCGACAGACTGAGGATGTACGGCAAAAAGACATACCTTCTCCTCGACGAGTGCCACAGGTTTAACAAGGCGCAGTCCGATTGCCTGCTCCAGGCGATTGAGAAGGGGCAGATAATCTTTATAGGCTCCACCACCGAAAACCCTTACGCATCGCTCACCCCCGCGCTGGTCTCCCGCTGCAGGGTATTCGAGTTCAAAAAGCTTTCCGACGGCCATATAAGGAAGGCGCTGGAGAGGGCGCTCTCCGACGAGGAGAGGGGGCTCGGCAACCTCAAGATAAGGATAACGGCGGATGCGATCGCGCACATCATCCGATTCTCGTCGGGGGACATGAGGAACGCGCTCAACGCTTTGGAGCTTGCCGTACTCTCCACTCCCAAGAATTCCCAGGGCGAGATCGTGATAGACCTCGAGGTGGCGGAAGGCTCCATACAGAAAAAGGCCATCTCCGTGGACGAGTCCCTCTATTATAACCTTTTGAGCTGCTTCTGCAAGTCCTTGAGGGGCAGCGACAGCGACGCCGCGCTGTATTACAGCGAAAGGCTGATCGCCGCGGGCTGCGACCCCATGCTGATAGCGAGAAGGCTGGTAGTGCACGCCTCAGAGGATGTGGGCCTTGCCGATCCGCAGGCACTCGTGCAGGCGTTGTGTGCCATGCAGGCGCTGGAAAAGATAGGCCTTCCGGAAGGCAGGATACCCCTTTCGCAGGCAATAATTTACGTGTGTGAGGCCGAAAAGTCCAACTCCGTCGTGATGGCTCTCGACAGCGCCCATTTCGACGCGACGAAAAACGCCGACGACAACGTGCCGCCGTACCTTCGCGACACCCATTACATGAGCGCCGAGGAGAGGGAGAGGAGCAAGGGCTACAAATACCCGCACGACTACGGCGGCTACGTAAAGCAGCAGTACTTGCCCGACAGCTTAAAAGACAGGGTGTACTACGTCCCGTCAAAGAACGGCCAGGAAGCGGGCAAGATCAGGAAAAAGGACCTTTTGAAGGACGAATGAAAGCCCCGTTAAAGGGGTTTTTCTTTTCTATCAAAAATATATCTCTAACGATTCTCTTTTTACCATTTCAAAGGGTATTGCTCAAAAATTTGAGCTCATTTCCTTTTTTGCCCGCAACAGCTTTTCCTTTGGCGGGAATATTTTTGGCGCCGATGTTTAAACTAAAGTTGAGGTATACTTATGGTTCAGACGGGAATGGTAAGGAAAATAGATCTCTTGGGGAGGATAGTCATTCCCAAGGAGATCAGGAGAAGCCTTAAGATAAACAGCGGCGACGACATCGAGATGTACATCGAGAATGACGCAATCGTGCTCAAAAAATACCACATGCTCGACAATTACTTCTCGCTCGCCAAGGGTTACTGCAGAACCATCTACGAAAATATTCACACCCATTGCATAATATGCAGCAAGGACAAGGTGGTCGCCTCCACGCAGGAAGTGGGGGAGGTTCAGATAAGCGAAAAACTTGCGCAGATCATAGGCGAGGGCAGCAGCAGGCTCCTCTCCGAAAACCAGACAGTGCCGCTCTTTGATAAGATAAGCGAACCCAAGTATGTCAGCCAATACATCTCGGCGATAAATTCGATGGGCGAGATATACGGCTCAATAGTGATATACAGCACCAAGAAGGCGCTCAGCGAACAAGAATGCAATTTCGTCGATATCGGGGCCGTTTACCTGTGCGGGCACGTGATTTGAAGAGGCAAAAAAGCCTGATATCCGGCGCCGTCATACTTTCCCTCGGCGGCCTGCTCTCCAAGGCGCTCGGCGCGCTTTACAGGATACCGCTCACCAACCTGCTCGGCCCTGAGGGGATAGGGCTGTACCACCTGGTTTTTCCCGTTTACTCGCTGCTGCTTTCCGCCTCCAGCTCGGGCGTTCCCACTGCGCTGTCAAGGCTGATTTCTGAGAGGCTTAGCTTAAACGATTACAAGGGCGCGCGCTGCGCGTTCAGGGTGGCGTATATCCTGATAGGGGGAGCGGGGCTGGCATTATCCCTGCTCTTATTTTTCTTTGCGGATCGGGTGGCGCAGCTTCAGGGCACTCCCCTGATAGCCGAGGGTTACAGGATGATAGCGCCCTCGGTGTTTTTTACCTCCCAGATTTCCGTCATAAGGGGATACTTTCAGGGGCGCATGAATATGGTCCCCACCGCTCTCTCCCAGGTTGTGGAGCAGGTTGCAAAGATACTCTTTACAGTAGGCGTGGCAGTAAACTTTTTGCCCGACGTTGCAAAAGCGGTGTCTTTTTCCATTCTGGCGGTGACGGTGAGTGAGCTTGCGGCGCTGCTGACACTTATCTTCCTGTACATAATTGGCAAAAAGAAAAGAAAGGCGGACTTGCAATCGCAAGGCGAGAAGCCGGGTGCATTCAGGTTTGCGGCGTTGCTTCTCGAGGCGTCCCTTCCAATCGCCATCGGCAGCGCCATGCTCCCGCTCTCGGGGATAATAGACAGCCTGCTCGTCATAAACATTATGGGAAGGTACTACGGCGGAAACGTCGTGGGGGTATACGGGCTGCTCAACGGCCCGGTAAACTCCATTATAGGCCTTCCCGCCATAGTTACGGGGGCGATCGCGGCGGCGGCCGTGCCCGCCATCTCAAGCGGGAAAGAGGCGAATGGAAAGGTAGGCCTTGCTTTAAAGCTCACCTTCCTGATCGCCATGCCCTGCGCCCTGGGGCTTTTAGTCTTTTCGCAGCAGGTCATCAGCCTGTTGTATCCTACGCTTAGCACGGAGGACGCCGGCCTCGCGGCGCTGCTGCTCCAGGTGGGCTCGGTTTCCGTACCCTTTCTGGCGCTTCTGCAGACATCGGTGTGCGTGCTCGTCGCAGCCAGAAAGGGATTTTTGGGCACCCTCAACCTTTTCGTCGGTGTGCTGGCAAAGTTGGCGCTCAGCTTTATCCTCCTCCAAATTCCCTCAATCAATATTTTCGGCTCGGCGATATCGGCCGCTGCGTGCTATCTCGTCGTCGCCGCGCTCAACCTTTTCGTCATAATGCGCCATTATAAGTTTGAGCCCAGTGCTCACGTCGCGCTAAAGCCCCTTTTGTGCTCAACGGTCGCAATCGCCTTTGCCTTTGGAGCGCAGAAACTGTTCGAGGTATTTTTGGGGCAAAACCTTTCCCTCGCGCTCTCCATAGCGCTCAGCCTGCCGGTTTATGCCTTTGCCTGCCTCAAGCTCGAGGTCTTGTCCGGCAGCGAGATAGGCCTGCTGTCCTTGCCCAGAAAGGTAAAAGGTGACGACCCTACGGGCGTATGAGCAAATTGTTTGTTTAAACAGCCGAGATATAATATAATAATTATTATGATTTACGTAATAGGTTTGGGAAACGAGGGAGAGGGGCTCTCGCCTGATAAGCTTGAGAAAATCCGCTCGTGCGGCGCGGTGGTCGTCAAGACCGCGCTCGCGCGGTCTTACAAGAGCGTGGTAGCGGCTCAGGTCGAGTACATAACTCTCGACGAAATATACCAAAAATCCCGAAATTTCGACACACTCAATTCCAACCTCGCCGACGCCGTGAGAAAGATAGCCTCGCGGCATAATGACGTCGCCTACCTCGTGGACGGCAGCGGTTACGAGGACGCCTCTGTGGCAATCCTTCGCAAAAAGGTGAAAGGCGTCGAGATTATCCCGGCCGCGAGCAAGGCGTATATCTTAAGGTTTTTCCCAAGCACAAGCTACGCCGTCTTTTCAGCGCAGGATTTTATAGTTATGGATTACCCCGAGTTTTCCAGGCGGCTGCCCCTCGTCATTTATGAGATAGACGGGGCGCTGCTCGCAGCCGACGTCAAGCTCAAGCTCTTTGAATACTTCCCCGAGGATACCCCGATTTTATTTTACGACGGCGAGAGCGCCAAAGAGATTTTTCTCTTTGAGTTAGACCGCCAGAAAAATTACAGCTACTCAAGCTCCGCCCTGATTTTCACTCAGGATTTTCTCAGCCGGGAGCGCTTTTCATTTTCCGACCTTCTCCTCATCATGGACAGGCTGAGGGGGGAAGGGGGCTGCCCGTGGGACAGGGCGCAGAACCACCAGAGCATAAAGATGAACGCCGTTGAGGAGGCTTACGAGCTCGTCGAGGCGATAGACAGCGGAGACTCCGAGGCGATGATGGAAGAAGCCGGCGACCTGCTGCTCCAGACGGTGTTCCACAGCCATATCTCAAAGCAAGAGGGGCAGTTCGACATTGACGACGTCATCTCGCAGCTTTGCAGAAAGCTCATTTTCCGACACTCCCACGTCTTCGGCTCCCAGAAGGCGGCGGAGGCAGAGCAGGCGCTCGCCACCTGGGAGAAGAACAAGAGCGTGGAGAAGGGGCAGGACACCTACACCAAGGCATTAAAGGGCGTGGCGAGGAGCTTTCCCGCCATAATGCGCGCCGCAAAGGTTCAAAAGCGCGCCGCAAAGTGCGGCTTTGAGTTCCAGAACATAGACGACATCTTCGGCAAGCTCGCCGAGGAAGTCGAAGAATTAAAGGGCGCCATATCCTCGGGCGACCCCTCGCAGATTGAAAAAGAGGTGGGCGACCTGCTCTTTTCCGCCGTGAACATCGCCAGGTGGCTGGGGGTTGACGGCGAGCTGGCGCTCAACGCCTCCACCAACAAGTTCATAAAGAGGTTCGAGTACATGGAGAACAGGATTCTGGAGAGCGGGAAGACGCTTTTCGAGGTTTCCCTCGAGGATATGGAAAAGCACTACCAGGAAGGAAAGGATGAGCGTTAAGCCTTGCGGATAGGGAAGGTTTTGCTCAAAAACAACGTGATGCTCGCTCCCATGGCGGGCGTGGGTGACGTGGGATTTCGCAGCGTGTGCAGGATGCTGGGCGCCGGCTTGAGCTTTACGGAGATGGTGAGCGCCAAGGGTCTGCTCTACAAAAACGCCAAGACCGAGCGGCTGCTTGCCACCTCGCCCCATGAAGAGCCCTGCGCCGTGCAGCTTTTTGGCAGCGAACCCGAGGTTTTGGCGGAGGCCTGCCGCGACGGGAGGCTGTCCAAGTTTTCCATAATAGACATAAATATGGGCTGCCCCGTGCCAAAGGTCTTCGGCAACGGCGAGGGATGCGCGCTCATGGGGGATATAAGGCTTGCCGAAAAGATAATTTCCGCGTGCGTCAAGGTTGCGGGAAGGCCCGTCACCGTAAAGCTCCGAAAAGGCATTGACGAGGCGAGCGCCAACGCCGTGGAGTTTGCCAGAATGTGCGAGGGGGCGGGCGCCGCGATGGTTACCGTCCACGGCAGGCTCAGGACACAGATGTACAGGGGAAAGAGCGACTGGCAAGTTATCGCCAATGTGGTCAAAGCCGTGAATATCCCCGTCATAGCAAACGGCGACGTCTTCAGCCGCGAGGACGCCATATCTTTGATGGAAAAGACGGGGGCGGCGGGCGTGATGGTGGCGAGGGGAGCTCTCGGTAATCCCTTCATTTTCTCGCAGATAACGGGGCAGCAGCAGCCCTTTACCTTAAGGCAGGCGATAGCCGCGCATACACGGATTTTTTCGGAATACACGGGCGAGAGGCTTGCCTGCCTCAACATGAGAAAGCACCTGCTTTGGTACCTCGGCGGCGTAAGGGGCGGCAAGGCATACAAGGCGAAAGCCGCAAAGGTGAGCTCGCTTTGGGAGATTTATTCGATGCTCGACGAGGTCTTCGGCGATGGCTGAGACGAGAAACCCAAAAGAGGCTGCCCGGCTCTTTTCCCGAAGGGACGCCCTGATGAGGAAGAGGCGGGCGCTGCTTTCCCTCATTGCGCTGGCGGCGCTTATCCTCGCCCTGCTCTTCATCAAGCCCGAAGAACTGGGCTACCAATGCCCATTCCTCAAATACCTCAACGTCTACTGCCCCGCGTGCGGGCTGACGAGGGCGGCGAAAAGCGCGCTTTATCTGCGTTTTGGCTTGGCGATGAGGTACAACGCCTTCTTCACCATATCGCTTCCCTTTCTGGCATATGCCTACATTGCCTGTTTCGCAGGCGCCATGGCGGGCAAAAAGGTTTTGCCAAAGGCAGGAAAGAGGGCATGGCTGATATTCTTTGCGCTCTTTCTCGCTTTCGGCGTGGTGAGGAACTTTGAAATTTTCAGCTTTCTGGCTCCCCCTGCGCTGTAACAAATATCCCGCCGCCAAAATATTATATAGAGAAGGCGGAATACGGGGGAATTTGGGTGAAAATAACGTTTTTGAGCAGGGGAAACTACACCGACTTCGTGCTCTCGGAGCTGTCCAAAGTGAGGAAAACCGACGTGCTGGTGTTTTCGCCCGGCATAATCGACAAGCTCGACCTTATGGGCGAGCTTTCGGGAAAAAGCAGCACGTTCTACGACCTCTGCGTGCTCTCAAAGAGCATGGACTGTGTCGTGATATGCGCCTGCGATACCGAAGTTTACGGAGTGCTGAGGAAATCCGCGGTTCTCATTGACTGTGGCAATCTCTCGGGGGTGTCCGACATGGCGCACATCATCGACGAGAGCCCCTACTCGCCCGGCGGCGGCTACAAGATTTTCGACACCTCGAGAGGAAAGATCGGGCTGATCGTGGGCGAGGACCTGTATTTCCCCGAGGTGGCGCAGATGCTATCGGCTTGCGAGAGCGACGTCATCATCGCGCTTTTCGGTAGGATTTACAACCACATCCCCCAGCTGATGATGAGGGCGGCAGCTTTTGCCAACGGCATAAGCATCTGCATGGCGGCGGAAGGTTACGTTCAGATCTGCGACATAAAGGGTGAAATACTTTGCGCCACCGACGCAAAGATGATAGAATATGACCTGGAGATAATCAAGGATTTCCACCTCCTCCAGGCGAGGAGGCGGGGGTTCTACAAGGAGATAAACTCGATTACCGACTGAAAAATGCTGAAAGGAAAAGACGGGAAATGGCCTTTAACATCGTGCTGGTGGAGCCGGAAATACCTCAAAATACTGGCAACGTAGCCAGGACCTGCGCTGCCACGGGATGCAGCCTTCACCTCGTCAGGCCTCTCGGGTTTGAGATAGCGGACAAGCACCTAAAGCGCGCCGGCCTGGATTACTGGCCGATGGTGAGCCTGTTTTACCATGACAGCTTCGACGAGTTGAGGGCAAAATTTTCGGACAAGCAGTTTTACTTTGCCACCACCAAGGCGGCAAAGTATTACGCCGACGTAAATTACCCCGAGGGGTGCTTCATAGTGTTTGGCAAGGAAACCAAGGGGCTGGATGAGGAACTGCTGTACAAAAACTATGAAAATTGCATAAGGATACCGATGATGGAAGGCAACCGCTCATTGAACCTTTCAAATTCCGTGGCGATAATCCTCTACGAGGCATTTCGCCAATGCGGCTTTTCGGGCTTAAAGAGCGAGGGCAGGTTGACGAAGTATTGAGCCATGGATAAGGAAACGATAGAAAAACTCATATCAGAGGCCGCCTGCGCAAAGGGCTTCTCTTACTCGCCTTACTCAAATTTCAAGGTGGGCGCGGCGCTGCTCGCAGGAAATGGAAAAATCTATTCCGGCTGCAACATAGAGAACGCGGCGTATTCGCCCACAAACTGCGCCGAGAGGACGGCGTTTTTCAAGGCCGTCTCGGAAGGGGTAAGGGGTTTTGAGGCGATGGCGATTGTGGGGGGAGACGGTGAAAAGCTCTGCCCGCCCTGCGGCGTATGCCTGCAGGTAATGGCAGAATTTTGCGACCCTCAAACCTTTTTGGTTATCCTGGCAAGCGAAGCGGGCGATTTCAAGGTTTACCTTTTGAAGGACCTTCTGCCCATGGCTTTTAAATTGTAAAAGGCGCTGGAAGCTGATATGCACCCCAAAAGTTAGACAGAGGAGAGAGGATCAGGAGTATATCCTTCGTAAGTATAAAAAAAATTCAAGATGTTATCCTCCTTGATTGACGGTTTATTTCCTTAGCGCTTTATGATTTGCAGAACCGCTCCAAGAACCACGCCCACACCGGCTCCGATGAAAAGCCACAAAACAACGTTTTGCAGTAATGCGCCCAGAATGATGCCGACAGAGGTACATAAAACTATTGCTATACCCATGCTCCAATAATTTGATTGTTTACTCTTTTTCATACGATTCGATCTCCATTCGTTTATTTTATAAAAATAGTTGTTCCTTATTGGTATTTCTCTGATTTCATAACGGCGTTGTCATGTTCATTATAGAAGATAATGCGGTTGCGAGCCGGATTTTATATCATTCATTCCGATACCGTTATCTGTAAAAATCAGCCGTAGCTGTCCTTTATAATCGCCAAACAGGATATCCGCATATGTTGCCTGTCCATGTCTGATTGCATTGGTTGCACATTCCTTTACCGCGCACTCTTGAGAATGAATGTAGTTTTATCTCCGTCAGCGATTGCGGTCAGTATCTTGTTTGACCGACCATTAGGAAATAACCAAATATTGTGTGTCCGGCGCTACCAGTATCCTCATATGTAATTGCACACAACAGAATTCTATCAAAATGCAATCACAAATGCAATACCAATGCAGGTTTTTTAAATTTAACATAAAATGGAAACAGCATACCCATTATTTGCAAAAAAATTATTTGCGAAATTATATTTTTAAGATATAATGTTCTTGTAAGCTTTGCCGCTTTTTGTATTATTTTTTCATTTGCACCCAAGAGTTCTTTTTTAGCAAATTATTGAAAAAGTATTATTTAGCTTTGTAATGGCAAATGAAAGCAATGGTGTTTTTGTATTTTTTTAATAATGTAAGGAGAATGTTAAAATGTCCTTGCACGAGCAACAAAAGGAAAAAAGCATAATATTTAAAAGAGCGATATTTCCCATTCTATATTTTATTTCCGGTATTATGCTTGTGGTAGGAAATGTTTTTCCTTGGGCGGCGTTTTTCTTTTATATTGCGATCATATTGGTATCTTACCTCATTTTTCGCGGATATATTAACAGATTAAATACTTACTGTTTTTTGGCGCCGTATTTTCTTATGCTTGGTATAAGCGTATGGAATAATGTTTTCCCGTATTATCTGGGAATTGTATTAGCTATTCTTATGGGTGACCTGTTTTCGAGGATTTTATATCGGACGCTTAACAAATTGAAAGAAAAAAGCTACAATTATTTGGCAATACCGGTTTTATTCTTTTTGTTCGATTTTTTATTCCAGAACATTCCCGCAATCAGTTTCATCCATATGATTCCTGTTTTGTCGCCTTTATCAAAGCACGGCTTTATAATTAAAACGGCGACTGTTTTCGGCGGACGGGTTACTTTATTGCTTGTTACATTGCTGTTATCAGCAGCTGCGAAAATATTAAGCTGTATCAGAAACGCAAAATCAGGCGGTATTGTTCTTGCCTCTTGCGCGATAATGATTTTATTGCCGAATAATCTGGTTACTTTTTCGGCTGACGCCAATGTCATAAAAGAAGTATCTGTCGCTTGCATACAGGGCAGCTATACCTCTCCTTCAATAAACATGGAATATGAAGATTACATAAATCATAAATTACAATATTATATGAATATCGCCCAATCCACTGATGCCGACATTACCGTATTTCCTGAAACCGTATTGGGAGTATATGATACGGCAAACGAAATTGATCAAACTTACAGGGAAAACTTAACCCAAGCTTCCAATCAGCTGGGCGGCCTTTCTCTGTATATAGTTACCGAAGGGAACAGCGTTACAATAAGCAAGGACGATAGATTTATTTCCGCCATATTGTTTAACGAAGGGGAAATTGAGGGAATAAGCAGAAAAAGGAATCTGGTGCCTTTCAGCGAGGCAAAAAATTACTCAAGCGGGAAAGACTACGATGTATATGAAACGCAATTTGGCAAAATAGGCGTATCAATCTGTTATGATATAAACGCCAAAACTGTGGAAAACTTAAAGAATAATGGAGCGCAACTGATTTTAGCGCCTTTTAATGATAGTGGATTTGACTTTATTTATCATAACATTCACAGATACTTTCCCGTAATAAAAGCCGCCGAGTGCGCTGTTCCTATTATTGTTTCAAATGAGGATGGAATATCTCAAATAGTTGATTGCGACGGCAGAATTGTTTCCGAACTCGGATTCGCCCAAAAGGGCAGCATAACTCAAAAAATCCAGATAAAGAATACCAAAAGTTTATATTTGTTATTTGGCATTTATCTTGAATGGATATTGTTTTCGGGTATTATTTGTGTAGCAATAGTATATTTGGTAAGATTCTTTCGTATGCGTAAGAAGGCTGATAAATAGTATTTGTTTATAATATTGATTTCCAAGTGTTAAGATGATAAAAATTTTGCCACTTCGTCAGTTTTGCTTGGCGCTGTCATCATGTATTTTACCGGCATTAACCTTGACGGATATATATAGACGCTTTAGTCGCGATATTATTGATAAGCGGCATAAAAATGATAAAAGATAGCATGCATGATTTCAGCGTGGTATGGGGAATAAGCCATTTATTTTCGATATAATGGTGCCTTATTACACAAAATGAACCGATAGCGAAATGATTAAGTTGATTACAAAGGAAATTAAAAAGATTTGGTCTGCCCCCGATTTTTAGTCCAATATGAATGTTAGTGGATATCGGTTTAGACAAATATAGTATAGCGTTATGTGCATTGCTTGTCAACGTTTATTTGAATTTTGTCTGTTACTTGGTTAAA
>JAAYQN010000049.1 GCA_012519285.1 Clostridiales bacterium
AGCTTGCCGCGTCCTTCTTCGGCGCTTAGTGCCTAGGCATCCTCCGTACGCCCTTCGTAGCTTAATCTGCTCTCAGCATACGCTTTGCCTCTTTAAAAACTCGGCGATTTAGTATACGTTCTTTCTACTTTCTCGCCTTTTCTATCCTCTTCTCTATGCAGTTGTCAATGTGCAAGCCGTCCTGGCAAACCTGCAGCCGCAGGTTTTTTGCCGCAAGACTGCCGGTTAAGAGCCGCGCAGCCTTGCAGTTGGTGGGCTCAAATTGACTCGAACAATCGACCTCACGCTTATCAGGCGTGTGCTCTAACCAGCTGAGCTATGAGCCCACATTGGTGGAGATGAACGGAATTGAACCGTTGACCCCCTGCTTGCAAGGCAGGTGCTCTCCCAGCTGAGCTACACCCCCATCCGGGCTGCCCTGACGACAGCTTATTTATAATAACATATTCCGAAAATTATTGTCAAATACTTTACTGCCGTTTTTTATCTTTCAGCTGTCAAAAGGCGCCCCGAGAGTACCATCACCCACGCGCTCGCAAAGGGCACGGCTTATTCAGTTGCCCTATTATTATACTATATAATTTAAAAAAATCAAGTGTTTAAACCCGATAATTTCTCAGAAAATTTTTGGGCGCGGCAGGCAAAAATCACCAATTTGGGCTCAAAAATTTGCGATATTTTTGCAAAAAGCCATTATCTTTTTTACCAGTTCTCCAGCACGTCCCCTATGCAGTCGCCGTAGCTCGCCTTCAGAACGTCGCACGCCGCGAGCAGCTCTATCTCCTTTACCACCTCGTTGCCCATTATCACCGACAGGGTGGCCACTCGCTGGCCCTTTTTGATGGGCGCCGAAATCTTGTCGGGCAGCTTGTAATCGATGGAGTAATCGGGCTTTTCAACCTTGCTCATTAAGATGGAATAGCTTTCGGCGGGAATAAGTTCCACGCTCTTTTGCTTTCCGCCCCTGACGCAGAGGGTAAAGTCCAGCGGCCTGTCCGCCGAGATTATCTGCCTGCTGGCGTAGTTGGCATAGCCATAGTTAAACAGCCTGCTTGCCTCGCCGAACCTCTCCTTGCTGCTGTCTGCGCCGATTATGACGCTGATGAGGCGCATGCCGTCCCTAACCGCGGTCGCGGCGATGCAGTGCTTTGCCTCAGAGGTGTAGCCCGTCTTGCCGCCGTCGCAGCCGCGGTAGAAGCGCACCAGCTTGTTGGTATTGACGAGCTCGGTGACGCGGCCCTTTTTGTGCTGAATTTTGTCCATCCAAATCCTGCTGTACTTGAAATACCTCTTTTGCTTAATGAGCTCCCTGAGCATTATGGCCGCGTCCTTGGCGCAGCTGTACTGGCCGGGCTGGGGAAGCCCCGTCGAATTGACGAAATGGGTGTTTTCAAGACCGAGTTCCTTGGCGTGCCTGTTCATCATCTGCACAAAGCCCTCCTCCGAGCCCGCTATGAGCTCCGCCATCGCCACGGTGGCGTCGTTTGCCGAGGCAACCACTATGCTCTTGATCAGCTCCTCTATCTTGTAGCTCTCATTGTGCTCCAAAAATGCCTGCGAGCCGCCCATGCCCGCGGCGTTTTCGCTTATCACAATCTCGCCGCCCTCGTCTATCCTGCCGCTGTCTATGCTCTCGTAGATTAAGAGAAGGGCCATTATCTTGCACATGGAAGCGATGGGATAGCGCGCGAGCTCGTTCTGGGCAAAGAGCACCGTGCCGCTGCCGCAATCCATTAAAAGCGCCGCCCTCGCCTTGGCGGAAGGCGCCTTTATGATGTCGGGCAAATCCCGGAGGATATCCTTTTCCCCGCGCTTTCGCCAGGGCTTGGGCTGCCGAAAAGGCTGCTGCTCTGCCGTCTCAAAAGCCGTTTTGCGATAGCTTTCCGCCGCAAGGGCAACGCTTTGGCCAAAGCATGTCATAAGTGCCAGAAATATAAAAAGGGCAGAAAATATTTTTTTCATTGTCGCCTCCTTGAGTTTGCTATCAAAAATATTTTCTGCCATTTGGGGTTTTTTATTCTTTAACGATAACTAACTTAATACGGAAATTCGCAGATTGACAATTACAATGTGCATTTTGGATAGATTTCAACTTTCTTGTATATATTTTTGTTCATTATTTTATTTTGCCCTTTTTCTGCGCAGCATGTCGTATTCTCTCAATCTGATGTCGGAGCGGATGTAGAGGATTTGCTGAACAAGTTTGGCGTCGGTTGCGGGGTTTCCTTCTTCGTCTTCCATGTATTCCACTTTGATAACCTTGTTGAAGTTTTGGTCGGGGCTTAGCACCTCCAGCTCATCGCCCGCGAAAAAGCGGTTCCTCTGCATTGCCTTTATCCCCCGGCGCTCGTCGTAGCCCAAAACCACCGCTGCGAAATCGTATTCCGAGGTGGGGGCGGAGCTTTGGAGGTTTACGGTGTCCTCGTTTGCGCCAAAAAGGTATCCGGTCGTAAAATTCCTGTGCGCAGCCTTTTTGAGCTCATCGTACAGCCTCTCGTCGAAGGGCTTTCCGCTGAGCGCGCCGTCAAGCGCCCTTCGGTAGCTGTTTACCACTGCGGCGACGTAGTATTCCGACTTCATCCTGCCCTCTATCTTGAAGGAGTTTGCGCCGGCGTCAATCAGCTCCTTTAAATGCCTGATGAGGTTTAAGTCCTTGCTGTTTAAGATGTAGGTGCCGCGGGCATCCTCTTCCATCGTCAGCCTGTCCCCTTCTGCGCCGTGCTCCCTTATGTCGAAGCGCCAGCGGCACACCTGCACGCACTCGCCCCTGTTGCTGTCCCTGCCGTTTAAATAATTTGACAAAAGGCACCTGCCGCTGTAGCTTATGCACATCGCCCCGTGAACGAATACCTCCAGCTCTGTGCCCTCGCCGAGAAACTCCCTTATCTGCCTTATCTCCTCAAGGCTTAGCTCCCTCGCAAGCACAATGCGCTTAACGCCGGCGTCTGCCCAGAACCTGGCGCTGTACTTGTTGAGTGTGTTCGCCTGGGTGCTGAGGTGGACGGGTAGAGCGGGGGCAACTTCCCTGCACAGGGCGATGACGCCGGGGTCGGAGACTATGACGGCATCGGCGCCTACATTTTGGAGAAATTGCAGGTATTCCCTAATCTGCTCAAAGTCGTCGTTTTTTGAGAAGATGTTGACGGTGACGTAGCCCTTTTTGCCCTGCCGGTGCAGAAAGCCCAGCGCCTCTTTTATCTCTTCTTGAGCGAAGTTATCTGAAAAGGCTCGCAGGGAAAACTGCTTGCCGCCGAGGTACACTGCGTCGGCGCCAAAGTGGACGGCGGTCTTTAGTTTTGCCATGTTGCCCGCGGGGGCCAAAAGCTCGACCATAGCTATCCCCTATGAACGCTCACCAGAACCCCTTCGCCCACGTCGAGCACGCAGCTGTCCAGGCGGTGGCTCTCTACCTGCTTTAAAAATTCCCTTAAGTTGTTTATCAGCGTCAGATTGTTCCGCCTCATCCTCACCCTGCCGTCGACGAGACCACGGTAGTTTACGTCGTCGCACACCAACGCCCCGCCCTCCCCGATGACGCCCAGAAGATATGGCAGAAAGTAAAGGTATTGCCCCTTTGGCCCATCGACGAATATAAAGTCGTAGCTGCCGGTGAGGCTCTTTAGGATTTCGCCCGCGTCACCCAAAAAGAGGGTCGCCCGCCCGATAAGGCCCAGCTTTCCGAGGTTTTGCTTCGCGAGGAGGTATTTTTCCTCGTCCTTTTCTATGGTATAGATGCGCGATGAGGGGTCGCCGCAGGAGAGCATGACGGCTGCGGAATACCCTGTTGCGGTGCCTATCTCGAGTATCTTTTTAGGGCGCTTGAGACCGATGAGCACCCGCAGCAGCTTTTCGGTATCCTCCCTAATTACGGGTATGCCGTTTTCCTCGGCGTGCCGCCTAAGCCATAGTATGTCCATTTATTGCTGGATTATAAAAGGCAGTATCATTGGAGAGGCCTTTGTCTTCTTGAAGATGAAGTTGCGAAGGTCCTTCCTTATCGCCGCCTGAATCTCCGAGCGCGGGCAGGTTTTAAGCTCCAGGCCGGAAAGGGTGGTCAGCACAACCTGCCTGATGCTGTTGTTGAAGGTCTCGGGCTCCTTGCTCATGAAGCCGCGGCTTATTATCTCGGGGCCGACGGTAACCTGGCCGCTCTCCTCGTTTATCCCTATCACCATTACTATTATCCCGTCCTCGGCGATGCGCTTTCTGTCGCGCAGCACCACGCTGTCCAAGTCCTCTATGCCGAGGCCGTCCACCAGCAGCGAGCCGGAGGGCACTATGCCCGCCTTCCTTATGCTCTTTCCGTCGAGCTTTATGATGCCTCCTATCTCGGGGATTATTATAGTGTGCTCCTTTTGCCCAAGGCTTATCGCGAGGTTCTTATGCTTTATCAGGTGCCTGTACTCGCCGTGGACGGGGACGAAAAACCTGGGCTTTAACAGGCTGTGGATGAGCTTTGCCTCTTCCCGGCAGGCGTGGCCGGAGACGTGAACCCTCTCCAGCATGCTGTATACCACCTCGGCGCCGCGCTTGTAGAGATTGTTTATCACCGAATAGATCATTCTTTCATTGCCGGGGATGGGCGAGGCGGATATAATTATTGTGTCGTTGGGGCCGATGTTCACCTTGTTGAAGGAGCCCGCCGCCATCCTCGTGAGGACGGAGAGCGGCTCCCCCTGGCTGCCCGTGGAAATTATGGTAAGGTTTTTGTCGGGGATGTTGCCGATCTTCTCGATGTCCGCAATCATCTTCTTGTCATATTTAAGCTCCCCTAGTTTGGTCGCGGCTTCTATGACGTTGAGCATGCTCCTGCCGGAAAACGCCACCTTCCTGTTGTACCTCTTTGAGACGTCGAGTATCTGCTGAATCCTGTGCACGTTTGAGGCGAAGGTGGCGACGATTATCCTGCGCTCGGCGTTTTTGGCAAAGAGCTCGTCAAAAGTCTCGCCCACGGTGCGCTCGCTCATGGTGTAGCCCTCGCGTTCGATATTGGTGCTGTCCGCCAGCAGCAGCAGCACGCCCCTTTTTCCCAGCTCAGCGAAGCGGTGCAAGTCCATGGTCTCGCCCGCTATGGGGGTGTAGTCTATCTTGTAGTCTCCCGTAATCACCACCGTTCCCACGGGGGTGCTTATGGCGAGCGCCACGCTGCCCGCTATGGAGTGGCACACGTTTATGAACTCCACGGAAAAGCAGCCCGCCTTGACGCTGTAGCGGGGCTGGATGACGTTGAGCTCGGCGTCGTTTATCTTTTGCTCCCGAAGCTTGTTGTCGGCGAGCATCAGGGTGAGCTTTGTGCCGTAAACCGGCGCCTTTATGTCCTTTAAAAGGTAGGCGAGCGCGCCTATATGATCCCCGTGCCCGTGCGTGAGAAAGATCGCCCTCACCTTATTTTTGTTCTCGACAAGGTATGTCATGTCGGGCAACACGTAGTCTATCCCTGGAAGGTCGCCGGTGGGGAAAGACATGCCTGCGTCTACGACGATTATGTCGCTTCCGTACTCGAGGACGGTCATGTTCTTTCCGATTTCCCCCACCCCTCCCAAGAAAATTACCTTAAGCTTGTTCTTCAAATAATTTCCTCCTGTAAGAGTTTTTGACAAAAAAATACCTTATCTGACCATTGTCAGACGTAAAAAGGGAAAAATATTCCCCTTAAAAAGGCTACTTGCCTTCTCTGTTCTCCTGTTCGATAACGGAGATGTCGGCGAGCTCCTCTTTGAGCTGCGCGATGTTGGAACCGGCCTTTTCAAAGTTCTCGCCGAAGAGGCCCTTTGAGCCGCTCAATTTCCTCAGTTCGGTATAAATCCTCGAAAGGTCGTAATCCAGGGAGCGGCTGTCCCTCAATGCCTCGACGAGGCGCTTCAGCTCTTCTATCTTTTCGCCGATGTCGCCCTGGGCGGCCTCAGCCTTAATTTCCCCGAGCGCGGCGGTAAGTTTGTCCTCAAGGCCCCTGGCAATATCGAGCTTATCTATCGCCTGGCTAAGCCTTTCTTCAAACTTTTCTCGTAACGCGCCCAGGTCTTCGTCGAGGCGCCCCGAGCCCGATGCCTCTACCTTCTCTTCGAGGGCGGCAAACCTTTCCTCCATGCTCTCCTTAAACTCATTGAGCCTTTCAACCTTCGCGCCCTCGCCCTTAGAAAGCTGCTCTTTGAGCGAGCTTATCTGGGAGCCGAGCTCGCCAAAGAGTATGGAGTAGTCCTGCCTCATCAGCTCAAGCTCTGTCTTGAGCTCGAGCGATAGGGCGTTTGACAGCTCCTTCTTGAAGTCCTCCAGGTTTTGCTGGCTAAACTTGGAATCCACCTCAAGAGAAATGAAGCGTTTGAGCTCGTCGGCGGCGGCGCGGAAGCTCTCCGAAAGGGAATTCATTTTGCCCTCAAACCCCGAAAGCTTTTCTTCGCCCTGCTCCGTCAGCGCCTGAGCGAAGTCGGAAAAAGCGAGCTGCAGCTCATCGTCGAGCTTTTGGCCGCTGTCAGCAAGCTGTGAGAGCCTCTCCTCGATCTCCTTCAGGGCGGCCTTTAAGTCCTCGCTCTCCTTCAGGGCGTTGCGAAGGTCCCCTTTTATGTCGGACAGGGCGTCGAGCATGGTCTCGGCGTATAAGCTGTACCTGTCTATGACGCCCTTTGGCTCCAGCTTTTCCCCAAATTCCGAGAGCTTTAGCAGGGCGTCGGTCAGCTTTGCCTTATACTCGTCGAGGCTTGCCGTGACGCTCTCCTCGTGTTCGGAAAGCCTTCTGGACATCTCATCGAGCGCCTCGCCCTCTAGCTCTGACTTTGAGAGCGCGCTCTCGACAAGCCGCCCGCTTTCTTCCCTCAGCTCCTCGAAGTACTGCTTTATGGCGTTTTTAAGCTCTTGCGAGGCGGCCTTTACGGCGTCCGCCACCCGCTTGTCCACGATTGTCTCAAACTTGCCTTCAAGATTCTTGTCGTAGCCGCCTATGTTGAGCTTTTCTATCTCCCGGATTATTCTCTCCGCGTCGAGGTCAGGGACGGGCTCCTGCCGAGGCTCCTCACCTTCCGGCTGCCTTTTTTCCGGACGCTCCTCGATGCGCTCTTTCTCCTGCAAGAGCTCCTTTTTGAGTTCGTCGAGCTGCCTCTTTAAGTCGTCCTTGCCCCTTAGCTGGTAAAGCTGTTCCTTGAGCGACCTTATCTCCCTGTCGAGCTCGTCTATCCTGTAATCGTCCTGCGCCCTGCTCTCCATCCTGGAGTTGAGCTCCTCTATCTTTTCGAGCATCAGCCTCATCGGGTCGTCCTCAAGGCCTCCCTGGCGGCGCGGAGCGGCACCTTCATCCTCGGCGGGAATGTATTTGTAATCCCCATCGACCTCGTCGAAGTAGGGAAGGTATTTCTCATACTCTTCTTCTGAACTTGCGCCTTCGGGGTAGATCACCTCGTAGTCGTCGTCGCGGTTGTCGTCCCCTTTACCATAATAATATTTTTTCATAACGATATAAAAAATAAATTTTTTAATTAGATTATAACATAATTATACTCTTTTTACAAATAACAATGACAATTGCTCCGCCTTTATATATTTTACGCCAAAAGGCGACGGCTGTGGCGGGGCAGATGCATGACCAGCGAAAAAGCTCATCGGGCTATATTATATACTTCCTCTTCTTTGAGGGTCGGGCGTCGAGCTCTCGCTTCTTGTCCTCGTAACCTTTCCTTCCCAGCAGGGCGTAGGTGGCCTTTTTGCCTTCCTCAACGCCGGGCTGATTGTAGGCGTTTATGTTGAGCATGGCGCCGCAGTAGGCGGTCTGCATCTCGAAAAAGTACATCAGCTGCCCTATGGTGTAGGCGTTGACCTTGGGGAGAAGAATGGTGTTGTTGAGCCTCCCGGCTTTTGAGAGCGCGTATTCGGTGGCCACCCTTTCCGCCTGAATGAGCTCGTTCAAAGTGTACCCGCCCAAAAAGCTGACATCGGGGATGTCCTCAAAGCCCCGGGCGATGGGCACCCTGGCACGGTATTTGCCGACCGTGATGAAGGTGACGACCTTGTCGTAAGGCCCTTCGGTATAGAGCTGAATCTGGCTGTGCTGGTCGGTGACGCCGAGAGCTTTTACCGGCGTCTGGCCCACGTTGACCTCGTTGTCTACGCTCTTGCCCAGGCTCTCTCCCCACAGCTGGCAGTACCAGTCGGCGATGTACTTCAAGCTGTCGGCATACGGCATCATCACCGAGATGTTCTTGCCCTTTTTCATGCAGAGGTACGAAAGCAGCGCCGCCATTAAAGCGGGGTTTTTGTCAACCTCCTGCCGCCTGCACAGCTCGTCCATGTCGGCGGCGCCCTGCAGCATCTGCTTTATGTCTATGCCGAGCACAGCGGCGGGAAGCAGCCCTACGGGGCAGAGCTCGCTGAACCTTCCGCCCACGCCATCGGGGATGTAATAGGCCTTAAAGCCCTCCCTTTTCGCTATCTTTATCAGGTTGCCCTTTTCCCTGTCGGTGGTGGCGATTATATGTTCCTTTGCCTCGTCGCCGAGCTCTTTCTTTAAAAGGTCGTATATGATGAGCAGCTGCGCCATGGTTTCGCTCGTGGCGCCGCTCTTTGTTATCACGTTGAACATGGCTTTCTTTACGTCGATGACGTCGAGAAGAGCTTTCATCCTCTCGGGGTCTATGTTGTCCTCCACGTAAAACTTGGGCCCTTTCCTCTTGGAGCGCCTCAGCTCGTTGTATCTCAAATGCGTGAGCGCCTGTCCCGCCGCCATGGGCCCGAGCGCAGAGCCGCCTATGCCCAGCACCACGAAATAATTGAATTTGGCGCGTATCTGCTGCGCGGTCAGAAGGATGTCCTCGACTATCTCGCCCTGGTTATAAGGGAGCTCCATCCACGCGGTCATGCCCTTTCCCCTGTTTTTCTGAACTTCCTCAAAGGCCTTGAGGGCGAGGGGGTAGCAGCTTATAAGCTCTTTGTCCTTAAAGCCCTCCTCTTTGCCGATGCTCCTTGCCATCATATTGTTGTAATCGAACCTTATCTTCAACTTGGTGTCCATAAAGCCCTCCAAAAAGAAAAATAATGTTTTTATTCTAAAACAATCGTGTTATATTGTCAATACAGTAAGTCATATTTATATAATAATGAAAAAGAGATTTTATTTTATTTCCATTCTCATTCTGGGGGTGCTGACGATCGCCAATATCTACTCCACCGCGCAGTACCTTCTGGGCAGCCCCGCTCCCACCGCCAAGGTCAGGCTAAAAGTGGTGGACGTACTCACCCGCCTTCCAGTGAGCGGCGCGTGCGTGTGCATACCCGAGGGGGAAATATACGCCTGCACCGACGACAGGGGAAACACACCGCTCATCGAGGTTCCGGTGATAGCCGACCACACTTTCGACAACATATATAAGAGAAATTTCGGACTAATCACCGTCATCGTTTACAAGGAAAATTACGTTGACCATATCATGATGAATATCAGCGTGAGGGAAAACGAGGTGAGGCAGGGCATAACCGTCGCCCTTTTCCCCAGGCAGGAGAGCTCGCCGCCCTTTGTCTCCATTGTGGAAACGCCGGATGAGAATTGGGTAAAAGAGCTGATTGACAAGTACAGGAAAAAATAATAGTCACTTTTTGAAGCGCCCAAAAAGTGACAGAATGAAAAAAACCACCTTTTTTCTACATTCCAAAAGGGGCTTCTCAGCTCCTTTTTTTCCGAAAAAACTTTTATTTGCTCAATCCCCTGAACTCAAGCAAATCCTTTTCGTACAGCTTGTTCTCAAAAACCAAAGAATTGAGGTAATAAAGCGGGGAATCCTTTTTG
Organism: Clostridiales bacterium; assembly: GCA_012519285.1. GTDB lineage: Bacteria > Bacillota > Clostridia > Christensenellales > HGM11417 > JAAYQN01. Next base: position 9,767 of record JAAYQN010000049.1, read on the forward strand.
AAGTTGAATTTGAGCTTGTGGGCGAACAGTTGCTGCTTGTTTACGCCGTATTTTTTGTTTGCCTCGTTCCTGCCGTATTTGCCGTCGCCGAGGATGGGGTGACCTATATGCGCCATGTGCGCCCTTATCTGATGGGTTCGGCCCGTTATGAGGTTGATGTGGACGAGCGACAGGTTGTCGAACTCCTCGAGCACCCGGTATTCAGTAATTATGGGAACAAAGCCCTTTTTTGGCTTGTCGCTGATATACACGCGCGCCTTCCTGCTGTCTTTGAACAGGTATGCCTCAAGCTTCTTGCCCTTTTCCTCGAAAGTCCCCACGCACAGCGCGAGGTAGTACTTCTCTATCGTCCTGTCGTCGAAGGCCTTGGCCATCTCGTTGTACGCCTTCTCGTTGAGGGCAAACACCACGAGGCCGCCTGTGTTCCTGTCCAGCCTGTGGCAGGGGCGCACGTAGCTGTACTCTTTTTGCAGCTCGGAAGTTAAGGGGTTTTTCCCTTCTATCTCGATGTCCTGCGACTTGTCCACGATGAGGATGTTGTCGTCAATGTAAAAGAGCTTGACGTTGGCCTTCCTGGAAGGGTCCTCTATCTGGGAGATGTACACCTGCACGGCGTCGCCCCTGTTTACCACGACGTTGCTCGAGATGCGCTTGCCGTTTACCCTGATGTCCCGCTTCCTGAGCAGCATGTTGAGCTTGTTGTAAGGTATATCCGGGTATTTTGCGGATAAAACCTTGAGTATTTTCTGATTTGGAGTGTCGCAGATAAATTCGATAAGCATTTTCAGGCCATTGCTCCCAAATTTAGTTAGTCGCCCTTTGAGGCTTTGCCGTTTTCGTTGAGGATGTTCTTAAGTTCCTCCAAAAAGGACGCGGTGTCCTTGAATTGCCTGTACACCGAGGCAAAGCGTATGTATGCTACCTCGTCTATTTCTTTTAAGCCCGCCATGACGAGCTCTCCTATCTTTTTGCTGGTGATTTCCTGTTCGAGGGAATTGTAAACCTGCTTGGTTATGTCCTCTACCAGCTTGTCGATCTTGTACATGGGCACGGGGCGCTTCTCGCATGCCTTAATTATGCCGTTCTTTATCTTGGCGGGATCGAATACCTGCCTGGCGCCGCTGTTCTTGATGACGAGGATGGGGGTGGTCTCTATGGTCTCGTAGGTGGTGAATCTCTTGCCGCACGCGGTGCACTCGCGCCTCCTCCTAACACTGGTGCCGTCCTCGGACTGGCGGGAGTCTATTACCTTGCTCTCCATGCATCCGCAAAACATGCACTTCATGGCATCTCTACCTTATTATTATCTTGTTAAGGTATTTGCCCTTTTGGCTCTCGAGGTAGCTCTCCAGATTCTCCTCGTCCTGCGCCCTGTACTTTAAGGGGCGGGTGACGCCCTTTAAGGTAAGGCCGCCTTTTACGTTGCTCGAAAAGATGACCGTCCTGCGGGTTTTGTCAATGTAGTAATCGTAGATGTCGTGCCACTCGTAAATCTTGCCCCCGATGAACACCGCCTCCGCCGTGATGCCGCTCGTCGAGCATTGGGTAATTATCAAGAGCGCCACCGTGGAGGCTATGGCGGCGGTTATGAGGATAAAGTGGATGAGCGGGCTGCCGAAGTGCCACAGCGCTCCGGGAAGCAGCAGACATAAAAGGGAGTAAAAGAGGGTGGGGGCGGGGCTGGTGTAGAGCCTAAGCACCACCTCGGACTTTTCAAAGCGCTTGCTCCTGTATATGGCCAAAGCTGCGCAGATTGCGTTGAGCAGCACCACCAGCGAGCACAGGATGAGCACTATTAGGTTTTGGTAAGAGAGCTCGCCCATTTCTATCTAATTATATTACAGATTTCCCGATATATCAACAATAAACGCTCACTCAAGC
>JAAYQN010000050.1 GCA_012519285.1 Clostridiales bacterium
AGGGAGCATGACCTTGCGGGGGCAAAGGAATACCTGAAAAAGTATCTGGAAGCGATAGGGGGCTGATTTAGATGGCACTAAAAAGGCGCTTTACTTGATATGAAACCCAAAGTTTGGACAATATAAGTTTAAAGATTGTAATGAGTTCGGTATTGTACCGGGCAAGGCATCTAATTTTTTTAAGTATTCACACTCCATTTCAAGCCATTCTTACGTTCTCTTAATCGCTGATTTTAGCTATTAAATCATTCTTAATATCCTTGTCTAATGGCTTGTTCTTGACCTGCCTCTCTTTTCTCCTCCCATTTTGTAACTCCTGCCACGCCTTTCAACGGAAAGACCTGCTTCTCCTTTTTCCAAATATATGCGTTCCCATCGCTTCAACATCTCTCGAGTACCTTCAATATTGCCTAGACAATACTTCCTGACAATCTCACCATAACTTAAACAATGTTCACGTATAATAACAGATAATTTGAATTCTCCGCTATACTTTTTGTTCCTTGTTCCTCTTTTCCTCATAAAAATATTCTCCTCCAAAAATGTCTAATTTTTGGGGTGCATATCATGGCGTATAGCCTCTTCTTTTTCGGCAGTAGATCTTGATTCTTTAAATTACAAAGACAAAGTAACTTGGCAATAATTAATTTGCCTTTGCAAAGTAATATCTTGCAATGTTGGCATAGCAGTGAGCATTTGCCGACTGAAGCAAAAGCTGCCTTCCGTTGCCTTCGCTGTTTGGGGAATTATCAGGATAGGCCGACCAGCCCACAATCCACGCAGGACACACAAGGCCATTGGATGCCTTGTTGTTTCTCCAGGCATAGTCGAGGGAGCTTCTCATGTGGTCTATATAGATCACGGCATTTTCGTCGTACTTGTCAAGGCTCATAAATCCCTCAATCAGGAAGGATGTGAACCAGGAGTTCTTGTTGTAGGAGTACTCCCCTTCCACCACCAATCTGTTGGCAAAGTAGGCGTCACTCGCCGCCGCAGTGGCCTTGTTGAGATTTAAAATCATCTCTATCTCAAGGAGCTCATACAGCTCCGACGTCGCCTGCATCATGCATCCCGTATTGTAGGGGAGCACCTGCTCGTCAACCAGTCCGAGGTAGAGCTTTCCTTCGGAGTTCTCTCTCACGAAAACTTTGTCCTTGTATAATCCTTCCTGAGTGCGCAGCACCCTCGTCATGAAGTTCGTTATCTTGTTCGCTATATCGTTGAACCTTGACTTCATCTCAGCCTCTTGAGGATTTGAATTGTCGAGGTCCTTTGCCACCTTGAGGAGCATCATCGCGGTGGGCGCGGAAGAACAGGCGTTGAGGGATGCGGTCTGCGAGTCGTTGGTGGAATTATCGTTGTGAATATCCTTTACGCCCCACAGCCAGTAGATGCCGTTCATGGGCACGTTTGTAAAGGCCCCCTGTGCCGAAACCGCCGTCTCGTATCCTTCCCCTATTATCCAGTTGAGGATGTTGATGCACTCGTTCAGGTACTTCCTGTCGCCGAGGTTCTTGTAAGCGTAGTACATTTCCTTTGCAACCCAGATGTTGTCGTCAAAGTAGATGCCGCTCTTGTTGGAGCCCGCGGAATCCTTTGCATAGGAGTTGCGGCTGGAATTGTACATGGCATACGAATCCATGTTTTCAGAGAGCACGCCGAACGCGGTGTCCGTGTAGGGCTTTGAGCTCTGGGCTACCCTGTAATACCTTAAGCCCTCTATAGTCCCCATCAGGTAATCCCTGAAGAAACTGAAATCCTCGGCGTCCTCAATGGGGTCGAGTATCTTCAATATGCCGTTGCACATCGCCACCTGCTCCGTATAGGGCCACAGGTACGGCGTGCCGCCGCTCGGGGTGAGCTTGGAAAGCTGAGTGGAAGGGTTCCAGTAAAGGTTATATATAAGCCTTCCGTATTCGATGGCCCTCTGCTTATTGACCTGGGCATAACCCTGATAGATCTGCGTTAGGGTGACGTTTACTGGAAGGGTGAACGAAAGCGTCGCCTCCTTTCCTCCCTCACTCGCCGTTATCCTTACCTCGACGTTCCCAAAAGGAAGGGTGAGCTTGAATATCCCGTTCTCAATCTCTCCCACGTTGGAGGTGTATTGAGTCTGGGGCGTGGCGTTAAGGAAATATTCAGACAGATTGAGAATGAACTCCTGTCCCTCGCGGTTATCTCTATCTCAAACACTCCAGCTTCGCTCAAAGGATGGGAAAAGGCCTTGTTTATCACAGTTCCGCGGTTTGCAGAGTATACCGCCTTTTCCGTCACGTTTTCAAAATATATGAAGAGGTCGGGGATAACAAAGGGGGCAAGCGAGACGTTATAGTACTGCTGAACATCGATATTTTTAGCCGAAATTTCGACTTCCGAGCATGCCCCGAAAGTCAATAAGGTGGAGAAAATCATAATTGTCATTAAAAAGGATGTCATCCTCTTCATTTTTTCCTCCTTAATCTTCAAAAAGATCACACATCCTTGCCGCCTCTTTAAAGTGTTCGGCCTTTCCTTCATACAGTTCCAAAAGAGCAACGGTAAAGAGTGTGTTTGCCCACGCAAACCATTCGCGCGTAAACACTTTTGGGTCGTCCGCATGAAAGCTCTCATGCATGACGCCGCAGTCAGCGTCGGTATTTATTAGGGTCTCAAAGCACTCCTTTATCTCAAAGAGGTCCGTCGAGGTGAGAAGCTGCATGATTATCCCAATGTGCCAAATGTGCCTGTCAGGGGTGTGGGGGCTGCCTACCCCTTTTGCGCACCTTCCCTCAAAATAGTAGGGGTTGTCGCGGCTCAGCACAAACCTTCTGGTGTTCTTATAGATGGGGTCATTTGGGCTCAAGTATCCGATACATGGCAGCGAAAGAAGGCTTGGCACATTGGCGTCGTCCATGAGATTGTAATTGCCAAGGCCGTCGGTCTCATAGGCATAGATTTTGCCGTAAGCACCGTATTCAACCACGCCGAACCTGTCTATTCCGCCCTGAATCTGAGCCGAAAGCGTCGCCGCAGCCCTCCTTAAAGTCTCGTCTGTGTAGATTTGCCCAAAAATCTTTTCGAGTTCCCTCAGCACGACGACGGCGAACATGTTTGAGGGAATGAGGTAATTATACTCGCAGGCATCGTCGGACGGCCTGTAGCCCGACCACGTCATGCCCGTATATGCCACAGGCCTTCCCTTTCCCTCGTCGATGAGGGTGGGCTGTTCAGGCACGTGAGGGCGATGGTGAAAATATTCAGACCTCTCAAAGTGATTCTGCTCGACTTCAAAAAGGTCCATGATTATCCTGGCGACCTCAGCAAAATCCTCATCGAAAACGCTTGCGTCCCCTGTATGGGTAAAGTACTTTGAACACAGCCAGAGGGGATAGCACAGGGAATCCACCTCGTACTTCCTCTCCCATACCCAGGGACTGTCAAAGCCCGTGACATCGCCCTTGTGCCCATGGCCGTTCGGCTCCCTGTTAAAGGCGTTAGCGTAGGGGTCAATCTTTATATATTTAAACTGCCGCCTGATAAGTCCCCTGATTAGCTCCTTTATCTTTTCATCCTTTGAGGCAAAAGGCAGATATCCTGTACCCTGGGCGCTGCTGTCTCTAAGCCACATGGCAGGAATATCGCCGGTAAAGATGTAAGTCGTACCGTCCTCCATGATTTCGGTGGTTGTCTTTAAAGTGCTGTAGAAGCAGTTTAAAAACATCTGCCTGACTTTTGGGTTCTTAATCTTGCCAGAAATTCCGTTTATCTCTCTCTCCAGTACAGGATAATCTGCCATATTACCTTTAACCTATCTCATAAATTTGTAAAATCAATTTTTCTAAGCTGTTTCTCTTTAAATCAACTACTATTTGCTTGTTTGCCTTCTCCTCGCAAGAATTGCCATAGCCAAGGCTAATCCAAGGGATGCCAAAACCATTCCCGCATAGAGGTTTGCAGACTGGCAACCGCAGCCCTCGCCTGGACGAGTGCTTCCGTCGTCCTCAATGAGGCTGGCTCTCGTCTGGTTAAGCAGCTGCAGCGCAGCGTCTACCTCAGCCTGGGTGGCGTTCTCCTTCTCCAGTATCTCCCTGGCGTTTTCGAGTGCATCTTGGAAGAACTCCCACGTCTCGTCGGTATAGTTGCCTTTCTCAAGTTGCTTATACTCATCGTACGTCTGTTGCAGGGCGCTCTTGTCTACCTGCGGAGCGGTCACTTCAGTGAGGTTGTCTATGGCGTTTTGCAGACTCTGGAGGGCTTCGTCAACTTCCTCCTGCGTAGCATCCTCATCTTCAAGGACATCCTTTGCGGCGTTCCTTGCCTGCACGAGCTCATAGAAGGATGCTCCGGTGTAATTGCCCTGCTCCATATTCTTTACGCTGTCGTACAGCGCCTGCAATTCGGACTTGTCGACTACTGCTCCGACATTGAGCTGGATTGCAAACGTAACCTTCTCAAAGGCGGTGTATATGTCGACCTCAAGGTCGATGATGCCGTCCTCTTCGGGAGTAAACGTCCATACGCCGTCCTCGCTCAAAGTGCCCACGCTAACATCCCTGTCAAAAGTGATCACGTAATTTTGCGGATTTTCGATATACTGCTTGAGGTCTATGGTTATCTGCGAGCCCGCCTCGTAGGACGGCTGCGGGGTGAATGACTTTAAGGTGATGGTGTTTATCTTGTAAAGTGTCAGGTAGGGTACGAAGTTAAGCCCTTCGCCTTCCGTAAAGTCAAAGTTGCCGTCGAGCTTGGTTACCGTGCCATCGGGCTGCATTACAAAGTATACCCTGCGCTCCTGAATCACCCTGTCCTTACTCCTGAAGTTCTGAATAACAACGCCTGTCTCGGGGTTAATCATCATCTCGGATACAGGGTAGCCGTTGCCGCTGGCGCCGTTTCTGCCGTATTCCGTTCCTATCGGGCCGGTGACCAGCCTTATCACGCCGTTGCGTTTCGCTTCCCTCGGCGACGATCATGATGTCCGTCGTGGGATAGCCGAGGGCTGTGTTAAGCTTAAAGGCATCGTAGGAGTAGAAGTTTGCCTTGGAGGTCATCTTCACAATGGAGAAAGGCGAGCCTATGTTGAAGCTCTTTTCGTTTTGGAGGAATTTCTCTACGGCGATAGCGTAGCTACCCCCTGGGGCGACGACCGCCAGAGCTGGTCGTACCTTGCGCTCAACACCGAGACCATGAACGTCTACCTCATCAGGGATGAGTTCATGTACATTTACGAGAGGAACACTCCGTCTAACCTTAAAAACCTCGGAATGCCAGTAAGCAATGACTTTGAGGTCACGTCCGGCGACTCAACCTTCAGGGTACAGAACCTCACCAACGGCTAGTATTCGTATGCCTGTACAAACTTATTGTATATCGTCTCTCTCGTCGTGCCGCCCTGAATGAGCGGGTTGTTCTTAGCGACCGCGCCCACGTAACCGGTTGCGTTGCCGCGGGCCGGCACTTCCTCATAGCTTTCGGTGGCCTCGTTGTATACGTAGTTTTTCCTGTAAATTATCTGGGCGTTGCCGCCGTTTACCGACTTCATGTAGCCGCCGGTGAAGTTTTGGTATTCCGTATATTCATCCGGATTTTCTGAGCTATAGACCCTGAACTTGTCGCCTATCGCGCTGCCTACCTTCTGGCTGGTGTAGAGCTTTGCCGCAAATTTGCCGAGCACGACGTAGCTTTTATCGTTTTTAGCTGCCTGTGATCTTGGAATCCGACACTCCCGCGGGGATGGGCGCCTCGCCCTCAAGCCCCCCGTTGTACGGCGCCGCGCTGGCAAACAATGTAACGCAGAAGAGATTTGCGACCATCAGCACCGCGAGCAGAAAAAACATCATTTTCCTCTTAGACTTCATATATACCTCCCATCAATTTGAAATTTTTTATCCTTTTATTCCACCAACGGAAATTCCCTTAATGAAGTACTTTTGGGCAAAAATAAAGATTACAATTATAGGCAGAATCATCAGGGTCGACAGCGCCATGAGCGGTCCAAACTCGGTAAGCTGCGGGGAGCGGAACCTTCCAAACGCCTGGGTGAGCAGCTTTACGTTTTCCGAAATAAGCACGATGTTTGGCCACATGAAGTTGTTCCAGCCGCCCTGAAAGAACATCTCATTCATCTGTTTTGACCCCACCAACACCAGCACCATTGACGACAGGATAAACGGGTTCAAATCGGCGTTTTTGAAGAACAAAAAGCTAATAACGTCCGCAAACATCCTCTCCACAATCAAGAGCCCTGGTAACAACAAATCGGAGGTATGGGAAGAGGATTTAAAAAGGATAAAGCGCTACATTGAAGAGAATCCGCAGATAACCGCCATCATCGCATCAGAATACACCGTAGCAAAGCTGGTGCTGCAGGCGGTGTTTGAGATGGGAAAGAAGATACCCGACGATTATTCCTTTATAATGTTTGACGAGGCGGACAGCATAATAGACTACAAGATCACCCACATCAGGCAAAATCAGGAAGAGCTCGGCAGAATGGCTCTTGAGATTCTGCTTAAGAAGATTAACAACGAGATTACAACTGATAAGGTGTATATTGCCCACGAGCTTATAAAGGGCTCCACGGTGAGAAAGATAAATTAGGCTTCTCTTCATTATTTACCTCGGATGGGAAGCGCTAGCCTGAACAAATTGAGCTTTCCCGAAGCATCGGATACAGTAAACAAACTTTTATCAAACAAGCCTCTCTTGAGCAAAGCGGAACCTCTCATAAAAAATCCTTTATCGAAAATTTTATTAAAACAAAAAAATTAAGCGATTCTTCCCGATAGGGTTTTACCTTAACTGGATACCTGGTCAGAAGCTTTGAGGTTGTTCTTCTTGAGTTCCGAAATCGCCTCAAAGGCTATAAGGTCATTGAAGCAGATTATGCCGGTAAAGGGGATTTTCTTTTTTAAAAGGGAGCGGACCATCTCCCTGCCGCCTACGAAATGAAAGATGTACTCCTCACGTACCTCAATTCCCGCCTCGTTAAGCGCATCCTCAATCCTATCAACAGCGCAGGATATACGGTTGAAAACATGACGATGTCCCTGTGCCCGTTATCTATGAGGTATTTCGTCGCAAGGTAGCCGCCCATCACGTCGTCCGTCGTTATTTTCCAAAGATGGATGTAACCTTATCATCTTTGCGGAAAACAACAGGGAG
>JAAYQN010000051.1 GCA_012519285.1 Clostridiales bacterium
CCAATTGGTGAGGCTGCGCCACAGCAGCACACCCTTTGGCAGCGCCTCGACGTCAGCTACCACCGAGGCGCCCGTCGTACTAAAGCCCGATACCGCCTCAAAAAAAGCATCGATTGGGTCAGGTATGGCGCGGGAAAGCACGTACGGCATCGCCCCCACGAGGGAAAAAACTATCCAGCATAGCGCCACTATGGCAAACCCTTCCCTTATATAGATATCGGGAGAGGCAGGCTTTACGGCTTGCATAACAAGCCCTAAAATCGCCGCTGCCGCGATGGGGACGGAGAAGGGAAGGAGGTTCTCGCCGAAGGATAGGGAAATTAAGAGAGGGGCTGCCAAGCACGCCGCCTCGATGAGAAGCGCTGTGCCCAGCCTCTTTATTATCATCCCGTAATTCATCTTCTACCCCCTCAATCAGCGCTCTTTGGTGCTGTGCTCAGTATCTCGTTGAGGTCGGAAAATTTCCTGCCCTTTACCATTAATATTACGCTGTCGCCTTCCTTAATCATGTCGTCGCCGTGGGGGATTATGGCCTTTCCATTTCTCAGGATTGCCGCCACGATGACTCCCTCGCCGAGGCTTAAATCCTTGAGGGGCGTGTCAAGAAGCTTTGCGTGCGAGGTCGCGGCAAACTCCAGCGCTTCAACCTTGCCGTCGAAGAGCTTGTAAAGCGCGGTGACGGGGTTTTCTATGGCGCTCTTTAAGCCGCGGGCAAACCTTATTATGTGGTTTGCGGTGATTAGCTTGGGGCTGACCACGCTGTCTATCCCAAAGCCGCCCAAAAGGTTTATATGGTTAATCTTGTTTATCTTTGCGATGCACTTTTTTACCCCGTTTTCCTTAGCGAGCAGGGCGGAGATGAGGTTGTCCTCATCGTGGCCGGTCAAGGCGATGAAGGCGTCCATCTGGCTTAAGTTTTCGGAATGGAGTAGGTCCTCGTCGGTGCCGTCGCCGCAGATTACCAAAGCTTCTGGCAGCAGCTCGGAGATCTCGTCGCACCGCTCGAGCGAGACCTCGATGACCTTGACCTTTACGCCCATCTCGAGCAGGCTTTTGGAAAGATAATACGACAGCCTGCCGCCGCCGAGGATCATCGCGCTCTTTATCCTGTAAAAGCTTACCCCAATCTGCCTGCAATACCCCTGCACCTTGGAATGTTCGCCTATGATATAGATGAGGTCGTTCTCGCGAATGACGAAATCGCCGCCGGGGATAAAGACCTCCTCTTCCCTCTGCACGGCGCCGATGAGCACGGATTCCGAAAACTGCCCCTTGACCTCTTTAAGCTGCTTGCCGCAGAGCGAGAGGCCGCCTGAGACCTTTATCTCAACCATCTCGATGCGCCCGCCGGCGAAAAACTCCACGCCCGCGGCGGGGGGGAATTTAATGATGCGCGCTATCTCGCCCGCCGCCTCGCGCTCGGGGTTTATGGCCATGTCAAGCCCTATGTCCTCTTTGAGCAGGGAAAGCTCGTCGGCGTACTCTGGGTCCCTTATTCGCGCCACGCAGTGTTTTGCGCCAAGCTTTTTGGCGGTGAGGCAGCACACCATGTTCATCTCGTCGCCGCCGGTCACCGCTATCAGCAGGTCGCACTCCCTGGCGCCGGCGTTTATCAGGGTGGTGGACCTTAAACCGTTTCCCTTTATGCACATCACGTCGAGGTGGTCGTATGCTTTCTTGAGCGCCTCCCCGTCGCTGTCAATGATGGTGACGTCGTTGCCCTCGCCCGAAAGGCTCTGCGCCAGGCTGTAGCCTACCTTGCCGCAACCTATGATGATAATCCTCATAAGCCCTCACAAAAGCTAAATGTATACCAATAATTTACCACTTGAAAAAGAGATATGCAACAAAAATAAAAGATATTATGAAAAGGGAACAATTAAGGGCGGAAAATGGGGTGAGCGGGAAAAAAGGCATTTTGGCATAAAAAAATCCCTTTAAAGCTAAAGGGATTCAGAGAGAAGAAAAAGGCGATTTAGATATAGATCTAAGCCGCCTTTTTCGATATAAGTATATTCTTTTGGAATAATTGTTTAAAGAAATGGGAAAAAGCAAAAAGAACAGAGTAAAAGCCTGATA
>JAAYQN010000001.1 GCA_012519285.1 Clostridiales bacterium
TATACTGTTCTTGATTCATAGTGGCTTTTCCCTTTTGTATAATTTTGTTATGACAAACTTATTATACAAAGAAAAAGTTTCACTATGAATCTTTTTTTATCCGTTGCACTTCATTTTACAATCTTCCATTTTTGGGAAAAAATGCCGTTTTGCATAATTTTTTGCTCAAAAGGTTGTTAATAGTCTCAAAATATTGTATAATAAAAAAACTAACCCCTTTCAAAAAGCCCCGCTTTTGCCATAAATCCAAGCCCATATTTCTTTCATAATTAGCGTCGCCAAAAGGTAAAACCTGTTTTCTCCTTTTTGCTTGCTAAAAAGGGCAAAAATTTTGCTAAAGGAGGTACTATGAGTTTTTTTTCAACCGAAATCACCGACCAGATAAGGGAGCTGAGCGCTCTCGCGGAAAAATCAACCACGATAGACCCTTCCCTGTATAATAAGTACGACGTCAAGAGAGGGCTGAGGGACGTTGACGGCAGCGGCGTGGTGGCAGGCCTGACGCACATTTCTGACATAATATCCTCGAAGGTGCGGGACGGAAAGGCTGTGCCCTGCAAGGGCGAGCTCTATTATAGGGGATACGACATCCACGACCTCGTGAACGGCTTTATAAGCGGCGATAGGTTCGGCTTTGAGGAGGTCTCCTACCTGCTGCTGTTCGGAAAGCTGCCGAACTCAGAAGAGCTTAAACAGTTCAATGCTATCTTGAGCAGCTTCAAGACGCTGCCCGTCAGCTTTGTGCGCGACATAATAATGAAAAGGGCATCCATCGACATTATGAATGTCATGTCGAGGAGCGTCCTTACGCTCTACGCTTACGATGATATGGCGGATGATACATCCATTCCCAACGTGCTACGCCAATGCCTTCAGCTCATCGCGCAGTTTCCCCTTATCGCCGTATACGGCTATCAGGTGTACTCACACTACCACGACGACAACAGCTTGATAATACATAAGCCCATGCAAAACCTGTCGACTTCGGAGAATATCCTCCACCTGTTGAGGCCGGACAGCAGCTACACCAAGCTTGAGGCAAAGCTTTTGGATCTCTCACTGGTGCTGCACGCCGAGCATGGCGGGGGCAACAATTCTTCCTTCACAGCGCACGTGGTCACCTCGACGGGGACAGACACCTACTCGACGATAGCCGCTTCTCTCTGTTCCCTCAAGGGATCAAGGCACGGCGGCGCAAATATAAAAGTTGTAAAGATGTTCGAGGACATGAAAGCCTCGCTCAAGGGAGACTATTCCGACGGCGCGGTGTGTGGCTATCTCGTTAAGCTTCTGGACAAAGAGGCATTCGACCGCTCAGGCCTGATCTACGGGATGGGGCACGCGGTATACTCGCTCTCCGACCCCCGCGCCGAGATATTAAAGGGCTTTGTGGAGCAGCTCGCGCACGAGAAGGGCTACGACGAGCATTTTGAGCTTTACAGAAAGGTGGAGCGCCTCGCGCCCATAGTCATCGCCGAAAAGCGAAAGATTTATAAAGGCGTCAGCGCCAACATCGATTTCTATTCCGGTTTTGTGTACAAAATGCTGGGTCTGCCCGTGGAGCTGTTTACGCCGATATTCGCCGTTTCGAGGATAGTGGGCTGGAGCGCTCACAGGATAGAGGAGATTGCGGGCAGGGGAAAGATAATAAGGCCGGGCTACGTGTGCGTGTGCCCCAAAAAGGAATACGTGCCAATTGAAAAAAGGTAAAGGACGGGGAAAAACCAAACCCCCGCCATAATTTAAGGTTATGAAAGTTAATTAGAGCCTTTTCCTTAATAATCTGTTGACATGGCGGCTTATAATATATAATGTAATCTGAATTTAGGCGTAACATAAAGAAATAAAAACAACTTCAAAAAAGACGAGGACGGCGCGCCCACGCTCATTCCATTTGACAACGGCGGCTACCTCGACATGGCGCCCGTCGACAAAGGGGAAAACATTTTTTGGTTGCAAAATGGCACGCTCTTACATGGAAAAAAATTTTGCCTGTTTGGACGCAACATTCCAAGGCGTTGCTCTTTTCAAACTCTATCTCGTTTTGGCCTGTGCCGTGCTCATGATGGGAGGTTACCGGCCTTATTCCCATCTGCTCGAGGATGAGACATATCTCGCGACTGTAAGCCTTACGGTTTACGCTGTTTTAATATGATAAAGATGTAAGCGATTGCTCATGGCGTTTTACAGCAATGCATTTACTTTTGCGTAAAAGTTGAAAATTTGCTTGCCTTTCTGTCAAACAAATTTACAAATAATCAAACCAATACAAGTATCCTCATTTTTCCTTATCAATTCTTTTTTATCAGTATTTCATAAGCATTTCACAACATTTACAATCTTCCATAAAAACTTTTCCGCATATTATCGCATTGCAAACGGGTCAAAATATTGATTTATTAAAAAAAATATCTTATAATAAAAAGAGCACATTAAATTATAATAATCTCGGAGGCAAATTAAATGAGCCAGGTTACAAAGGCGGTGATACCTGCCGCGGGCCTTGGGACGAGGTTTTTGCCCTATACCAAGGCCGTCGCCAAGGAGATGCTGCCTATTGTCGACAAGCCCGCCCTTCAGCTTATCGTCGAGGAGATCGTGGCTTCGGACATCAGGGAAATCTTAATCATCACCGGAAGGAACAAGCAGAACATTGAAAACCATTTCGACAGGGTTTACGAGCTCGAGCATATCCTGGAGCAGACGGGAAAATTCGATTCCCTAAAGATAGTAAACGAAATAACCGATATGGCGGACATTCACTACGTTCGCCAAAAAGAGGCAAGGGGACTCGGCCACGCAATACTTTGCGCGAGGTACTTCGTTGGTGACGCTCCCTTCGCCGTGCTACTCGGCGACGACGTCGTCTACACCGGCGACGGGACTCCCTGTCTCAAGCAACTTTTAGACTGCTTTGAGCAAAAGCAAAAGACCATTTTAGGCGTTCAGAGAGTTGACAGGGACAAGGTAAATAAATACGGCATCGTAACCGCAGGGCGCTCCGAAGGTAGGGTGCATGAGGTCATATCGCTTGTGGAAAAGCCAAATGTCGAGGAGGCGCCCTCTAATATTGCCGTGCTGGGCCGCTACGTCATCACTCCCGAAATCTTTACATACCTTGAGACGCAGGAGCCCGGAGCGGGCGGTGAGATTCAGCTCACCGACGCCCTGATGAAGATGTGCAGGGACCACGGCATGTACGCCTACGAGTTCGAGGGCAAGCGCTACGACATAGGCGACAAGCTGGGATACCTCGAGGCGACAGTAGAGTACGCGCTGAGAGACCCCGTCCTCTCGGACGGTTTTAAGGCATACCTGAAAAAGATTTCGAGCAAGTTATAAACGCCAAAATTTGGCTGCGATGAGGATAAAATTCAAAGGCGCCCTGATACTCACCATGGACGAGAAGCGGCCCTTTATCGAGGACGGCTGCGTCGTGGTGGAAGGGGAAAAAATCGCTTATTGCGGAAAGGATGAGGCAGGCCCGTGCGATGAAGAGGTGGACGTTTCGGGCGATATACTAATGCCCGGGCTGATAAACTGCCACGCCCATCTCGCTATGTCGCTGTTCAGGGGCACGGCGGAAAGTTCCAACTTAAAGGAATGGCTGTATAATAAGGTATTCCCCATGGAAAAGCGTCTGACGTGCGACGATGTCTTCTGGGGGACAATGCTCGCCATCGCCGAATGCGCGCGAGGAGGAATAACCACAGTTGCCGACACCTATTTCTTCAATGAGGCAGCGGCTGAGGCAGCCGGGATAAGCGGTATGGGCTTGGTGCTGATGGGCGCCGACATGGACATTGAAGGCAATACCCAGGCAGTCCTCGAAAAGGTGCGGCGGGATTATGAAAGGTACGGCGCGATGGGGATAAAATATATCCCGGGCTGCCACTCCGTTTACACCTGCTCGCAGCGGCTTATTGAGGGAATCGCGGATTTTGCCTGTCAGGTAAAATCCAAGACGTATATACATCTTTCCGAGACGCTTGAGGAAGTGGGTGAATGCGCCAACGAGCACGGGGGTTTGACGCCGCCGCAATACCTGCACAAGTGCGGCTTCTTCGACTACGGGGGCATTGCCGCCCACTGCGTTCATGTCGACAAGGACGACATCCTCTTGCTTAAGCAGCAGGGGGTCTATCCCGTGCACTGCCCCGCTTCCAACCTAAAGCTTGGAAGCGGCATAGCTCCCGTCTATTCCATGCTCTATCACGGCCTTGAGGTGGCGCTCGGCACAGACAGCAGCGCCAGCAACAACAGGCTTGACATGTTCAGGGAGATGTACCTCGCCTCGGTGCTTCAGAAGGGGTCGATGAACAGGGCTGACGCCGTATCCGAGCTGGAGGCGCTCAGGATGGCGACGGTAAACGGCGCAAAGGCATTGGGGCTCAAGACGGGTATGATAAAGGAAGGCTATGACTCCGACATAATAAGGGTTTCCGCGAAAGGGCCTGACTTTAAACCCAAAAACACAAACGTCGCGGGGCAACTTGTGTACGCCGCCTCATCGCACGACGTCGTAATGACCATGTGCAAGGGCAAGGTGCTATATGAGGACGGCAACTTCCACATCGGAATTGATACAGACAGGATTTATTCGGAATGCGACAGCCGCATAAATCGCTTGCTTAAATCCATTTGACGAGGTAATAAATGGTTGAAAGGCTTATCGAGCAGCTTTTGATTTACGCCCAAGCTCACCTGGGACTGCGCGGATTCGATGTTTACTACGCCAGAAATCTCCTGATGGCCGAGTTCAAGGTGGCCGAGCCTTACAAGGGAGAGCTTTCACAGGAGGAAAAAGAGCGAATAAGGGGAATGGCCGTGCCCGACGAATTCATCGAGAGCCTTTGCAGCATCGCGAGTGAAAGGGAGCTTGCTCCCGAGGGCATGGAACTTAGCTTCGCGTCAAAGATTATGGGGCTGCTCACGCCTTCTCCCGAAAAAGTAATCGAGAACTTTGACGCCATAAGGGAGAGGGAGGGCATAGAGAGCGCGTGCCTTTACCTTTATGAGCTTTCGATAAAGAACAACTACATTCAAAAGACCGCCATCGGGAAAAACATCAAGTGGCGCGCCGATTTTGGGGAGAATTTCATCGAGGTTACCATCAACCTCAGCAAGCCCGAAAAGGACAACAGGGAAATTCTGCGCCAGCTTAAGCAGCAAGCTACTTCATATCCGTCCTGCGCCCTGTGTATCGATAACCTCGGGTTTGAGGGCAATTTGTACAGGCCTCCGCGCCAGAACATCAGAGTGATTCCCGTAAAGCTGGCGGGAGAGGAATGGTTTGTGCAGTATTCTCCCTACCTTTACTACGACGAGCACTGCATAGCCATTTCCATGGAGCACCGTCCCATGAAGGTCGACAGCAAAACGTTTTTGAGGCTGCTCGACTTTGTTGACATCTTTCCGCATTACTTTATCGGTAGCAATGCCAGCCTGCCCATCGTGGGCGGCTCCATTCTCTCCCACGAGCATTATCAGGGGGGAGGGTACAAGATGCCCCTGCATTATGCTGCCGACAAAAAGTTTTACGACTGCAAGATGGAGGGCGTCAGCGTCAGCACCGTTTCATGGTACAACAGAGTAGTGCGGATAAGGAGCGCCGACAGGCAAAAGCTATATTCGGTGGCGTGCAAGGTGCTTGAAAAATGGCTGGCCTATACCAACGAGGAGTGCGAGATTATCTCGAGGACCGCCGAGCAGCATAATGCCCTCACCCCCATTATGAGGAGGGAGAAGGGCGAGTACGTCCTCGAAATCATCTTAAGAAACAACAGGACAAGCGAAAAACACCCCGACGGAATCTTCCACGCTCACGCCGAGTACCATAACATAAAAAAAGAGGGCATAGGACTTATCGAGGCAATGGGGCTCTACATCCTGCCCGGCAGGCTCAAGAGGCAGACAGAGGAGATAAAGAGAATCTTGTGCGGCGAGAGGGAATACGGCGAAGACTTGGAAATTCATAAGGGCATGATAGAGCGTCTGCTTGCCGAGAACGAGACGCCCATGCGGGAAGAAGAGGCGAGGCGCGCCATAACCGAATATATTAACGAGGTTTGCAGGCTAATCCTTATAAATACCGCCGTCTTTAAGCCCGACGAAAAGGGGCAGAAGGCGTTCGATGAATTCATGTCAGGCATATTCTGAAGCAAAGGGGGAAATGCTATGTGGAAAAAGGTCAAAGAGAAAAAGAAGAAGAGGCGGAAGCTGACGACGCTGCAGATTACAGCTGCCGTTACCGCGCTGATATTCATCATCGCGATTCCCATTGGAATTTTCGCAAACAAGGAATACCGCAAGTACTTTGAGCAGTACCGGTCCCTGTTCAACGAAAGCCAGAGGCTGGAGGGCATTTTGAAGGAGCAAAGCGACAGGTATTTTTACGAACTGGTCCAGAACGAGCTAATCAATTTAGAGAATGGCAGCAAGGTCATATTTAATAAGATAAAGGGACTTTACAAATACAAACTCTACGTGGACGGCAAGGCGGTGAGCGGCTCTTCCGTAGAGATTTACCAGCCCCACTGCGTGATAAGGCTCGAGGAATCCTTTGCGGAAGAGACGGATCTGGCGCCGCGAGAGCTGCTAAAAAGCTTTTCTTACTTTATGAGCAATGGCCAGGGCGGCCAGCCGCTGAATGTCGATGAAATCATCAGGCCGCATGGCGACCAGATGGGCAGAATAGGGTACGTCTATCCCTCCAATTACCCCATCGAGATCAGCAGGGACGAGAGCTACCCATACATGGTGCGCATTGACATAAACCTTCCAGACATGAGCGTGGGAAGGGAGTTTCAGCTGCTGTTTGACATGGATTTTTTGCAAAAATTCGGCATTGACGACCCGTGGGGATTTTCAGTAAGGTATGTAGGTGCGTAATATGAGCGAGGAAAAGAAGGAAAAAAATAACAGTCAGCAAAGCCAGGAAAAGCCGGAAAAAAAGGATAAGCGAAAAAGGCTCTCCAACATAAGGGTGGATTACGCCAAGCTGCAGACCGTGCTGATTTACGTCGCCTGCGGGCTGATCATCGCCATCTCGCTCTTTTATATCATATTCAACGAGGTAAACATTGCCACCACCAAGGCCAGGATAGAACAAACTGAGAAGAGGATAGAGCAGCTCAATTATTATCTCGCCAACATAGACGAATACAATGAGGAATACGTTACCGACAAGCTGATGAATCAGTACGACAGGTCCATGCTGGTCTACGCCCTCTCCGAGCTGTGGAGCTATGAGCTCTACATTAATGGGAAGCTTCTCACAAACGAGAACTACCATACCCTGTGCGATGTCGACGAAGGGGAAGAGGTGGAAATACTCTTAAAGGAAACTATGCAAGAGAACTCCATTCCTTTCAAACTCGCGTCAAAAGGCAATTCGAGGCAGGGCGACCCCAACGACGAGCTTAAGAACTATATCACGATAGCAAGCGTGATTACTTTTAATTACAGCGGCGATTCGACGCTGAAAGAGGAATCGAGAGACGACCGCATATACCGCACGTATGAAGGCTCCCTTACCTATAAATTTGTAAAGGGGCAGGAAAACGTCGTAATTCGCATTTTCCCAACCCTGGGGGACAAGCTGGACCTGCCTGAAAAGGACGATATCGGGTTCTACTACGTTTTGACGCTCAGGTAAATTGACCGATTTATTATATTTATGATATAATAACATTCAATTAAATACCAAAGGCGATGACTAAAACACGGGTAGGCAATCAGTATTATCAAGAGAGGGTTTTGCGTCGGCTGAAACAAAACCTATAATATTTGTCTATCTTTCATTTACGAGCTGTGCGAGTGAAATGGCAGTAGCCCGCGACGGTTGCACCGTTAAAACTGCAATGAGGCCGCAAAAATTTTGCGGCGAACTTAGGTGGTACCACGAATACCTTTCGTCCTATGGATTTTATCTATAGGATTTTTTAATACTGTAAAAACCTTTTTAGGCAGAGCATTTGACTATGGATCAAACGGCATGATGGCATTAATGGAAAATTATCGGCTACAGCCTTTAGAAAAGTTTGGAGGTTATCTCAAAATGCGGGAAAAAGTTGACGTTCTCTTAAAAGAAGCCCTGATAAAGATTTCAGGGGCGGCGGACAGCGTCGGCCTCAACGATTTGAGGGTAAAATATCTCGGCAGAAACGGTGAGCTTACCGCGCTGCTGAAGGGCTTAAAGGATATACCGCCTCAGGACAGGCCTGCGGCAGGCAAGATAATAAACGAGGCGAGGGAAGCGATCGAAGAGGCCTTAAAGCATAAGGAAGAGCAGCTCAAAGCACAGGAGAAGCAGAGGCGCATTGAAGCGGAGAGGGTGGACATCACCATGCCGGGAAAGAGGCAGGCTCTTGGCACCCTTCATCCCTTAAACATCGTAAAAAACGAAATCGTGGATATCTTTACCTCTTTTGGGTTCGAGCTGTGCGACGGGCCGGAGATAGAGTTTGACTATTACAACTTCCAGGCGCTCAACATCCCAAAAGACCATCCCGCGAGGGACATGCAGGACACCTTCTATATAAACGACAACATTTTGCTGCGCACCCATACTTCGCCCACGCAGGCGCACGTCATGGAGAGCAGAAAACCTCCCATCAGGATTTTAAGCCACGGCAAGGTTTACCGCTCCGACGATGACGCTACCCATTCTCCTATGTTCCACCAGATAGAAGGGCTTGTGATTGATACCGACATCAGTTTGTGCGACCTTAAAGGGATACTCGACGAGTTCGCGAGGGGTATCTTCAACGAAAATACCAAGACAAGGTTTCGCCCCTCGTATTTCCCCTTCACAGAGCCGAGCGTCGAGGTGGACGTCACCTGCTCGATGTGCGGGGGCGAGGGCTGCAGGCTGTGCAAGGGAACGGGCTGGATAGAGGTGCTTGGCGCCGGCATGGTCAACCACAGAGTGCTTTTAAACTGCGGCATAGATCCCGAAAAGTACGGGGGGTTTGCCTTTGGCCTGGGGATAGAGAGGATTACTATGATAAAGTACGGCATACCCGACATGAGGCTGCTTTTTGAGAACGAGGTCAGGTTCCTCAGTCAGTTCAGGAAGGGAAGATAAGGAGGGCTCAGAATGAAATTACCGTTGTCATGGCTGAAAGACTATGTTGACATAGACATTTCAGCTGAAGAGCTGGCAAAGAGGTTGCTGTGCTGCGGCTTTGAGGTCGAGGAGATAATCTGCAAGGGAAAAGAGATCAAAAACGTCGTCGCGGGGAAAATCCTTTCGATAAAGAAGCACCCCGGCGCCGACAAGCTGCTTATCTGCGAGGTCTCGGTGGGAAATGGGGCAATTCGGGTTGTCACCGGCGCTCAGAACGTAAAGGCGGGGGATACCGTGCCCGTCGCGCTGCATGGCGCCACCTTGCTGGGAGGCGTTAAGATAAAGGAGGGCAAGCTCCGCGGCGAGCTCTCCCAGGGCATGCTGTGCTCGGGCGAAGAGCTTGGGCTGACTTCCGCCGATTATGAGGGCGCCTCCGCCGATGGGATACTGATAATAAGGGAAAAGGTGGCGCCCGGCACCGACATAAAACAGGCGCTCGGCCTCGACGAATGTGTTCTGGACGTTTCGGTCACCGCAAACCGCCCCGATTGCCAGAGTGTTTACGGCATGGCGAGGGAGATCGCGGCGCTGCTCGACAAGCCCTTAAAGCCTTTGAACCTTAATTACGATGAAGAAAAGGGCGACAGCATAGAAAGGCACCTCGACGTCGAGGTTCTGGCCCCCGACCTTTGCCCGCGCTATATGGTAAAGTACGTCATAGACATTGAGATGGTCCAATCGCCTTCGTGGATGAAAAGGCGCCTCGCCCTGTGCGGCATAAGGCCCATAAACGTAATCGTCGACATAACCAATTACGTGCTGCTCGAGGTGGGCCAGCCCATGCACGCCTTCGATTACAGGTTCCTGGAAGGTGCAAAGATTATCGTAAGGAGGGCAAACCGGGGCGAGAAGATAACCACGCTCAACGAAAAGGAAAGCGGCTTGAGCGAAGAAATGCTTGTTATCTGCGACGTCAAAAAGCCCATGGCGCTCGCCGGCATAATGGGCGGAGAAAATTCAGGCATAAGGGAAGACACGAGGGAAATCGTGTTCGAGGCCGCCAAGTTTGCGCGCGACTGCATAAGGAGGACGAGCAGAAAGCTCAGCGTTCAGTCCGATTCCTCTGCAAGATTTGAAAAGGGCGTGGACGCGGGGCTGTGCGAGATTGCCATGCGCAGGGCGCTTGCGTTGGTGCATCAATTAAAGTGCGGCAAGATAATAAGCGGCATCAAGGACATATGCGCCGAAAAGCTGAGCCGCAAGGTAATCTCTGTAGAAAAAGAGAAGATAGACAGGCTGCTCGGAATTTCCATTGAGAAAGAGGCTATGATGAGGATATTAAACCGCCTCGAGTTCAAGGTCTCTTTTGAAAAAGACACGCTGCTGTGCGAGGTGCCTCTTTTCAGGGAAGACATAGACGGCTATCCCGACCTCGCCGAGGAGATAATTAGGTATTACGGGCACGATCATCTGGTTCCCACGCTCCTCAAGAACGCCTCTATAACCAAGGGCGGAAAGAATGCCTCCCACAAGCACGCCGACAGGCTCAAGGACGTGATGGTGGCGCAGGGCTTCAACGAGATAATAACCTATTCCTTCATATCGCAGGAATACTTTGACAAGTTCAGGCTGAAGGCGAGCGATCCGCTGAGAAAGGCCATCAGGCTGCTTAACCCCTTGAGCGAGAAGATGGCTGTCATGCGCACCACGCTGGTGCCCAGCATAATCGAGACCGTGGCAACGAATACCAGAAAGAAAATACTATCGGGAAGGTTATTCGAGCTTGCCAACGTATATATCCCGAGCTCATTGCCTCTTAATAGCCTGCCCGACGAAAAGCCCATGCTGGCCTTTGCGCTGTTCGGCGAGGGCGAGGACTTTTTTACGGCAAAGGGCTGCGTGGAAAACATCGAAGAGCACTTCGGGCTTGAGCTTTCCTACGAAAGGGGAAGCTACCCCTTCATGCATGGGGGAAGGTGCGCAGACGTCTTTTGCGGCGGCGAAAAGATAGGATTTTTTGGCGAGGTGCACCCCGACGCGCTTGAAGAGTTTGACATAAAGCAGAGGGTTTACATCGCCGAGATTGACTTCCGCCTGCTCGAGAAAAATATATGCTATTACAGAGGATTTAAGCCCGTTCCCAAGTTTCCCGAAGTTGACAGGGACATAGCCGTCATCGTAAAGGAAGAGGTAACGTGCGGGCAGCTACTCGAGACCATCAGTAGAAAGGGCGGTGCATTGCTCAAAGAGGCGGAGCTTTTCGACTGCTACGTCGGCGGGCAGATAGAGAAGGGCAAAAAGAGCATGGCATTTTCGCTGAGGTTCGGCTCCGAGGACAGGACGCTGAAGGTTGAGGAAGTGGACCAGGCAATAGAAAAAATCCTCAAAGCGCTTAACCAAGAGTACGGTGCAATATTGAGGTGAACTGCTCAGGTGCGTAAAACACGCGAGCGGCGTAGGATAGGGGGCCTGCTCTGCTGAGAAAAGTTATTTGCCATCCCCCAGGGCGTTTACCTGAAGGCTTAAAGGGAGAAAGGTTTTATGTAAGAAAATACCGAATTCCCAATGCTATTTCAACATAATAAACGGCAGAAAGCTTTGCGCCCTAAAGACTTCACGGGCAACATGCTCTTCAACATTACGGGCCAAGATTTTAGGTCGGCGCAGGCGGCGTATGACCTAAGGCAGCCCGAAGGAGACCTTTACGGGCGGACAGCTGCACAGGGCGGTAAAATGATTTACGAAAAAGTCTTGAATTTGCTCGAATTAAACAAGGTAACAGAAAAGGTTAAGAGATTCTTAAGCCTCGAGATGGGAAAAGGGACGCTGGACGAGGAAAGGCCCGCTAAAAGCTTTGAGGAGATGAGGGAAAGGCTGCTGCTTACGAGGGAAGCTGACGTAGTGCTCACAAAATACGGCGCCGACCCTGTGGCAAGCTATGATGACCCTCAGGCTGCGCTGCAAAAGGCGGAAAAGCAGATCACCCTGGCCATTTCGGGTATCCTTAAGGTTGCGAGGATTTTAAGGAGCGCCAGGCTCTTTAAGAAAAAGATAGCGCAGCTTGAGGATGAACTGCCCCAGCTAAAGCGCTTTGCCTCCTTACTTTTCATTGATAAGAATTTTGAGGATGACGTAGAGAGGTGCTTTATATCCGAAGAGCAGGTGAGCGACGAGGCGAGCGCAAACTTAAAGTCTATCAGGAAGAGCATCCGCAAGGTAAACGAGCAGATAAAGGTCAAGCTCAGCTCCATTTTAAGGGATGGCAGAAACTCAAAATATATTCAGGATTTCTTCGTCACTGAGAGGAACGGCAGATACGTCATTCCCGTAAAGGCGGAGTATAAAAACAGCGTAAAGGGCATGCTGCACGACCAGTCCTCGTCGGGCTCCACCGTGTACATCGAGCCGGAGGAAGTGCTGCAGCTCAACAATGAGCTGAGGCTGCTGCAGCTTAAGGAAAAAGAGGAGATAGAGAGAATTCTTCAGGCGTTTACCTCAAGAGTGGGCGGCATGGCGGACGAAATCAGGCTGACAAATGATATCCTCATAAAGGCAGACGTCGCCTTCGCCAAGGCAAAATACGCCCACGACACTAAATCTGTTTTGCCTCTGATTAACAGCGAAGGCAAAATCAACATTCTGCGCGGCAGGCACCCGCTGATTGACAAAGAAAAAATCGTCCCGATAGATATTTCGCTCGGCAAAAGTTACAGCTTTTTGGTCATATCCGGACCCAACACGGGCGGCAAGACCGTTACCCTCAAGCTCTGCGGCCTGTTTACCCTTATGGCGATGTGCGGCCTTTTTTTGCCCGCGTCTGAAGGCACCGAGATTTCCTTTTTCAAAAACGTGTTCTGCGACATCGGCGACGAGCAGAGCATAGAAAACAACCTCAGCACCTTTTCCTCTCACTTGAGAAACATCATAGAGATATGCGAGTGCGTGGACGTGTCCTCCCTGGTGCTGATAGACGAAATAGGCGCGGGAACGGACCCCGCGGAAGGGGCGGCGCTGGCGCTCTCCATCTTTGAGTATCTGCTGGGAAAAAACTGCAAGGGCATCGTCACCACCCATTACAATGAGCTAAAAGAGTACGCCTTCCTTAACGAGCGCTCAAAAAACGCCTCGATGGAATTCGACCCCGTCAATCTTAAGCCCACCTTCCGCCTTAACATCGGCATTCCGGGCAGTTCCAATGCCCTTGAGATCAGCAAAAAGCTGGGTCTTAGGGAGGAGATAATCTCTTCTGCCTACGGGAGGCTTAGCAAGGACAAGATAGCGTTTGAAAAGGTGCTAAAGAGCGCGCAGGAAGCTATGTCCGAAGCCGAGGCCCGCCTGCGCGAAGCCGAGAGCATAAAGGCCGAGTTTCAGGTCAAACTGGATTGGGTCAAGGAAGAAGAGAGAAGGCTAAAGGAGCTTAAGGAAAACGCGCTGAAAAACGCCAAGATAGAGGCAAAGCGCATCATAGCCGAGGCACAGACCCAAAGCGAACAGCTTATAGAAGAGCTGAAAAAGATTATAAAGAGCGCCGAGCTTTCTGAATATGACTTAAGCAGGGCGAGGCAAATAAGGAGAAAGCTCGAGGACAGCAAATATAGCATAGAAATAGATGATGGCGAGGACATAGAAGATATGGAGCAGCTCCCGCCCGATGTGGCCGAGGTGGGGCAAAAAGCGTATATAAAATCGCTTTCGGGAATGTGCGAGATCGTCTCCATCTCAAGGAACAGGGAAGATGTCAGGGTAAGGTTTGGCGGCATTGAGATAGACACCAAATTAAATGATTTGTTCCTTCCAAAAAGGGCGACGGTTAAGAAAGAGAAAAGGCAAAAGGTAAGCCTTGTGAGCAAGATTTCTCCGCAAGGCCCCGTAAAGACCGAGATAAACCTGCTCGGCAGGACAGTTCTCGAGGCGCTGGAAGAGGCAGACGAGTTCTTAAACAACTGCAGCATCATGGGAATATCCGAATGCAAGATAATTCACGGCCTCGGCACAGGCGCATTGAGGAAGGCGATATGGGAGCACCTCAAAAAGCATCCCCTCGTGAAGAGCTTCAGGCCTGGAGAGTACGGAGAGGGAGAAAAAGGCGTTACCATTGTCAAGTTAAAATAATTTGCATAGTACTATGCAGATTATATTAACTTCGAATACTATATTACCTCAACTTTTTATTTTATTAATTGATATATGGTGGTATAATAAAATTGCTGCGACATCATAAAGGAAAAAGGTATCGAAATGTTAGAGGTTTTTCATGAAGAGACGATAGGCCCCATTGAGGTCGAAAAGGTAAACAGAAAATACAAAATCGCCGCTACGTTTTCCATTCTTTCGCTGATTTCGGCTATATTTTTTACATTCTATTTCTTAATGGCGTTAAATTTGCCTATACCTGAGGAGGCGAACTTTAGCGATTTTTTAATCGTTCTGGTGCCAAATCTGATATTTATGGCGGGGTTTTACACCCTTTACTTTGTGTTCCGTTCAAAAAAGAACAGCTATAACGTGTTCTATGACTACACGTTTGTGTCGGGAGAGCTCAGGATCGCCAAGGTCTTGAACGGGGTAAAGAGAAAGCCTGTGGCAAAGGTCGTGGCGCGCGATATCTCGGTGCTGGGCAAGGTGTCTTCCGATAATTTCCTGAGATACAAGAGCATGAAGGACTTAAGGAACATCGTCGCCACCCCCAACGTCAACGTGAGCGACAACGTGTACTTTATGGTTTGCTCTTGCAACGGGGAAAGGACGCTTCTTCTGTTCGAGCCATCCCAGACGCTTTTGATATACATTAAGAGGTTTGCCGGCAGGACCATCGACTATGTATGAAGACGTAATCTACCTTGACAACTGCGCCACTACCAGGTTGCTGCATCAGGCGGCCCACGCGCTTGCCTTTTACGGCAGCCACAAGTATTTCAATCCCTCGGCGCTGTACCGGGGCGCCGTCGACGTGTACAAGGACGTCGTCGAAGCGAGAAAGACCATAGCATGGTGCCTCGGATGCGGCGAAGAGGAGATAATATTCACTTCAGGCGGTTCAGAATCCAACAACACCGCCATCTTCGGCTCCGTCAGGAACAAAAAGGGCCGCGTGATCACTTCTCTGGGCGAACACATGTCCGTTTACGCGCCCTTCAACGAGCTGAAAAGCAGGGGTTTTGACGTACAATTTGCGAGGATAGACAAATGCGGCCGCGTGGATATAGAGCATTTCAAATCCCTGCTCAGTCCCGACACCGTGTTCGTGTCGGCCATTCATGCCAGCAATGAGACGGGTGCCGTAAACGACATTGGCCTTATCTCAAGGCTTTGCAAGCAGGCAAACCCAGACTGCGTCATTCACGCCGATGGGACGCAGGCTTTTCTCAAGGCAGAATTTGAGGTGGGCTCGCTGGGAATAGACCTTTACACGATAAGCGGGCATAAGGTGCACGCGCCCAAGGGAATAGGCGCCCTCTACGTAAGGAAGGGAGTAAAGATAAACCTGTTGGTTTATGGGGCCTCGCAGGAGTACGGCATGAGAGCGGGGACTGAAAACGCTGGCGCAATCTGCGCGTTTGCCGCGGCGGTCCGTATCCTGCATGGCGACATCAGGCAGAGGATTGCCTATTACAGAAAACTGAGGGAACTATTCATCTCCACTCTCAAAAAAAACCTCGGCGATTTTTTGATAAACTGCGAAGAGGGCCTTCCCAACATCATCTCCCTGAGCATTGCCGGAGTAAAGTCGGAAATTTTGATACAGATGCTCTCCGACAAGGGCATCTATGTGGCGAGCGGCTCGGCGTGCTCCTCGAGGCAAAAGGTCTCCCGCGTCTTAAAGGAGATGGGCGTGGGGCAGAAATATATCGAAGGCTCAATCCGCGTAAGCTTCAGCCAGTTCAACACCGAGGAAGAAGTTCAGCTTGCCGCCGAGGCTATAGCCGATACTGCGAATAGGCTGAGGAAGATGATAAGAAAGTAAAAAGCCCGTTTTGCCCTGACGCGCACTGATTGGCAAATTTTATTTGTAGGCGGCGCGGTGCGTAAAGGCAGAGCTGAAAGGATAGGAAAAAAAACAACTTTTTTTCTAAAAACAGGAGGCTGCGGCTTGGAAAAGGTCATCCTTATCAGGTTTGGCGAAATATTTTTAAAGGGAAACAACAGATACGTTTTTGAAAACCTTCTCATCCGCAACATAAAGGAAGCGTTGGAGGGAATCGGCTGCGAAGTGGAGAGGAGCAGGGCGCGCTTTTGGATAAAGAATTTCAGTGACGCCGAAGAGGTCAGGGTCATCGAGAGACTTATCAAGGTTTTCGGCATACATTCCATAAGCTCCGCCCTGATGGTAAAGACGGATATAGGCGCTATATTTGAGGCAAGCGAAAAATTCATCAGGCAAGGCACCTTCAAGGTCATAACGGCGCGCGCGGATAAGGGTTTTGAGCTCAACTCCATGCAGGTTTCCCAAAAAATCGGGGGAATGCTTCTAAAAAAGCACCCCTTCCTGAAAGTGGACGTACACAAGCCCGATTTTACCATAAACATTGACATAAGGGAAGGGGGATACACCTTTGTCTTCTCCGACTACGTAAAGGGAGCGGACGGCCTGCCATGCGGCAGCGCGGGCAAGGGCCTGCTGTTGCTGTCGGGCGGCATAGACAGCCCTGTCGCGGGCTACATGCTATCAAGGAGAGGCCTCAAGCTCGACGCCATTCATTTTTACAGCTACCCGTACACGAGCGAGCTCGCCAAGCAAAAAGTAATTACCCTGTGCGAGAAACTCTCCGCCTACAACGGAAAGACCACTCTCTACGTCGTGCCATTTACGGAAATTCAGGAAGAAATTCATAAGAATTGCGCGCAAAACTACATGATAACCTTAATGCGCCGCTTCATGATGAGGATTGCCGAAAAGGTGGCGATAAAAGCGGGCGCGAGCGCCCTCGTCAACGGCGAAAACCTCGGACAGGTTGCAAGCCAAACCATGGAGAGCATATTTGTAACAAACAGCGCTGTGAGCATGCCGGTCTTTCGCCCCTTAATTGGTTTCGACAAGCTCGACATCATCGAGATCGCGCAAAAAATCGGCACCTACGAGACTTCCATTCTGCCATACGAGGACTGCTGCACCGTGTTTTTGCCCCAAAACCCCGTCATAAAGCCCAGGCTTGACTTTACCTTAAGGCAAGAGGCAAAGCTGGACGTAGAAAGGCTTGAGACCGCCGCCATATCCAACATGGAGGTTATCGTGGCAAAAAGGCCATAAAGGGAAGGTTTTTTGGCAAATTGGGTCAGCTATCCCAGTAGCTCCTGGAGCCACTTTATCAGCAGCTCAATCAAAATCGAAATAATCATCGGGGTCGTTTTCCCACCATTTTTCGTCGTCGTAATCGTAGCCGTAATCGTGGTCGTCGTCGTAGGTATCATAGGGCGAAAAGTTGTAGGGTATGAGGAACTTTTTGCTCATAAAACTCCTTCCTTTGACGGTTCTGTTCAACCTTCTATTTGTAAATTGCGGAACTATGGCATATTGGTACATGGTCCCGCTCTTTAAATTTTCGTCGCAAAGGGTGATCGGACCTTCCTTTCCGCTCACCTTGAAGATGACCTCCTCGCCGTCCTCGCTATGCCTTATTACCTCGTATTCGAGATAGCTTTTGGCGGTGAAGCTGATCGTCACCTCGCCCTCGCCGTATTGTACCTGAGCGTCCAGGACGGCGGGTTCCGAAAAGCAATCGGAATATTCCCTCGGCATAAAGTGGACGCTGAACAGCTCTTTTTTGATGAACTTTTCGGGGGTGAACCCGGTGGCAAGCTTTAGAGTGTGATTTTGCCTTAAGTTTTCGGCGTCGAGCTCGCACTCCGCGACGCTTTCCGGCATCGGGATGAGTGGCGGGCAGTCATTCCCGTAGCAGGATTTAATAATGTCCCTGGCCATTATCGTGGGATATGAGCCGCCGGTGACGCTTAAATCCATCTTTTTCGAGCCCATCCACACCGCAAACGTGTGCTTTGAGCTGTAAGTGATGTTGAAGGCGTCGGTGTTGTGGGTTGAACAGCCCACCGTGCCTGTCTTGGAATGCAGGTAATAGGGCAGGGCGGCAAGCTTTCTCGTGGTGCCGAACGTTATGCTGTCTTTTAACATGTGGGAGACGAGGTAGGCGGTATCCTCCCTCATTACCTGCGCGGGGGGTTCGGTGTTCTCGTAGACCACTTTCCCCCTGCTGTCGGTGATGCGCCGTATGAGCCTCGGCCTCTTGTAAAGGCCTCCCCTTGACAGGGGGACGTAGCTTGCGGCGAGCGCGTCGAGGGATACTCCGTGAGTGAAGCCGCCGAGTGCCAGTCCGAGGTTTTTGTCATCAGGGGAAAACCTGATGCCGCAGCGGCGCGCGAATAGCTTTGCCCTTTCTATCCCCACTGAATTGAATATCTTCACGGCAGGCACATTTAGGCTTTTTGCCAGGCTAAACCTCGCGTCCACGTATCCGTAATACTTGTCATCGAAATTTGAGGGGGAATATCCCTCAAAATCTGTCTTTTCGTCGAGTATCTGCGTCGCAGGCGCGATGAGATTGTATTCGATCGCCGGCGCGTAGACGAGTATGGGCTTTATCGCCGAGCCCGGCTGGCGGGTTATCTTGTTGAAGGGGACTTTGCTCTTTACGGCGGCGGCGACTATGGCAAAGCTGTGATTGTCAATTACCAGCGCCGCGGAATCGGTGGATTGGTAATCCTTATAATAGCCCTTACTGTAAACCGTCTTGTTTATCGCTTCCTGCTTTTCCCTGTCAAGGTAAGTGTATACGCTGTAATCGAGCCCCATTATTTCCTTTTGGGGAATTCCGAGCACTTCGGATATTTCATTCAGGCATATTCTGATATAATCGTTGAAGCCGTTGGCGTGGCCCTTTTCGTCGCACAGCACAACCTCTTTGTTTACGTTTTCGCTGTATTCGGCGTCGGATATAAATCCAAGCTCGCGCATTTTCGTCAGCACCATATCCTTTCTCTGAATGAGCTTGTCGTAATTGGTATAGGGGGAATAGGTGCCGGGAGCCTTTATCAAAGCGGCAAGAGCGGCGCTCTCGTTTAAAGTGAGCTTTGAGGCAGCCTTGCCGAAGTAAAAGTGCGCCGCGCTCTCGATGCCGTAACATCCGCTCCCGAAGTATATATTGTTTAAGTACATGTCGAGGATCTGTTCCTTGGTGTACTTTCTCTCCATCTCGATTGCCAGCTTTATCTCGCGCGTCTTGCGGAAAATGGTCTTTTCCGACGAAAGCTGCGTATTTTTTATAAGCTGCTGGGATATGGTGGAAGCGCCTTCCTTGAACGAAAGGGATTTGAAGTTTGTCCACGCCGCGGCGAGCATCCTCCTTATGTCAATGCCGCTGTGGGAATAAAAGCGCTTGTCCTCGACGGCGATGAATGCGTCGTAGGTGTATCGCGGCAAGTTATCAAAACACTTTTTGCTGTAAATGATGTCTGCATCGACTATTTCGTTGCCCTCGCTGTCGAAAAAGCGCAGCTCGGTAAACCTGCCGCTTAGTTTTTTGTCGTTTAGGCGCACAGACATGGCGTCCGCAACGAGGACTGCGCCGGCGGCAAACACCAGCAGTGACAACGCCAGGGCTATTTTGAAGGCAATTTTGAAAAACTTGCGCATACTGACATTATTTTACGTATTTGTCAAAATATTATTTACGCCGGGCTATAAGCGCAAGCCGCAGCGATTTTCAGCGTGCGGGGTAAGCTATAATATTGGTTGTAAAAAATCAAAAAAAAAGTTATAATTTAATGGTATGAGCGAGGAGTTAAGGGGCAAGGCATGCGTTACCACATAATTACTTTCGGCTGCCAGATGAATGTCCACGATTCTGAAAAGATCGCGGGGATGCTGACTGAGCTCGGCTACGAGAAGTGCGACAGCGCCGAGCAGGCAGACGTCATCGTCATCAATACCTGCTGCATCCGGGAGACAGCGGAGAGCAAAGCCATCAGCAAGATAGGCTCCCTTAAGCAAATAAAGGACAAGCATCCCGAAAAGATAGTGGCGGTGTGCGGCTGCATGACCCAGGCAGGAGACAATTCTCAAAAGCTTTCCGAGCGCTTCCCCTTTATAGACATAATTTTCGGCACCCACAACATCCACCATTTCAAAGATTACCTGCTCGAGAGAAGGGAGCTCGGCAAAAAGGTGGTTGAGATTTGGGAAAGGGAGGAGGGCGCGATTGACGACGTGCCAGTGCTCACAGGCAACAGCGTGAGCGCTTTCGTCAACATAATTTACGGGTGCAACAATTTCTGCACGTATTGCATAGTACCCTACGTCAGGGGCCGGGAGAGGAGCAGGCCTTTTGAGGCCATCTACTCCGAAGTAAAGAAGCTCATTGAGGGCGACTACAAGGAGGTCGTCCTGCTGGGGCAGAACGTAAACTCCTACGGGAACGACATCGGCGGGATGAAATTTTACCAGCTCCTCGATAAGCTCTCCAAGATCGAGGGCAAATACAGGCTGCGATTTATGACCTCTCATCCAAAGGATTTCGACGACAACCTCATCCGAGTAATAAGGGACAACGAGAGGGTATGCAACAGCATCCACCTGCCCGTGCAGTCGGGAAGCGACAGGATACTCAAGGCGATGAACAGAAATTACACTGCCGCCGATTACCTAAAGATAATAGAAAAAATCTACAAGCATATCCCGGACTGCGGCATAACGTCGGATTTCATGGTGGGCTTTCCGGGCGAAACCGATGAGGACTTTAAGGCTACGCTGGACCTGGTGAAAAAGGTAAGGTACAACGGCTGCTACATGTTCGTTTACTCGAGGAGGAAGGGGACGCCCGCCGCAGAGTGGGAACAGGTCCCCGACGAGGTCAAAAAGCAGCGGATTGTAGAGCTTATTTCCCTGCAGAACCAAATAACAAAGGAGATAAACAGGGAAAAATACCTCGGCAACACATTCGAGATACTCGTTGACGGAAAGCACGACAAGAGGGAAGGCCTCTATTGCGGCAAGACCGAATGCGGCAGGCTGATAAACTTTGAGGGCGACGAATCACATATAGGGCAATTTTTAAACGTAAAGGTCACAAAGAGCGCCACTTCCGCGCTGTTCGGCGAAATATGCGCATAGTATTATGCGGCAGATAATTTTACAGAGGTGTTTTTTATGGCTTTGACACCGATGATGAGGCAGTATCTGGAGACTAAAGAGAAATACAAGGACTGTATCCTCTTCTATCGCCTCGGAGACTTTTATGAGATGTTTTTCGATGACGCCATCATTGCGTCAAAGGTGCTCGATCTGGTATTGACGGGAAGGGACTGCGGCCTCGAAGAGAGGGCACCAATGTGCGGCGTCCCTTACCATTCCGCCGAGGTGTACATAGCTAAGCTGCTCGAGAAAGGCTACAAGGTGGCGATATGCGAGCAGCTCACCACTCCTGACCAGTCACCCGAACTTCTTGTCAGGGACGTAGTCAGGGTAGTTACGCCGGGCACCGTGATGGAAGAGGGCCTGCTTAAAGAAGACGTCAATAACTTTATCGCCTCCGTCTACCTTGATAAAGATGACATCGGAATTGCCTGGGCGGACATCTCTACCGGGGAGTTCTATTTGAAGCAGATAAAGAGAGATACAGGTTTTGCCAAGCTTTGCGACACCTTGCTCGGCTTTTCCCCATCGGAAATAATATGCAATGCTCCGATGCTGGATGAAATCAAAGAACTCAACGCCGTAAAGTACAACCTTTTGCCCGCTTTCTCGGGATACCATGAATGGGCGTTTTTTCACGATACGGCGTATAAGGCCTTGACCGAACAGCTTCAGGTTAATTCTCTCGTCCCGTTTGAGTGCGAGAACAAAATTTATGCGATATGCGCGGCAGGCGCCCTCGTCCAATATTTGAGGGACACTCAAAAGCGCTCGCTGAGCCACCTAAGCCGCCTTTCTTTCGTCAAAGAAAGCAGGTACATGCTCCTTGACAACAACGCCGTGAGGAACTTAGAGCTCGTCAGGACGCTGCGGGACGGCAAAAAATACGGCAGCCTCCTGTGGCTGCTCGACGAGACATGTACCAGCATGGGGGCGAGGTGCCTTCACGCAAGCATTTTGCAGCCATTAACCCAACCCGACAAGATCGCCGAGCGCCTCGACGCTGTGGAAGAGCTCGTCCGCAACGTGGAGATGAGGGAAGGAATAAGGGAATACCTTTCCCAGGTGAGGGACTTGGAGAGGCTAGCCGCAAAGACCTCTTACGGCAGCCTGAACCCCAAGGATTGCATACATATAAAGAATACCTTTGCGGTGTTGCCTTATATAAGAAATTTGCTCAAATCCGCAAAGAGCTCGCTGCTAAGGCGCATTTGCGAGGAGATAAGCTGCTTTGACGGCATTGTCGACCTGCTCCGCAGGGCATTGAACGACAACCCTCCTACCGTGTTAAGGGATGGGGGAATTATTAAGGCGGGCTACAACGCAGAGCTCGACGAGCTCAAGAGCGCCTCCAGCAACGGAAAGAGGTGGCTTTTGGAGCTGGAGGCAGCCGAAAGGGAGAGGACGGGAATCAAAAACCTCAGAGTCGGTTTCAACAAGGTTTTCGGCTATTACATTGAGGTGACAAAGAGCTACTTAAACCAGGTTCCCATGAATTACGTACGCAAGCAGACGCTCGCCAACGCCGAGCGCTACATCACGCCCGAGCTTAAGAATGTAGAGAACAAGATACTGGGCGCCGACGAGGCGAGCATAAGGCTGGAGATAAAGCTCTTTGACGACATAGTGAGCGAGATATCAAAGCTCATAAAGCCCATGCAGGCCACCGGAAAAGCTTTGGCCAACCTCGATATGCTTTTGTCCTTTGCCGCGGTGGCAATCAAACACAACTACTGCAAGCCCGCCATCACTTCAGGCAGTTGCCTGGTCATCGAGGAGGGAAGGCATCCCGTAGTCGAGGCAGTGTCTAAGAGCGAGAAGTTTGTGCCTAACGATACCTACCTCGACGACGACCAGAACAGGATAATGATCATAACCGGCCCTAACATGGCGGGAAAGAGCACCTACATGAGGCAGGTGGCGCTGATTATCCTGATGGCTCACATCGGCAGCTTTGTGCCCGCCAAAAAAGCGCAGATTCCCATAGTGGACAGGATTTTTACGAGGATAGGCGCCTTTGACAACCTCGCCTTTGATCAAAGCACCTTTATGGTGGAGATGACGGAAGTCGCCAGCATCCTGCACAACGCCACTGACAGGAGCCTTTTGGTTCTCGACGAGGTGGGCAGGGGAACCAGCACTTTCGACGGTTTGAGCATCGCATGGGCGGTCATGGAATTCATATCAAAAAAATTCAGGGCCAAGACGCTGTTTGCCACCCATTACCATGAGCTCACTGAGCTTGAGGGCAGGATCGAGGGCGTAAAGAATTATAGAATTTTAGTGAAAGAAATAAATGGTAGCATTGCGTTTTTAAGGAAGATTCAGAGAGGGGGCGCCAACAAAAGCTTCGGAATTGACGTCGCCGCGCTCGCCGGCATTCCCAGGCAGGTCATCGAACGGTCGAGAAAGATCCTAATGCAGCTTGAAGAGGCCGACATCAATAATCCTCGGAACAAGTCCGCTCAAGTAGTGATGAGCTTTGACGTACATGGGGACCGCTCCTCAGAATATGAAGAGATTTTAGATTATGTCAAATCCATTGATTTGGATACCTTGTCGCCCATCGAGGCATTAAACAAAATGTATTACTTGAAGCAGAAGGTTGCTGAGCTGGAAAAATAATTGCGGTTTAAAAAAATTTTTAATGATTTTCAATTATTATAAAAATTCGTTTGCATCTATTTATTTTTTAATATATTATATAGACAAATGTTTATTTTTTAAGATTCTTATCAGCTTTTATATAAATATATGTTAAAAATTTGCTTGAATGGGCGAGCAAAGGGTTTATATTAAAGGGATTGACCGAACTTTTTTTATTTTTTAAAAGGGTTTGATTGAAATGGGGAAGATAAATATCCTCGACAGTAAAATATACAATAAGATCGCCGCGGGCGAAGTGGTAGAGCGGCCCGCATCGGTTGTCAAGGAACTGCTTGACAACAGCATTGATGCCGGAGCTTGTGACATTGAGATTGAGATAAAGGGCAGCGGCCTCAAGAATATAACGGTGTGGGATGACGGCTGCGGAATGGAAAAAGACGATTTAAAGCTCGCCTTTTTGCCGCACGCCACCAGCAAGATTTTCAGCGAAAGAGACCTGTTTGGGATAAAGACCCTGGGATTTCGGGGAGAAGCGCTCGCCTCGATCGCCGCCGTGAGCATGGTTGAGATTTGCTCCATGGCGGAAGGCGCCCAGGTTGGATACGGCCTCAAGATCGTCGCGGGACGGGTGGAGGAAGAGTTTGAGCGCGCGATGGGAAGAGGCACGTATATCAGCGTCATCAACCTTTTCTTCAATACGCCCGCGAGGCTTAAATTTTTAAAGAGCGAGAGGGCGGAAGAGGCCGAGGTATCCAATATCGTCTCAAGGTATATCCTATGCAATCCTCACAAGAGGATAAAGCTTACCAGCAACGGCAAGACCATATATCAGTCTTCAGGCCTGGGTCTGAAGGACGCCATAAATTGTGTTTACGGGCTGGATGCGCTTTCAAATATAACAGAGATAAATCATACTGGTAGCGGGTTTAGGCTTTTCGGATATATAAGCAAGCCCTCTTACTCAAAGCCCAACAGGACATATCAGACCATAGCGTTAAACGGCAGGTACATCATAAACAACACCATAAGCGCCGCCATCTCAAATGCTTACGGCGAGTTTCTGATGAAGAGGCAATACCCCTTCTACGTTTTGCACCTTTCCATGCTTGAGCAATGGGTTGACGTCAACGTACACCCGAGCAAGCTTGACGTGCGCTTTGAGGACAACAAAAAGGTATTCAGCCTCTTTTATAATACCGTATATAAGGCTTTGCATAGTAGTATGCAGGGCTTGCATAGTACTATGCAAAGTATAGAACTCCCACAAAACGGTATGGAAAGCGCTCCGGCGCAGCAAGCTGGCGATTATATACGGGAGATACTTTACAAGTACGACAGGCAGGACCCTTCTTACAGCCCCGTGAACGTCAGGGTGAGCGACGCTTATGCGACAGCCACGCAGGACAGTAAAACTATGCTGCCGCAAGGGAGAATCGAGCTGCCTCCAGAAATGGAAAGTGGACAGCGCTTTGATATTGGTTTAAAAACAACATTAAAGGTTGATAATATACAGGACGAAGGCGCTGCTTTACGGATTAATGGTAATGCAGATAGACTTGAGCAAAGCGGCAATTCCTTCGATCACAGCTTTTTGAATGTAAAGTGCACCCTCTTTAATACATATATAATAGCAACATACAAAGACGACATACTCATAATTGACCAGCACGCCGCGCATGAGAGGATTTTATTCGATAAGTTTATAAAGGAGCTTCGCAGCGGCAAAAAGGCCGTTCAGGACTTATTGGTACCCTTTATACTAAACGTAAATCCTTCCGAACATGAGTTTATTTGCGAAAATATCGCTATTTTGCGGGACATCGGCTTTGAGATTGAAGAATTTGGCTATTGCGTGTTCAAGGTTTCCGCCGTGCCCGTGCTTCTTAGCGATATGGATATAGACGCCTTTTTTGCAGACCTGCTTAAAGAGAACGGCGCTTATAGACAACAGGGCAAGGCGACGGATTACATAAGGGAGGAAATGATAAAGAAAGCTTGCAGGGCCGCTGTGAAGGCAGGCGACGTATTATCCCAAATGGATTTGGAATACATCTTAAGGCAACTGTTTACAGGAAAGGTGTTGCTATGCCCCCATGGCAGGCCCATCGTGGCAAAGTACAGCAGGGCAGACCTTGAAAAAATCTTCAAGAGGATTGTGTAGCGGATGAATGGCACATTGCTGGTGATTGCCGGGCCCACCGCAACTGGAAAGAGCAGCGTCGCCATGAAGATCGCAAGGGCGCTGGGTACCGACATTATCTCCTGCGATTCCGCCCAGGTTTATAAATATATGGATATAGGCACGGCAAAGCCTACCTTAAAGGAACGCATGGAGATAAGGCATCACCTTGTAGACTACGTAATGCCCGATGAGGAATACTCCGCGGTAAGGTGCAAAGAGGATTGCGACGGAATCATTTGCCAGCTTTTTGAGCAAGGTAAAACGCCGCTCATCGTGGGCGGAACAGGCATGTATTTAAACGCGGTGCTTTACGAGATGAACTTTGGTAGCGCTTATAAATCCGATGAGATAAGGTCAGAGCTCCAACGCCTGTTAAAGGAAAAGGGCTCCGATTATCTATATGACATACTGAAGGAGATTGACAATGAGACCGCCTTGATGCTGCACAAGAATGATGCCAAACGGATTATAAGGGCAATCGAGATTTTCAAGCTCAGCGGCAAAAAGAAATCTGAACAGATAGAGAACTTTACGAAGAAAAAAAGGTACAAATTTTATTTTGCCGTATTGCATTGCGATCGCAGATACCTCTATGAAAGGATAAACAGGAGAGTTGACGACATGATGAAAAGAGGCCTTTTGCAGGAGGTTGAAAGGCTTGCCTCGACGGAATACAAGAACTGCAAGTCGCTGCAGCAGGCGATAGGGTACAAGGAATTGTTAGATTATCTGGACGGAAAGTACACGCTGGGTCAGGCGGTTGAAAAGATAAAACAGTTCACGCGAAATTACGCAAAGAGGCAGCTCACCTGGTTCAGGAAAGTACCCCATGCGGTATGGTACGACATAAAATCGGGCGAGGATGAGGTGGCAAAACAGATTTTGTACAACTTTAACGAATATGCAAAAACTGAGCTTTAAACATTTGATTTTAATCAATTCAGCATTTATAATAAATCTGTTTAAAAATAAAAAAAATGTCAAGAATACAAATGATTGCTTTTAAGGAGTTTTACTGATATGAAAGAGTTGATTTTGCAGGATATTATATTAAATCAGGCAAGAAGGGAAAAATCCAAAGTCACTGTAAAGCTTGTCAGCGGAGACATCATCACGGGAACCATCAGGGGGTTTGATGCCAACACACTCATCATCGACGATGAGGATAGGCAGATAATGTTATACAAAAAAAACATTCTATACGTTCAACCTTCAACACCAGTTCTCAAAGACATGCCTTAAGGTTTTCGCGCAGAGGACTTAATTGTTTTCATTCCGCACACACAACAAAATACCCGAAATAATTGAACAGATTGAAGCCGGGCTCGCCAATGATTTCAAGGTCATTGACGACATCGCGCTTTTCAATCAGGAAAAGGCTTTAAGGAGTTTTATCGACAATAAGGTGGCCTTAAGGCACTTTTCGCAAACTACCGGATACGGTTACGACGACATAGGAAGGGATACGCTGAACTCCGTCTATGCCGGAGTATTCAAATCCGATTCGGCGATAGTCTCTTCTCATATTTTGTCAGGGACACACGCCATATCATTGGTGCTCTTTGGCCTGCTCAGGCCCGGCAACAAGCTGCTCAGCATAAGCGGGCAGCCCTATGACACGCTGAAGGACGTGATAAGCGGCAAAGGCTTGGGTTCTCTCGCCGATTTCGATATATCTTACGACGAAGTGCCCCTGTGCGAAGGCAATTTCGATAAACCCGCCATAAAGGAAAAGATTTTGGCAGAAAGGCCTCAAATGGTGCTCATCCAGAGGTCAAGGGGTTATTCGCTTAGGAATCCCTTAAGCTGCGTACAAATTAGGGACATATGTTCATTTATTAAAGGCCTGGACGAGCGCATAATAATATTTGTGGATAACTGTTACGGCGAGTTTACCGAGAAAGAGGAGCCGATCGAGGCGGGGGCCGACGTAGTGGCGGGCTCGCTCATTAAAAATGCGGGCGGGGGAATTGCCCCCAACGGCGGTTACATAGCGGGAAGGGGAGACCTGATCGACCTTATCAACAGGAGGCTGACAACTCCCGCCACCGGTGGAGAGATAGGCTCTAATTTCGGAGGTTACCAGTATTTTTACCAGGGCTTGTTTCTGGCGCCCCACGTCGTGGCTCAAAGCTTAAAGGGTGCCCTGCTCATGGGAGAGGCAATGAAGTGGGCGGGCTATAAGGTATTGCCCGAAGAGCCTTCCCAATGTTACGATATCATACGCTCCATTGAGTTTGATACCGAAGAGGAGCTCATAACCTTCTGCCGCACCATCCAGAGCGTTTCCCCGGTTGACAGCTATGTAGTGCCATACCCTTGGGATATGCCGGGGTATAAAAACAAGGTAATCATGGCCGCGGGCTGCTTCGTGCAAGGCTCCTCAATTGAACTCTCCTGCGACGCCCCCGTAAGGCCTCCTTATGTCGCCTATTGTCAGGGCGGTCTTACTTACGAGCACGTAAAGATAGCGGTCATCCATTGCCTTCAGAATTTAAAGAAACTATGAATACTTTGCAATAAAGTACGCATAGTACTATGCAAGGTTACGCATAGTACTATGCTTTTTGTTTTTCTTTATTTTTTGTACGTTATCGGCTGACTTATGCGCCAACGCTAATCAATATACAATCCTTTTCGCCGTGATTGCTCTGCCTCTCCAGAATTCAGAGTATTCCTGAATCCTTACTCCGCCCGTTCCAAACGTGTGCATAATCTTATTGTTCCCGATGTAAAGAGCCACATGGCCTATCTTCTCGATGCCGGTATTGTTCATCCTTGTCGAGGAAGTCATGAATATCAGGTCTCCTTTTTGTAGTTTGTCAAGCGGCACTTGGATTCCCTGAAGGCTTTGGCTCCTCGAGTCTCCCTTGAGCTTTACGCTCGCTCCTTTGTAGAAAATATACTGAACAAACGCCGAGCAGTCAAAGGTTTTGCCCGTGAAATACTTGTTTAGCGTGCCATCCCACAGCAGAATCCTTTGAGAGCCGTATTCGTAGGGTGTGCCAAGAACCTTCAGCCCTTCGTCTATCACCGCGTGAATCATGGCCATCGCGCTGCCCGCATTGGTATCTATAAGCCTAGTGTAAGATATGTTTGCCGAAACATAGGCGACCTCATCGCCGTATCTTACCTTGTACCATCCATCTTGCCCTTCTATGTAGTCTACCTTTGCGCCCGCGCTCAGAGAGCCGATAACCTTTGACGATGTTGATGGTCCTGTCCTTATGTTCAGTGAATTGACCAGAGACTGCACTTTGATGCCGGTATCTGTGATTACGGTTTGAGTATTCTCTTCATCGTAACCGCCTTGCCCTTCTTGAATGCCATTTTCGACATCTTCGGCAGATTTGCTTTCGCCGCTTTCAGCCGCTTCGCTCCCATTCTCCTGCGAAATACCGTTTCCGTCGTCATGGCCATTTTCAATTACTTGGTTATCATCGCTCAAGTCTCCATAGGCGTCCTTTCCCTCAATGTCAACAATGGTTTCTTCGGCGATGGATTCTTCAGCGTTATCTATGTACATGGGGGAACGGGCATTTATCGCGAATTGGAGCGGCACAGCTATCGCGAATATGACCGCGACTATCAAGTATATCGCTCTTTTCATAGTGTGTTCCTCCTTGCATTTTTTTGGGAATAATATTCTAATGTACGAAATCCCAAAAAGCAAGGAACAAATTTTGGCAAAGGGAATAATTTTTAAGGTTTACATTCCCATGGTTTTTATCTGCTTTTTAAGAATTGCAGCAAGAATACAGCAAAAGCTTTTATGAGTATAATCGATATAATTTGACACCTTCAACTTATTGAATTATAATTAGAAATCAGAGAGCCTCGAGCAGTAAAAACCTCATGGCAAAGAAAAGATAGTCAGGCAAAAGAAAAAACCGCACACATCTGCGCGGTTTTGGCAGGGGAGACGCGATTCGAACACGCAACCAATGGTTTTGGAGACCACTACTCTACCGTTGAGCTACTCCCCTAAAGCAAATATTATTATAATTTAATTCGGGCCAATAGTCAATTGATTAAGGGGAAGTTTTATGAATTATACTCACAGATTGGGCGTAATCGGCTATGGCAACATGGCTGAGGCCATAGTGAGCGGAATTTTGAAATCAGGGCTCAACAGGGCCGACGAAATCCTTGCCTACGACATCTCTGATGTCAGGTTCGCCAAGGCAAAGAGCGCAGGCATTTATACGGCAAAAAGCATTGCGGAAATCTGCACAAGCTGCCGTTACATCCTCCTTTCCGTAAAACCCCAGGTTTTTAGCGAAATAGCGGCAGAGCTTTCCGCGAGCGTTCGCGAAAACGTTGTAATTTCGATAATGGCGGGGGTGAGCGTTGAAAAGCTTTTAAACAATTTGCCTGGCGCCAGAATTTGCAGGTGTATGCCAAACACGCCGGCGCTTATAGGTGAGGGGATAACCGCAGTCGATGCCTCCATGCTCGGCGAGGCCGAAAAGAAATACGTATTTGATATCTTCAATTCCGTCGGAAAAGCGGTGGAAATAGGGGATGGGCTCATGAACGCGGTCACAGCGGTGAGCGGCAGCGGGCCCGCATACGTTTACCTCTTTATCAAGACCATGATAGATGCAGCGGTCAAAATTGGGCTTTCTGCAGAGCAAGCTAAGGAGCTTGTAATACATACCCTGGTGGGCGCCTCCAAAATGGTGGAAAAGAGCTCAGAACCTATAGATATTTTGATAGACAGGGTGTGCAGCAAGGGAGGCACGACAATCGAAGGGATAAAAGTACTCAAAGAGAAGGGCCTTTCAGATATCGTGAGCGAGTGCGTCAGGGCGGCATACAACAGGGCGGAGGAACTTTCGAAGCTGTGAAACACGTTGACATATACACAGACGGGGCGTGCAGCGGCAATCCGGGGATAGGAGGTTGGGCGGCTATCCTGATTTACAACGGGCATGAGAAAGAGAT
This sequence comes from Clostridiales bacterium, assembly GCA_012519285.1. Classification (GTDB taxonomy): domain Bacteria; phylum Bacillota; class Clostridia; order Christensenellales; family HGM11417; genus JAAYQN01. The sequence goes on from JAAYQN010000001.1 coordinate 30,949, forward strand.
AAGCGGGTATTTCAGGGAGACCACCAACAACAGGATGGAGCTTTTCGCTGTGCTCCAGGGGCTTAAACAGCTAAAAGAGAGCTGCGAGGTCGCAATATATACCGATTCGGCATATATTGCTAATGCATTCAATTCAAAATATATTGATGCGTGGCAGAAGAACAGCTGGAAAACCGTGGCAAAGCAGGAGGTCAAGAACATCGATTTATGGAAAGCTATCTTGCTCGAAATGAAATCCCACAGGGTCACCTTCGTTAAGGTAAAGGGGCACAGCGACAACGAGTATAACAACCGTTGCGATGAGCTTGCGCGAAAGCAAATCGAGCTATGCAGCAAAACAGATGGAGATATGGATTTATGACGGTAAACAGGAAAACCATAATTGCTACGGCAATTATTATAATAAGCTGCATAGCTTCAGCTTTTTTGTTTTACAAAATTTCATTTTTGGCGAACCTATGGAAAATCGCCGCCTTGGCGATAATAGCATTGACCGCAATTGCTTCTGTCATCGCGCTGCACCTCAGGAACGTTCCGGTTTACAGGCTTTGCGTGACCATAACGCTCTTTGCGCTCTTTTTCGGTTCGCTTTTTTATCTCTTTGACGTCTCGGGATTCTGGGACAGCATAAGCACTGAGCAAGGGATAAAGAAATTTATTGAGGAGAAAGGCTTTTTCTCCAGCCTTGTATTCTTCATAATCCAGGTGCTTCAAGTGGTCGCAATCCCCATCCCTGGCGCCATAACCATCACGGTTGGGTACCTTCTCTTTGGGTTCTGGTGGGGTTCGTTGATAAGTTTTTTAGGCATCGTGGCGGGCTCCGTCTTGGCCTTTTTGATAGGGCGAAAGTTTGGATACAAGCTGGTTGTGTGGATCGTAGGGGAGGATAAGCTCAACAAGGCCATGAACTTTATCCGGGGAAAGGACAAAGTGATATTTGCGATGATATTCCTCCTGCCGTTTTTCCCTGATGATATACTGTGCTTCGTGGCGGGCCTTACCCCGATGAGCTTGACCTATTTCACGTGCATGGCCATGACCACGAGAATCATAACGATATCAGCGCAGTCGCTGTTTATGAGCTTTGTAAAATACCTTCTCTATTCGGGCTCGGTTACGGGATATATACTGCTCGGCCTGATGGGGGCAGCACTGCTCGCAATTTTTATCATTACGGTAAAGTACGCGAAAAGGATTCAGTCCTATTTTGAAAACAAGTTCGACATAATTATCCGGAAGATAAGGGGCGGAAAAAAGAACAAAGAGGGCGCAGAGTGACGCAGAATGATGCGAGGAAAGATGGCCGCAGAACCCAGCGGATTCAAATTTTCTATAACTGCATTGGTGCTATCGATTTGCCAGCTAAACGAAAAAACGGCATAGCCGAATATCAACGGCTATGCCGAATTTTACAGGAATTATAAATCCCTATCTGACCGCTCCAAAAAGCTATTCTTTTTTTATATCAAGGCAACCAAGCGACCCTTGACTTCGCCGCGGCGGAGTCTCTCCAGTCCTTCGGGGATCTCATCAAAGCTTATACTGGCCAGCTGCGGGTTAAGTTTTCCGGTTGAAAAGAAATTATATACTTCCTTGATATCATTGGTGTCACCACCGCAGCTACCGACGATTTGCGCTTGCTTAAGAATGAGCGACCGGGTATTGATATTACAATCAAGCTTACCCATACCTACGACAACCACTTTGCCGGATGGAGCTACCGCTTCCAATGCCTCGGAAGTGGTACTGCCAAATCCTGCATAGTCTACGATTACTTCGCAATTACAAGCTGCCAGATCGGAAACATTCTCAAATACTCCCTTGCAGCCGATCTCTTTGGCTAATGCCCTTGCATCAGGACTAATATCGACAGCGTATACCTCAATGCCGGCTATGATAGCCATCCCGGCGGCAAACTGCCCTAGTCCGCCGATGCCAATAATTCCCACCTTCATTCCGGCTTTTGCACCGCCGGCAACGAACAGGGCGTGATACGAGGTCATTCCAGCATCAGTGGCGGCAGCTCCCTGCATAAAAGATACGTTATCAGGCAGGTGAACCAGGCAATCCTGAGGAACCAGGCACTTGGTAGCGTAACCGCCATCACATTGATAGCCAATTGCATAAGAATGACCCGTTGACGCTGAAAGCTCCGCGGATATGGGGCACACCCCGACCCTGTCGCCAACTTTGAATCCTGTAACGCCTTCGCCCACTTCGGTGATGACTCCAGCGCATTCGTGGCCCATATACATAGGATGGGCAGTAATAATCCCTATCCAACCGGGATCTTCTAGTGCTGCAACATCAGAGTGGCACAGTCCTGCTGCCTTAACGTCAATTACCACCTGACCAGGAACAGCCTTGGGGTCCGGTTTCTCGACCAATTTAAGGGGGATGTGAGTATCAGTAAATAACCAACCTTTCATTTAACTCAACTCCTTACTAAATAATTTGAATTATACAGACACCTTAGTGCTTTACTTTAGTCTAACACATTTGCTAAAATTACTCAAGTATTTTTGTTAGATTTTTAACAATTTTTTTAATCTTAAATTGCAACTACAAGTGCAACGGTTTGTATAATAAGTTCTTTCAGTTTCCTTTACCCCTAGGGGTAAAGGAAAAAATTTTCTAATTCTTGAGTAAACACTTGTTCTGCGGATTTGTAGCCAAGTCGTTTTCGGGGGTAGGTGTCAATCCAATTGTTTATACGGTTTAATGTTTCCTGATCAATTGA
>JAAYQN010000052.1 GCA_012519285.1 Clostridiales bacterium
AATTGCTTTCTTTTCTCTGTATCTTTTGTTGTCAGCATAATCAAAAACCTTATTATATTTTATACCTATATTATACCACAAAACCCCTCTGAACTTAAGCGTTCAAAGGGGTTTTTCTACAGTCTGAACCGCTCTTTTTGAGCGGTTTTTTATGGAGCTGTTACCGGGACTTGAACCCGGGACCTCGTCCTTACCAAGGACGTGCTCTACCTCCTGAGCCATAACAGCGTGCTTGCTTATAAATCAGCTTACTTATTATATTTTATACTTTTCACATTGTCAAGCAAAACGCCGTAAAATTAACCTCCACAGCCCTTAGGATACACTTTTTGACAAAAAGTATTCGGGGAGGGCTTTCTACGTTATCCTCCTCAGGTTCTCCCCCGTAAACTGAAATATATAAGTCTTTCTCTTGTCGGTAAGCCTGGAGTACAGCCTCTCGCCGTACCTCGACATCAGCTGCACGCCGTCGAGGTTGGTGGTAATCAGAGTATGAGCGCCCGAAAACATCCTTTCGCTTATCAGCGACAGCAGGTACTCTACCGTCACGTTTTTAAAGATGTTCTCGGTGCCAAGGTCGTCTATTACCAAAAGGTCGCAGCCGTATATGTTCTCAAGGTAATCCCTGCCCCCATCCCTGTGGTCTAAATGGTATCTTAAAAAAATCTCGTTGAGCTTGAACGCAGTGAGGAAAATGACGGTGTACCCGCGCTCCATCACCCGCTTTGCCACGCAGCAGGCGAGGTGCGTCTTTCCCGTGCCCGTAAGGCCGCTGAACACATGGGTGGCGAACTTGGTGCTCGGGAAGCCCTCGCAGTACTTTTTCATTCTCTCGTACACGCCGCCAAGATGCGCCTTTACTGCCTCGTCGAGGGCGGGGTCTACGTAGTCAAAGGCCGGCAGCTGGGCGACGTTTATGCCGTAGCTTTCCGTTATTATATTGTTTATTGCCTGCCTGAGGCAGGAGCACGGAGAGCCATTCTTGTACCCGCTGTCGCTGCAGGAGGGGCAGTTGTACCTGGGCAAAAAATCCTTCTCGCTAAAACCGTATTTCTTAAGAGCTTGCTTCCTCTTTTCGCGCGCCTTTTCGTATTTTGCCCTTTTTTCCTCGTCTATAACTCCAAGCGCCTCGCAGCGGCAGTAGCGGGGAAGCACGCTGCCATACTCCTTTTCCGCCTCCATTATCTCGGGAATCTCGAGCGCCTTCCTGTAATTGTCGGCGGCTGCCTGCTCCGCCATCTGCTTTCTCTGCGAAATTATGTATTCGGCCTGCTTAAGTAAGCTCATACCTCGTAATCCTCGACGCTGGTGAACATCGCGTTAAGCTCTTCCCTGGTGTACTCGCGGCTATGCATGGCCTGCTCCTTCCTCTTCATTCCGCCCAGTACCGCTTCCACGTCCACTTCCCTCGCCTTTTCCACGCTAAAAATGCCGTTGCTCTTGTAGTAGCTGAGCAGCGCGTGCAAGTTTTTGAGCGGGTTAAAGTAATCCCTGCAGCAGCTTGCCGCATACAGCACAAGCTGCTCGCCCAGGCCCCACGTTACCGTCCACAGGCGGAAGTTGCTCCTGTCGTAGGTGTTGACCTGCCTGTTTATGCCCGCTCGCTCAAGCATCTCGGAAATGGTTTTTTCTGTATGGTATTGCTCCTCTATGTACTCGTTTATGCTCTCGAGCGAAATGAGGCCCAGCTTGTGCAGCCTGATTATCAGCTTGTCCATGCCCTCCAGGCTCTTTATGCCTACCTTGAAGCAGTAGTTTGCTATCTGGCGAAGCGTCTTTTCATCGTAGCCCTTGTCCATCCACGGCAGGATATAATTTTCTATGGCGGGCTCGACGTTTGGCAGGTACTGGCCGAGCTCTTTTAGCACCGAAAACGCCGCCTCCCTGTACCTTTGCTTTTCGGCGTTATAGTCCTCGATTTCCTTGATGGAAAACTTCTTGTTCTTGTAGTACTCGTCGAGAAGAAGGTTGAGCTTTTCCATGTTGCCTTTTTTTTGCCTAAGAAGCCTTGCGGCGTACAAAATGGTGTCCACCGAAAAACCGTACTGCTCCCGCCACTTGGTGTAGAGCGCGGTGTCGTTAAAGTCGGCTCCCCCGCGGTATCCCATCGCCTTGTGAACGCTCTTTATCTCCTCGGCCTGGCGGTTGTAGCTGCAAAGCTCCTGCTCTGCGGCGGCAAGAGTCACAATCCCGCGCGAGATCCAGTTTTTGGCCACCGTTACGATGTATCGGTAATTTATGTTTGTTCCTTTCAGCAGCGTGCAGTACTTTATCACCATTATGAGCGCCTCGGGTTCTATGTGGTAGGTTTCGATGAGGTTGAAATACTCGTTGAACTCGTTGAGCGTTATCATCCTGTCGGGCAGCAGCGTCTGCACCTGCTTGGTGAATTCGGAGTACTTTCCGGGCCTTATCTTCCTGGGCTTGCCTTCGGAGACGGGCAGGTACTTGACGTCAAGGGGACTTGAGCTTACCACCTCGACCAGGCCCATCTCCTCGAGCTGCTCAAAGGCCTTTATTATCTCCTCCTGGGACAGCTCAAGCACCGATGACATCTTCTCCAGCGAGTTGAAGCTCTCACTTCCGCTGTTCAAGCCAAACAGCGCGTAGATGTACACCTTTAAGGCCTTTTCGGGGCAGTGGGGAAGGTATTCGTTAATAAAGGCGTTGTCGAGCAGCGTGTAGCCCGACCTGGCAAACTCTCTGGAGTATCTCGCAAGGCCCACTTTTTCTCCTCCTCGCTTGCTAATTTCGGCTGTTGATTATATAATTAAGGGAAACCAATTTCCGATGCCTTTGCGCTCTTTTTAGGGAAACTTCAGGCCGAAAGATAATGTCAATGTGGCCGCCGCTGCTTTAGAAGAGCTTGGGATTTTAATTATAGCACAAAGGCGCATCTTATCAAAACCTTAGCGGAAATAAAAATTTACACCCAACATATTGTGTACAATTTTTCTTTGGACACAAGAAGGAGGGAGAATGAGGATACTGCACACATCCGACCTTCACCTCGGAAAACGCATCGAGGGAAAGGACAGGCTGGGCGAGCAAAGAAAGGTGCTTGAGGAAATCTGCGGCATAGCGGAAGAAAAGTCAGCGGACCTTGCCCTGATATGCGGCGACGTGTACGATTCATACATCCCCCCCGCCGAAGCGGAGGACCTTTTTTACGAGTTCGTCGAGGCCTTGAGTTGCTGCGGCAAGAGGCTTGTCGTCGCCATCGCGGGAAACCACGACGACCCCGTCAGGCTGTGCGCGGCGTCCTGCCTTGCCCAGAAGCAAGCCATTATAATAAGCGGCGGGGGAGATGAGCGCTTTAAAATCCCCCAAAGCCCCGACATAAGGCTTTTGGAGCAGGGCAAAAATTATATAAAGGTGGAAATCGGAGGGGAGAGGGCGACCATAGCCTTTTTGAGCTACCCTTCAGACGCGCGGCTTGGCGAGGTGGCGGACGAGCGCGGCTACAGCGAAAAGATAAGCGGCTACCTTGGGGAGGCAAGCGCAAGTTTCAGCCCCGACAGCGTAAACGTCGTCATGGCCCACCTATTCGCAGCGGGCGCCGCTCCCATAGGCGAGGAGAGGGAGATAGAGGCGGGCGGGCTCAAGGCGTGTTCTTTAAACGTCTTTTCCGATAAGTGCCATTACGTTGCGCTGGGCCATATCCACAGGTGCCAGAGGCTGAAAGACAACGCCTTCTACAGCGGCTCCATACTGCAGTACAGCGCGGGCGAGGAGAGCTCAAAGTGTGTGCTGCTGGCCGAAGCCTATAGCGACGGCTTGAAGAAGGTTGAGAAAATACCGCTGCTATCTGGCAAAAAGATAATAACCTACGCAGCTGAAGGTGTTATGCCCGCGCTTAACTTTTTAAAAAGCGGCGTGGAAGATTACGTCTACCTCAAGATAAGGCAGGACAGGCCCCTTTTGTACGACGAGAGCAGGCTGCTGAGGTCCTTTGACAACGTATTGGGGATAGAGCTTGAGACAGAGCTTTCCCAGTGCGGGCAGGAGAGGGCCAGCCGCAAAGGGCTTTCCAGGCGGGAGCTTTTCTGCGAGTTTTACAGGCACAGATACGGCGGCGAGCCCGAACCAGAGCTTGTCAACCTGTTTCTCGAAATAACGGAGAGCGAGACATGAAGCCGCTTAAGCTTTACATAGAAGGGCTGCAGAGCTTTATCCAGCCCCAGAAAATAGACTTTGAGCTGATTTCTGGCAGCGGGCTGTTCGGCGTCTTCGGCAATACCGGCTCGGGAAAGAGCACCATTTTGGACGCCATCCTGATAGCCCTTTACGGAAAGGGCAGCCGCCGGGAGGATTACATAAACAAGACCGTGGACAGGGCGCAGGTGGCGTTTGAGTTTAAGATGCTCGGCGAAACTTATAAGGCCGAAAGGGCATTCAGACGCAAGAGGGAAAATAATATAGAGTGCTCTTTGGCAAGGCTTTACAAGAGGACGGCGCAGGGCTGGGTTTGCCTCGCCGAAAACTACAGGAGGATGAACGAGGAAATCGAGAAAATAGTCGGTCTTGGGCTCGAAGACTTTAAAAAGTGCGTCATTTTGCCGCAAGGGGAGTTCGCCAGCTTTTTAAAAGCCGAAAAGGGCAAGCGCAACGAGATAATAGGCAACCTCTTTGACCTCGAGCAGTACGGGGAGACCCTGGCGCAGAAGATAAAGGAAAGGAAAGCTGCCGCCGACGGGGAAAAGAGCTCAATAGAGCGCTCGATAGAGGCGATAGGGGATTTCGAATACAGCCTCATTGAGCAGACCCAAAGGGAGATAGAGGATGGGCAAAAAGAGGCGGAGCGGCTCGGGGAGATGGTAAAGTCTCTTGAGAAAGCTCACAGGGAGCTTGAGGAAAAGCTCAAACAAAACGGACAGTTCCTTGAGGCAAAGGGTCTTCTCGAACAGCTCTTTGCCAAAAAGGGCGAGATGGAAGGACAGAGGGCGCAGTTGGAGCAGTACAAGAGGGCGGAAAAGCTCAAGCCATACATAGCCGAATATGACAGGCTGAAGGGCAGGATAGGGGAACTGGAGAAAAACATTTCGGCCGCCAAAAAAGATTCGAGCGAGCTTGAGGAGAAATTATACAGGGCGCAAACCGAAGCGGAGCGGGCAAAGAAAGTGCATGAGGAAAGGTCTTTTGCCATAAACGAGCAAATCCCCAAACTTAAGGCATGTAAGGAGATAGTAAATAACATAGAGAAGGAGAGCGAAGAGCTGGAGAAAAAGCGAAAGCTCTTTCAGCAGAAGAGGGAGGAATTAAACGAGTGCAAGAGGAAATTTGATGAGGTCGAGGGCAAACTGGGTGAGCTAAAGCGCCAAAAGGAAGCCTTAGAGGAGAGGCTGGACATAGTCTCAACGCTGAAAAAGAGCAAGGCGGAAGGCAGACTGGAAGAGGTGAAGCAGGCTATCGAGTACGCCTCGCCGCGCTTTGAGGGCATGCTGCCCTACCTTAATGGCAGGAAAAGGGCTTTGGAAGAGGCGCTTTCGGCATATTCCCGGCAGGCGTCTTCGGATTTTTTGGGAGATTTCGGCGAGCTTAAGAAAATCGAGCAAGAGATATCAAAGTATGAGAATCAATGGACAGAAGCGAGAACAAAGCTCGACTCATTAACATCTTATCTTAAGGAAATAGAAAGCGAAGGCAAGCAGATAAAGGCGTTTATAGAGCTTTCAAAAAACCGTCTGACAGAGAACGGCGCCGAAGAGGGCTGGGATGAAGAGCTTCTTGAGAAAAAGATAGCCAAGCTCAAGGCAGAGCTCAAATCGCTTGAGGAGAAAAAGAATAGCGCAGAGAAAACGTATCAGGAACTCAACCTTAATCATGAGAATAAAAAAGTGGAACTCAAAGGGCTTTTAAAGAGCTATTCCGATACTTTGAGCGAACTCGAGAGGAAGGAGAGGGAGATAGAAAGCCTTTTAAAAGAGAGTAACTTTTCAAGCTCCGACGAGGCGAGGCGCATTTTGAGCAAAAACCTCGACGCCGAGGGTATGGAGAAAGCCCTCAGGCAGTTTGAGCAAAGCCTCTTGCTAACGGAAGATAACTATGATAAATTAAAGGTTAAATACGACGCCTCCGTCACCGAGCAGAGCGTGGAAGAGAGCGCGAAAAGGCTAAATGAGCTCAGAAAAGAACATCAGGATAAGCTTTCCGACCTCGCGGTAAAGAGGAGCAGGCGGGACAACCTAAACATCAACTGGGAAAAGCTGTCTATGCTTAAGAAAGAGCTCAAGGGCGCCGAAAAGCTATGCGGCCACTTGGAGACGCTGCAGAAGCTGGTTCGGGGCAAGAGCTTTATGGAATTTGTCGCCGAGGAATACGTTCAGGACATAACCGCGGCAGCCTCCCGCCATACCTCCCATTTAACCGGCGGCAGGTACAGGCTGTGCTACCAGGGCGGAAATTTCTTTGTGGAGGACAATTACAGCGGCGGCGAGATGAGGGCGGTGGAGACGCTCTCGGGCGGCGAGACCTTTCTGGTCTCCCTCTCCCTGGCGCTGGCGCTCACCGAGACCATAGTGAGGATGTCCGACAAGCCCATAGAATTTTTCTTCCTTGACGAAGGTTTCGGCACGTTGGACAGGGAGCTTTGCGATACCGTGATGAATATACTGGAAAAGCTCAAGAGGACAAATTTCACCATAGGCATAATTTCCCATGTTCCCGAGCTGATGCAGAGGATGGGAAGCAAGATCATAGTCTCTCCTCCCGACGGCGAAAGGGGAAGCACAGTGAGACATGTAATTTAAAGGTTATTTTTGGTAAAGATCAAAAAAGGCTGTCCGCTTTGGGTGACAGCCTTTTAGCTTACTTGTTTCTCTCTATCACTTCCAGCGCTTTGTTTACCACATTCTCGACGGTGAAGCCGAAGTGCTCGAAGAGCTGGTTTGCGGGGGCGCTGGCTCCGAAGGTGTTTATAGTCACGGTATCGCCGTCAAGGCCCACATACTTATACCAGCTGTGAGCCGTGCCCGCCTCCACCGCAAGCCTTGCCCTTACAGATGAGGGAAGCACCTTTCCCCTGTAGCTCTTTGGCTGGGCGTCGAACAGCTCAAGGCAGGGCATGGAAACCACCCTGGCATCGATGCCCTTTTGGGCAAGCTCCTTCTTTGCCTTCATGACGAGCTCAACCTCAGAGCCGCTCGCCATCAGTATTATGTCGGGCCTTCTCTTTTGTGAATCGGAGAGGACATAGCCGCCCTTTAGGGCATCTTTCCCCGTCTCCTCATACTGTGGCAGGGTCTGGCGGGTGAGCACAAGCGCCGTCGGCCCCTTGCCCGTAAGCGCCGAAATCCATGCCGCCGCGGTCTCCTTGCCGTCGGCGGGGCGGAAAACTTTTAGCCCGGGGATGGAGCGCAGCGAGATAAGGTGCTCCACGGGCTGGTGAGTGGGTCCGTCCTCGCCCACGCCTATACTATCGTGCGTGAGCACGTAGGTGACGGGAATGTTCATGAGAGCGCTCATCCTCAAGGCGTTCTTCATGTAATCGGAGAACACGAAGAAGGTGGCGCAGTATGCCCTCAGCCCGCCGTGAAGCTGTATTCCGTTAGTGATTGCCGCCATGGCGTGCTCGCGCACCCCGAAATGCAGATTGGTGCCCAGCCTGTTCTCGGGGCTGTATGACGGCCTCGATTTCATTATTGTCTTGTTGGAAGGAGCGAGGTCGGCCGAGCCGCCTATGAGGTTGGGGATAAGCTCCGCCAGCTTGTTGAGCACGGCGTAGCTGGTGTTCCTGGTGGCGTCGGGCTTTTCAAACTTGAACAGTTCCTCGTTACCCAAAAGGTCGGGCAGCCTGCCCTTAATGTAGTCCTCGAATTCCTTTGCCAGCCCGGGGTATTTCTCCTTATACTGCTTGAACATCCTCTTCCACTTGTTGTGGGCGCGTCTTCCCCTCGCGGCGATCTTTAAGGTGTGTTCCCTCACTTCCTCGGGTACGGTGAACGGGGGACAGTTCCAGCCCAGGGTTTTCTTGGTGGCCTCGAGATGCGCCTCTCCCAGCGGAGCGCCGTGGCAGTCGCATTTTCCGGCGAGGGGCGAGCCATACCCTATCGTCGTCTTGCAGACAATCAGCGAGGGCTTGTCTTTGACCTTTTTTGCCTTTTTTATCGCCCTCGAGACGGCGGCGATGTCGTTGCCGTTTTCCACGTAGAGCACGTGCCAGCCCTGCGCCTCGTGCCTTTTGCCCACGTTTTCGGTAAAGGTGATGTCCGTGCTGCCCTCGATGGATATGCCGTTGTCGTCATAGAGCACGATGAGCTTGCCCAGCTTGTTGGTGCCGGCAAAGGACGCCGCCTCGTACTCGATTCCCTCCATCATGCAGCCGTCGCCCGCCAGCACGTAGGTGTAGTGATCCACGATGGGGAAGCCTTCCCTGTTGAACTTGGTGGCAAGGTGGCTCTCGGCGAGCGCCATCCCCACGGCGTTGGCTATTCCCTGACCGAGGGGGCCCGTGGTGGTTTCCACGCCCGGCGTGTGCCCGTACTCGGGGTGGCCTGGAGTCTTGCTGCCCAGCTGGCGGAAATTCTTTATGTCCTCCATGGAAACGTCAAAACCGAAAAGGTGCAGCAGCGAATAGATGAGCATGGAGCCGTGGCCTGCCGACAGCACGAACCTGTCCCTGTTGGGGAAGGACGGGTCGCGCGGGTCGAATACCCTGTGCTCCGCCCACAGGGCGTATGCCATGTCGGCGGCGCCCATGGGAAGGCCGGGGTGGCCCGAATTTGCTCTCTGTACGGCTTCGGCGGAAAGTATCCTTATGGTGTCGGCGGTGAGTTTCTTTATATCCATTTGCTCCTCCCGTATTAATTATTTATAAAATCGGCAAGTCTGGCCGTGTCCAGTCCGTCGAAATCTTTTAAAAACTCGTACAGCTTTTTGGCGATGAGCTTGGTTCCGCCCGGGGAATTGCTCTCAATATTGAGCGGCATTATGGGATCGTGAAGGCTCATCCTGAGCAAAAACCATCCGTCGCCCTCGCCCTTTGCAAAGGACACCCTATAGCCCTCGTAATTCTCTTTTGCGGGGATGAAGTCAGCCCTCGCCTTGACATACCCTTTCAGCTTTTCCAGCACCATGTTGCCGTAGGCGGCAAAATCGGGGGCCTTTATGTTCATCCTTATCTCCTTCTCCTCAAGAGGCACCTTGAGGCCCTCTATGAGGTCGGTCAGCTTTTTGCCCTGCTTTTTAAGCTGCGCCATCTTAATGAGAAGGCGGATGATGAGGTATGCCCCGTCGTCGAGGAAGAAGTTTTCCCTCAAGGCGGCGTGGCCGCTGGTCTCGATGGCGAGCGGGCAATTCTTGCCTTCCCTGTTAAGCCTTATCGCCTCGTTGATGACGTTTTTGTAGCCCCTTTTAAACCTGTGATGGTGGCCGCCCCTCTCCTCAATGAACTCGGTGAGGCCGTCACTGGTTATGCTGTCGGTGACAATCCAGGCGCCTGGCTCTTCCTCGAGCAGAATAGCTGAGATAAGCGCGATCAGCCTGCTTTTGTTTATCTCCTCGCCGTCGGAAGACACCGCTCCCGCCCTGTCGACGTCGGTGTCAAAGATTATGCCGAAGTCCGCCTTGCTTTCAACCACCGCGCGGCAGATCGCCTCCATGGCTTCCTTGTCCTCGGGGTTGGGGACGTGGTTTGGGAACCTGCCGTCGGGCTCAAGGAACTGGCTGCCCGAAGTGTCCGCCCCGAGCGGCTTCAGCACGAGCTCGGCGAAGAAGCCGCCCGCGCCGTTGCCAGCGTCCACCGCTATCTTAAAGCCCTCGAGGGACTTCTTTTCGCCGGTGGCCTTTCTTATCTTGTCCCTTAGGATGCCGGCGTATACGCCCATGAAGTCTGTTTTCTCAACCTTGCCGCCCTTTCCCTTTCCCTCGGGGAGGAACCTCTTCTGCTCGGCGTATTCCAAAATTTTGGAGATATCGCTTCCCTCGAGGCCACCTTCCTTGGTGAAGAACTTGAGGCCGTTTTTGTCAAACGGGTGGTGGCTTGCCGTAATCATCACCGACGCGTCGCAGTCGAGCGTGTCTTTAAGCGTCGCCATGAACATCGCCGGGGTGGATATCAGCCCGAGGTTGAACACGGATATCCCGCTCTCCGTCAGCGCCCTGCAAACGCAGGCGTTTATCCTCTCTCCTGAAAGGCGCGAGTCGTTGCCCACCGCGACTTTGAGCTGACGGGGGCTTTTTCCCAGCTTTTCGCAGATATAATACGCAAAGCCCCTCGCTATATCGTAAACCACGGGGTCAGTGAGCGCGGCGTCGGGACCCAGGGCGGTGCCCCTTATGTCGCTTCCGCTCTTAAGCTTTTTAAAATCCACCATATTTGTCCCCAAAGGCGTATTTTACCTTCATTATTTTACTTGATAAGAAGGCAAAAAGCAAGAACTTTGGAAGTTTGGGGAATTTGTTTTTTATAAAGGGATTTTTAAACATTACCCTTTTAAGGGCCATCAAAAAAGCCCCTTTTGAGGGGCTTATCATCAGGTTATATACCTGTAATAGTATTTGTTCTTTTTCTTGGGGACGTCGTTTAAGACAAAGCCGAGCACTTTGGCGTTGGCGAAATCCAGCTTCTTGAGCGCCTGGTGGATGAACCTGTGGGTGGTGTACTTTTGCCTTGCCACCAGCACGGTGCCGGAGCACAGCTTGGAGACCACCAGAGCATCGGTGACCTCGAGCAAGGGAGGGCAGTCTATAAAGATGTATTCATAACTCTGCGAGAGGGTATCCATCATTTCCTGAAAAACCTTGCTGTCAAGCAGCTCCACGGGGTTTGGCGGAATTGCCCCCGCGTAGATGACGTGCAGGTTGGGAATTTCCGTCTTCTTTATTATGCTGTCGAGGTCGTTTTCCCCAAGCAGGTAGTTTGACAGGCCGGGTATGCTCTTGTCCTTGAAAAACCTGTGCATTCGGGGCTTCCTCAGGTCGCAGTCTATAAGCAGCACCTTGGCGTTGGTCATCGACACCGTGATGGCAAGGTTGACCACCACCGTGGACTTTCCCTCCTTGCTCACCGAAGAGGTAAAGAGCAGCTTCTTGCAGCCCTCAACCTGCACCAGCGAAAAGAATATGCTGGTACGAATGGTCTTGAACGCCTCGACCTCTGTGGCATCCATGTCCTTTAAAAGGATATCTTTGCGTGGCAGCCTGCTGAGCGTTACGCTATTGAGATTCTTAGTTTTTGCCATTGTTATCTCCGTTTTCCATTAATTCGTCGGCGCTCGTATTGGTGTAGACCACGCCGAGCAGAGGCAAATTGTAATTGTCAATCAAATCGTTTTCGTCCTTGACGCTGTTGTCTATCATGTGGAGCACGATTATCACGAGAAAAGACAAAACAATGCCCAAAAATACCCCCACGACGGTGTTTAAAGTGACGTTAGGGGAAATCGGGATGGCGTTGTATTTGGCCTCATTGATTATCTCAATGTCGGTGCCGCGGAACTTGGTGGATTTTTTGTAAATCTGGGAGGCGCTCTTTTCTATTTCCCTGCAGATGGAATACGCTATGTTGGGGTCTTCCGCCACCACGACGATGTCAAAGGCAGAGGAGTTAGTGTTGTTCTGATTTACGGAAAGGTATTTCTTGATTCGGTTTACGTGAACGGCTTCCCTTAGGCCGTACTGCTCCAGGTTTTCCTCGGTATTTAAATTCTCATCCACATTGGCCAGAAAGACGTCGCTCCTCGTGAATTCCATATAGTCCGCCTTGAGCTGGGTGATGTTGGCCGGAAGTTCGGTATCCGTCTTGATTATCATCACGGTTGTGCTGCTGCTGTACTTAGACTGTATAACAAAACTGGATATTGCGAAGGCGCTTATTCCGGAAATTATTACAATCAAAACGATTAGCCATATCTTCTTCAACATCAAGTCGATGAGTTTATTCAGGGTCAGCTCCATCATTCACCTCAAGTTGTAATAAAAATATTCTACATCATAATTATGTACGTGTCAAACAATAAGAAAAACAAAGTGCTATTTTTTTCAAAGCGCATCTCACCATATCCGCGCTATGAATATGTTGGTAAAGACCAGGGCAAACAGCAAAAAGAGGTAGGCAGAGAACCACCTGTAATTGCTCTTTTTTATCGCCTTCATCATAAGCTTTATGGATAAGATACCGGTGACGAATGCCGAGGCCATGCCCAAGAGAAGGGGCAGCGCGTCTATCTGCAGGGTGGAAATTTCCAGCGCTGAGACAGCCGAAGAGCCCAGGATGACCGGCACGCTCATCAGAAAGGAAAATTTTGCCACTGCCTCCCTCTTTGCCTCCGAGAGCACTCCCGCGCATATCGTCGAGCCGCTCCTGCTTATGCCGGGGATTACCGCGACGGCCTGGGCGAGTCCCATCGCCAGCGCCTTTTTTGAGTCGACCTCTTCTGCCGGCGTCCCTATATTCTTTTTTGAAATAATCTCGGTGAGAAGCAGAACCACCGCGGTTATGAGAAAGCCGAAGCAGTAAAATGTCGGGCCGAACAGCGCCTCCACGTGTTCTTTGATAAGGGGCATGACAAGGGCAGCAGGGATAGTGGCAATTATCAGGTTTAATAAAGTATTATAGGGTTTTTTCAGCAGGGCGAGAAGGTCTTTAAAAAAGAAGATTACCACGGCGAGCAGCGTCCCAAGGTGCAGCATTACGGAAACGAGCGCCCTGTTCTCGTAAATTCCCATTATATCCTGCAGCAGCAAGAGGTGCCCCGAACTCGATATCGGCAAGAACTCTGTCAGCCCCTGCACCAGACCAAGCAAAATAGCCTCTAAGATGTTCATACGCTTTTACTCCCGCTTTATACCTATGGTGGTGCAGGGTGCCCTGCCCGCCATGATGTCGCTAATCCTGTACTTGGCGTTAGCGATTTTTACTGTGGTGCCGCCGATTACGGCGTCCTTTATGTATTCGAGCTTGGCGCGCGCGCCGTTTGAGCCCTTTCTGCTTGAGCCCTTGCAGGATGCCTTGCAGCGCTCTATATTCCGCAGCACCTCCTCTGCGCTTCTGCCCGAAATCTCTTTAACCAGCGTCGAAGGGTCGGCGAAGTCAAAGTAAATGCCGTCGACGCTCGTCAAAATTAAAAGGTACTTTGCGTTTAAAAGGCACGCTATCTGGGCCGCGGTCTCGTCGTTGTCCACGCACTCGACCACCTTTTTACTCTTTGCCGAAAGCAGCGCTATCTCAAGCTTCCTGTTTTCCTCAAAGCTGACGGCGTCGTTGTAGTTAATTATGGGGATGGCGTTTTGGGCGGGGCACCTTAAGAGAAACTCCTTAAGGTGCTTTCTCTTTTCAGGGTCGTTGAAGTGCAGGTGCTCGACGAGCACCTGCCTCACCGAGTAAGAGGGATGGATGAATTGCCTGTAATTCTGCATGAGGATTGCCTGACCCTGCGCCGCGTAGTCGGTCTTCACCTCGTCGGGGTCGCCCACAAGCTCCCTGCCCGTCCTCTTTATGTAGTCCAGCCTGCCTATCTCCGTGGCTCCCGAGGACACGAAGACGTATCCCGGCCTTAGCTCCTTGGAGATGCGGCAGAAGATGTTGTAATCTATGTCGTTGTCTTCCTTGTTGATGAGAGCCATGGAGCCGATTTTGCCCACCAGCTCTATCTCTTGCTCCATTTTAAACACCTCGTCTTAATGATGAGCCCCGATATGGGGCGCTTAGCCTATATTATAAAACTTTTCAGCGTTTTTGTACAGTATACACTCCACATCTTTTGAGCTTAAACCAAGGTTCAATAGCAGCTTCAGTTCCTCCTCGTGGCTCCACATGGGAAAGTCGGTGCCGAACAAAAACCTCTCGG
This sequence comes from Clostridiales bacterium, assembly GCA_012519285.1. Taxonomy (GTDB): domain Bacteria; phylum Bacillota; class Clostridia; order Christensenellales; family HGM11417; genus JAAYQN01. The sequence continues at coordinate 13,788 of JAAYQN010000052.1, forward strand.
CGCCGAAAGCACAGACAATGCGCCTCGCCTTCTCCCTTGGCAAAAACTTAAGTGAGGAGCAGGTGTCGAAGAATATGTTGTCAAGACCCTTGTAACAGTCCAGGCTGTCCCACTCGCTGTAGCCGCCAAAGTGCGCGGCAATGGCCTTAAGCTGCGGAAATTCCCTCAGCACCTTTGCCAGCCTGTAAGGGTTGGAGTAACTGTACCTTTTGTCTCCGGTATGTATCAGGATAGGCAGCCGCCCCTGCGCCGCACAATATATATTGTACAATTTTCTGTGGTCAATGGCAACCTCTTGGAAGTCGGGGTGCAGTTTTATTCCCTTAAAGTCGTTTTTTACGGCAAAGCCTATCTCCTCTTCTATTTCCTGCGGTGACATGTCCTGGTGGAGCGTCATCAGCCCAACAAACTGGGGGTATCTTTTTGCCGCCTCGGCGATAAAGCCATTTATAGCCCTCACCTGCTCGCGCTTTGTGGCGGTGGAGCTTACCACATACCTTGCCGCGCCTATTTTAGAGCCGCTCTCGAGGAGCTGCCCAATGGTGCCTACTGCAGCCATGGGCAGGCCGTAGAATTTGCCTATGCTCTCGCTCGCCTTGAGCGCGATCTTATGCGGAAATATATGGGCATGGGAGTCAATTATCCTGCCCCAAAAATCATTCATTCTCGGCACTTTGCCATATATATATAACAATCTTTTGCGGAAATATATTGGCGTGGGTCCATTATTTTGCCCAAAAAAATCATTCGTCCTCGGCACCGTACTTTTTTGCCGCAAGCGCCATCATTGCCCTTTGAGGCAATATTTTTTGCAGTAAATAAAAAAACTTGTACTTTGCGCCTATTATATATAACGGGGAGAGCCTCTTTTTTTGGCAGATACCGAAGATTTTTTTTGCAACCTTCTCGGGGTCCATGCGCTTTTTGCGGTTTTCCTCGAACTTCTTGGCGATTTTTTTAAGCCTTGCGGCGTGGGGGGACCCCTCGTCTATGTGCCACAGCCTGTTTTGTGTAAACGGGGTGTCTATCTCCCCGGGGCAGATTGAGGTTACCTCGATGCCGGGCTCTTCCATGGAAAACCCCCACAGCATTAGGTTGAGCGCGGCCTTGGTGGCGGCGTACAGGCTGCGGTAGGGCAGCGCGAAGAAGGCGGCGGCGGAGCTTATGCCGACAAGCCTTCCGCCCTTTTTTAGGCACCTCGCCGCGGCTTTGGCGGTATAAAGGGCGCCCAAAAGATTCACGTCGAGCGCCCTTTTGGCAAGCTCCGACGGCATGAGCGCGGTCTCGCCCGCAATGCCTACGCCTGCGTTTATTATCACGAGGTCGACCTCGCCGAACCTGCCCTTTATGCCCTCAAAGGCCGCCTCTACGCTCTCCTCGCTGGTCACGTCGCAATAAAAAAAATTGTCAAGGCCGCCGGGGTTTGTCCTCGACAGCTCGCACACGGTATATCCGTTTTTAGTAAACACCTGCGCCAGGCTGCTTCCCAGCCCGCCCGAGGCGCCGGTTATAACAACCGTCTTTTCCATGGCAAGGCTACTTGTCCTGCCTCTTCTTCTTGTTTAGGTTGTCTAAACGGTTCATGAGGAACACGAAGAGGAACACTGCGCCTATCACGATGAATATGGCGAGCATCCCCTTCCACAAGACGTCCAAAGACCTCAATATATTTTCCATAACCTTTTACCTCACGCCAAAAAGCTTAAGATCATGCCGCCCGCGATGACCGAGGCGATCTGGCCCGCAACGTTTGCCCCCACCGCGTGCATGAGCAAATGGTTCTGCGGGTCTGCCTCCTGGCCGAGCTTCTGCACCACTCTCGCGGACATGGGGAAGGCCGAAATCCCCGCGGCACCCACCATTGGGTTTATCTTCTTCTTTAAGAACAGGTTTAAAAGCTTAGCGAACATCACGCCGCCTACCGTGTCGAACACGAAGGCGAACAGGCCGAGGCTCATAATTAGTAGCGTTACGGGGGTCAAAAAGTCTTCCGCCTTCATGTTAAACGCTATCGTTATGCCAAGCAGCAGGGTTATGAGGTTCGAGAGCACCTTGCTCGCCGTCTCAGAGAGGCTGCTCAGCACGCCGCACTCCTTAATCAGGTTGCCGAACATCAAAAAGCCCACGAGCGCGATGGATGCGGGCGCGATGAGCCCCGCGACCAGGGTCACCACAATGGGAAAGAGGATTTTCGTAAGCTTGCTCACGCTGTTGGAGCTATAGGGCATGGGTATCATTCTCTCTCTCTTTGTCGTTACGAGTTTGATGGCAAAAGGCTGAATGATAGGCACCAGCGCCATGTAGGAGTAGGCCACCACGGTTATGGCGCCTACGTATTTGGTGCCGGAGGTTATGGCGACGAGGATGGACGTGGGCCCGTCCGCGGCGCCGATAATGCCGATGGAAAGGGCGTCCTTAAAATCAATAATGCCCGTCACGCTGCCGATCCAAGATGCGAGTATCACCGTCAGGAATATCCCTACCTGCGCCGCCGCCCCGAAGAAGAGCAGCTTGGGGTTTGAGAGCAGGGGCCCGAAGTCAATCATGGCGCCTATGCCGATAAACAGCAGCAGCGGCATGGCCTCGGACATCTCTATACCCACCTCGTAAAGCCACTGGATTATCCCGACGAAGCCGCTATCGTCAACCCCGATGACGCCCGAATTAGGCAGGTTGACCAGTATCGCCCCAAAGCCTATCGGAAGCAGCAGCGCGGGTTCCATCTGGAACTTGATCGCGAGAAAGATGAGAACCAACCCAATCAAAATCATTCCCGCCGATAAGGGGTCCAGCGAAGATATTCCCTCAAGCAAAAAATCCATTGATGTTCTCCCGAAAAATAGTCTCTAAGCAATACTATTATAATTCCATAGCGGATAATAATCAAACATAAATCATTTGTTTTCAAAATACGCAAAATGCTGGTATAATTTTTACTGAAAAACCCAGGCTCTTTGAGGGCAAGCTATGGAAGATATGTTTTCGAGGACCAGAATGCTTCTCGGACAACAAGCCATAGAGAGGCTGAAAAAGGCTAAGGTCGCCATTTTTGGACTTGGCGGGGTGGGCTCCTTTGTCGCCGAGGCGCTGTGCCGCGCCGGCGTGGGTAGCTTTGCGCTCTTTGACAGGGACGTGGTGGCGTTCTCAAACCTGAACAGGCAGCTCGTCGCGCTGCACAGCACCATCGGGAGGTACAAGGCGGAGGTGATGAGGGAGAGAATGCTCGACATAAACCCCGCCGTCTCGGTAGAGGTATACAACTGCTTTTACCTTCCCAAAAACGCCGACCGGTTTCCCTTGGGCGGCTACGATTACGTGGTGGACGCCGTGGACACGGTTACGGCAAAGCTGTGCATAATCGAGAGGGCAAAGGTCGCGGGCGTGTCCGTAATAAGCAGCATGGGCGCGGGCAACAAGCTCGACCCCCGCGCCTTTAAGGTGGCGGACATCAAAGAGACCTCGGTGTGCCCCCTCGCAAAGGTGATGAGGAGGGAGCTTAAGGCGAGGGGAATCGACAGCCTCAAGGTGGTCTATTCCACAGAGCCGCCGAAAAAGCCCCAAACGAGGATGGACGCCAGAAAGCAACCTCCCGGAAGCGTGCCTTTTGTGCCCTCTGTGTGCGGGCTGATAATAGCCTCGGAAGTGGTGAAGGACCTGATAAGGTGAGCTCTGCGCCCTTTATCTGCAAAAAAAGCGCAAAAAAATGCCGGCAGTTTTCTGGCCGGCGCTGTGGTGTTCCCGGCGGGAGTCGAACCCACGGCCTAACGCTTAGGAGGCGTTCGCTCTATCCAACTGAGCTACGGAAACACGTCCGCTTTATACTTGAGCTTATTTATTCTACTAAAAAATAGGGCGGTTGTCAAACTTTATCAGGGCAAAAATTTTATCGCGGGCAAAATCCCCAAAAGCGCAAACAGGGCAAGCGCCGTAAAGCGTTTGCCCTCGTTCTTGCCTTTTTGGAAGATTTTTACCTTTTTTTCTTCAAGAGATATTTTCTCCTCGTCGCCTCGCCGCCGCGCAGGTGCCTTTGTGAGAGGTTGAGCTTGAGAACATTCTTCACACTGGCGTAAAGTTTCCTGTCTATGTCATAGAGCCTCTCCGTGCAGTCCTTGTGCACGGTGCTCTTGCTTATCTCGAACACTTTGGCCGCTTCCCTCACCGTGCTGCCAGTCTCGATTATATAATTTGACACTTCGATAACCCGCTTGACTATGTAATCTTTCAAGGCCACTTCCCCCAAATCAGTTGTCGGTAATAATATATGGGAGAAAACGCGCCTTTATGATATTTTTTGCCCTAAAACGACAAAAAAACCGCCCCAGCTACAGGGCGATTTCAGTCTGTAGAAAAACTTCTTTAAATTGTAGATTTTAAAGGGGTTTAATGGTATAATAAAGGAAAAAGGTGTAGGGGTAGGGAAAATGCTAACGGAAAAGGATAGAGAAGCGGAAGCAGTTAAGAGTAATATCAATAGAGGACTTGGTTTCAGAGGACCATTTATTGCGTAAGGCCTATGGGCGCGAGAAAAGAAAACCCGACATCCTTTCACTAAACCGCCTTTTTCTACGCTCTGATTAATATAAAAATATTTTCCGAATAATATAGCCAATTTTGTTGAATAATATAAAATATGAGTATGTATTTTCATAAATAAATAAATATTAATATAATAGAATTAGGAGGATAATGAGATGAAAATCGGCAAAAATTTGTCAAAGGTGCTCGACGTGTTGGGCGAAATCCTCGCGGTGCTCACCATAGCGTTCGCGGCTTTTCTGTACTTAGACGGGACGTTAAATTTCCTCACGGATGACAACCTGGTAAGCCTTTTGTGGACGATCCGCGAGTACATGATACTTGGCACCATAATCATAGTGGGCCTGGAGTTTGCGGTAAAGCGCAGCTTCGCCTTCTTCGTGATCTTCGTGGTGCTCGCCGCCGTGGCGGTAATATTCAGCTTCTTCCCCGACGCCATTCCGCCTTTCTTGGCGCAGAGCTAAAGCCAAAGTTAAAGGGCCTCTTGGGAAAGAGGCCTTTTTTCTTTGCATATTTCCTTTTTCTCGGGCATACTTTCTGGTATAATGTTGTAAATAACTTTGGATGCGAGCTGAACATGAGCCATTTTTTCAATTTCTTAAAAGGTATAATCGTAGGCATTGCATTAGTGCTAGGCATGAGCGGCGGCACGATGGCTATTATCCTCGGCATTTACGACAAGATTATAAACGCCGTCGGCAAGTTTTTCAAAAACATAAGGGAAAACTTGCTGTTCCTGCTCTTTATGGGGCTTGGGGCAGGGGCGGGGATATTGCTCTTTAGCAACATAGTTACCTTTGCGCTGGAACACGCCAGGCACGCCACCATCTTTCTGTTTTTGGGCATAATCGCGGGAGGCTTTCCGCCGCTGCTCGACAAGGCGGGCATAAGGGTTTCGGGCGAGGAGGATGGCGGTATAAAGGCAAAGGACGTCGCATTGTTCCTGCTCGGCGCCGCCATCGTGATGGCGATGTCCTCTTCAAAGACCGCGGTGATTGACCTCGCCTCCAGCGAAGGCATCGTCAACATGGTGTTTATGCTTTTTGCGGGGTTTGTCTCGGCGATTGCGCTGGTGCTGCCTGGAATCAGCGGCTCATTTTTCCTTCTTACCATAGGCCTTTACGATATCACGATGGAGGCGATAAACGAGCTTAATTTTTCCTACCTGATACCCTTTGCCGCAGGGATTGCCCTCGGAACCATACTCACCGTCAAGGCAGTGGAAAACCTGCTCCGGAAATACCCCAGGGGGACTTATTCAATCATCCTCGGCTTTGTGATAGGTTCCATGATACAGATATTCATGGAAAACATTCCATCGGGGTGGGAAATACTCTTTTCCGTCCTCGCCGCTGCAGCGGGAGTGCTCATCACCCTGGGAGTGCAGAGGCTTTGCAGAAAGCTGAATATTGAGGAATAGGAAAATCAGGCTTGCTTTGCAGGCGAAAAGGGACTATTGAGGCCCCTTTTTTTTTGCCTTTTAAAAGAGCCTGTATATAAACAGCCCGGCGATAAAGGAGAGCAAGTTGGCGAGGAAGGAAAAGGCGATGGGATGGGAATTTTTGTCGGGATTAATCTTTTTGAAAAAGATGGAATAAACGGTGGCTTCCGCGATAAACACGATGATTTCAAGGGCGGGTAAAAAGAATATCGAGGAGAGCGCGCCGTGAAAGTAGGTGGAAAGCACCACTGCGGCGCTAAGGAAAGTTTGGGTGCCAAGGTTGGTAAATCCGATGACTTTAAGATATTCTTTTTTATTGTACTTTAAAAGCAGCGCCAGGCCAATCTCAATAGCGAGAGTAACGGCGACTCTCATCAAAAACTCCAACGCCTCGTTCAGGTAATCGTAGTTTTTTACTACCTGCCCCTCCTCGATTGCTATCGCCCCCGAGGATACCTCCACCTTGAAGTAGCTGTCAAAGGCGTACCTTTCGTAAGAGGACTTGCTGGCCAAAAACCTGTCCTCATCGGGGAAGTACAGCAGTATCTTGAACTCTTGGGGCGGGTGATACGTCCACTCGAATATGTCGTTTTCCTCGCAAAGCTTATAGTAATTTAGAAAATAAAACCCGTCGGGGTCCTGATACTGCCTGAACTTTTGGGCTATCTCCTCGCTCACGTCGCCATAGGGCTCGCCGTCTACCGACCACGGCCCCGTAGAACTGGTTTTCGAGAGCAGTGTCACATAATAGCTCTTTCCCTCAAGCCCATAAAAGCTTATTGTCACCGAAGGCTTTGGACCCATGTCCGCGTAAGCGTTTATCCCGGGATAGGCTAACACCATAAAAACCGCGATGAAAACCAATAACCATTTTTTCTTCATGACTTAACTCCAAAAGCTTACTTGTCTTGCTATTACAACATTTTACACGACGTTTTTGTCCGAAAAAATTGCAGTGCCTACTAATCGCTATCGAAAGGAAAAGATAAGGAAATTGATTAAAGGAAAATGGCAAAAAAATATTATGGATAGCAACTTTGAAATATATAGGAAAAAATTCTCTATAATTGAATAAAATAGACTTACTTAAAGAAATAGATAATTAGGATAATTATTTAATCTCAATCCATGCTCTTCCTATCTTCAATCGCCTTTGAGAGCGTCACTTCATCCGCGTACTCTATGTCGGCGCCGATGGGCATACCCTGCGCTATGCGGGTGACCTTTACCCCCAGGCCCTTCAGCAGGCGGGCGATGTACATGGCGGTGGCGTCCCCCTCGGCGTCGGTGTTGGTGGCCATTATCACTTCCCTCACGCCGCCCTTTTCAATCCTCTTTAAAAGTTCCCTTATCCTGATGTCGTCGGGGCCCTTGCCCTCGAGGGGATTGATGGTGCCGTGCAGCACGTGGTACACGCCCTTGTAGCTTCTCACCTTCTCGAGCGCCAACACGTCTTTGGGTTCCTTAACTACGCAAATAATAGTCTTGTCCCTGGTGCGGCAGATGACGCACGGGTCGGCGTCTGTGAAATTGCCGCACTTGGAGCAGTAGCGCACCTTTCCCCGGGCTTCCCTTATGGCCTCGACGAGGGCGAGCGCCTCCTCTTGCCCCATGTTTATTATGGAATAGGCATACCTCTGCGCGGTCTTGGGCCCCACGCCGGGAAGCTTTGTCAGAGCGCTTATCAGTTTGGCGATGGGTTCTATAAAGCTCATCTTTAAGATTTTTCCTTTTCCTTTAAAATCTTTTGGGGAAATTGCTTGCGGCGCGAAAAATCGCCCCTTTACAGCCCCAGGTTGCCCAAAGGGCCCAGCTTTTCTTCCCTCAGCTCATCCGCCTTGGAATAGGCGTCGCTCATCGCCGCCATTATGAGGTCCTCGAGCATCTCGGTATCCTCAGGGTCGCATACTTTCGGGTCAATCTTTATGGCCTTTAGCACCTTGTTTCCGTCAATGGAGACCTTGACCATGTCGCCGCCCGCGCTGCCCTCGAGCTGGGCTTGCTCTATCTCTTGCTGCGCCTCGAGCATCTTCTGCTGCATTGCCTGCGCCTGCTTCATGAGCTGCTGCAAGTTGCCGCCGCCGGAAAAGCCTCCGAAGCCGCCGAACCTGTTCTTCATACAAACCTCCGCCTTTATTCTTGGATTATGAGCTTATCCTGAGACAGCTCCCTGAGTTTTTCTATGTCCCTGGAAGTATCCTTTGCCGCGCTGCGCACTATAATATTATATTCCCTGCCCTGATTGACGATGCCCTTTATTCTGTCCATATTCTTGGGCTTTTTTATTATCTCCAGCGCCATCTCGTTTGAGCCGCATATGATAAAGTCGTTGCCGGAGATTTCGGCGGAGAGCCCCGAGCACAGCGTGTACAGCAGGCCAGCGCCCTCCTGCCGCAGCGCCCTCACCACGCCGCCCCAGATGGCGGCGGCGCTCTCGGTCTGCGCCTTCTCCTTTTCTTCTTTCTCTTGCTCGGCTTTGGGTTGCGTCGCCCCGGCCGCCGCGCCGTCCCGCTCTATGCCGCCCCCCTCCTTTTTCTCTTCAGGAGGCTGCGTAAAATCTTCTCTTTTCCCGCCGCTTTCCTCTCTCTTTGGCTCGCCTACCGCCGCTTGCCCTTGGGACTTTGGCTGAAGCCTTATCCCTTCTTCCTTGAGCTTTTCAATCTCCTTCTCGAGCGCCGCCATCCTCGCATCAAGCCTCTCGGGAGAGTTGTCGAACGCGGGGACGGATGCCTTCAGCGCGGCCGCCTCGAATACCACGCGGGGATGGAGGCTGTATTTCAGCTCAGTCTCGATGGCTGAGAATATCTCTATGCACCTGAGCAGCGCACTTATATCCGCCTTTTGGGCGCTTTGGGCCAGAACGTCCAGCGTCTCCCTCGTATAGTCGAGGATGGCTTCCGGCCGCTCGCAGCTCTTTACCACCACGAGGTTCCTCATAAACCCCAGAAGGTCCCTGTTAAGTACCGATATGCTCTTTCCCGCCTGCACGAGCTCCTCGATGCAGGACAGCACCTCCCCCACATCCCCCTCGAATATGCGGCAGGCGAGCTGGGCGAGCTTTCCCCTGTCGGTCGCCGACAGTATCTCCAGCACGTCGCTGTACCTGAGCACGCCTCCTTCGCCGTACGAGGCGCAGGTGTCGGCGATGGAGAGCGCGTCCCTCACGCTTCCCTCTCCGAACCTCGCTATTTCGGCCACGGCGTCGTCCTCGTACTTTACGCCGATTTCGTCGAAAATCTTTCTTATGAGCGCGGCGATCTGCTGCGATGGGATGAGCTTGAAGTCAAACCTCATGCACCTGGAAAGTATGGTGGGAGGGAGCCTGTGCACTTCTGTGGTGGCGAGGATGAATATGCAGTGGGCGGGAGGCTCTTCGAGCGTCTTTAGGAGCGCGTTGAAAGCGGCGCCCGATAGCATGTGCACCTCGTCAATGATGTACACCTTATACCTTCCAACCACGGGCGGGTACTGCGCCTTCTCGATTATGTCGCGCACGTCGTCCACGCTGTTGTTTGAGGCAGCGTCGAGCTCGAACACGTCGAGGCCCTTCTCAAGCGAGGAAAGGCAAGCTTCGCATCCATTGCAGGGAGAGCCGCTCTCTTTCAGATTTTGGCAGCTTACCGCCCTCGCGAAGATCTTGGCGAGCGAGGTCTTGCCCGTGCCGCGCGTGCCGCAGAACAGGTAGGCGTGGCCGACCTTGCCGCTTTTTGCCTGCGAGGAGAGAATCCTCACGATATGGTCCTGCCCTATCACCGATTCAAAGTCGGCGGGACGGTATTTACGGTAAAGCGCGAGATGCCTCATTTTTGCGACAGCTTCCTCTTTATTCTCTGAAGGGCGTTGTCTATGGTCTTTTTGGAAATCAAGAGTTCCTTGGATATCTGTTCGTAAGACAAGCCCTGAATGTACTTATATAAGACCCTCTTCTCAAGGCTTGAGAGCCTGGCGTTTATGCTGGCTGAAAGGTCGTCGGCGTCCTCTTTATCGATCACTATCTGCTCGGGGGAAAGCTCGCTCGCTCCGAGCACGTCTTTGAGCTCCAACTCGTCGTTTAAGTTCTGGTAAAAGGATATGTAGCTGTTTAAGGGGATGTGCTTGTGTCTGTTGGAGGACTTGAGCGCGGAAGCGAGCTGGCGGGAGACGCACAGGTTGGCGAAGGTCTTAAATTGGGAACTCTTGCCGGGCTGGTAATCCCTTATCGCCTTAAACAGGCCTATCATGCCCTCCTGCGCAAGGTCCTCCTGCTCACCGCCCATTAAAAAGTAACACCTCGCCTTGGAGCGCACCTTGTCCTTGTATCGGTAGATGAGCTCGTCGAGGCAGGCGGTGTCGCCTTCCCTGTACCTTTTGATAAGTTCCTCGTCGCTAAGCTCTCTCAACCTTCCATCAGCCTCTTTCTGTTAATCTCGTACACGATTATGCCGCACGCCACCGAGGCGTTGAGCGAATTGACCTTGCCATACATCGGTATGCTGACGACCTTGTCGCAAAGCTCCCGCGTCAGCCTGCGCATGCCGCCGCCTTCGCTTCCGATGACGAGCGCTACGGCCCCCGAAAAGTCGGCGCGGTACATGCTCTCGCCCTCGCTGTCGCTTCCGAACACCCAGAAGCCGTTCTCTTTCAACGCCTTTATGCAGGAGGCAAGGTTGGTGACGCGCGCCACCTTTATGTGATGGGCCGCGCCCGCCGAGACCTTTATCGCCGTCTCGTTGACCTGTGCCGACCTGTCCTTGGGGATGATTATTCCGTGCACGCCGCCGCACTCGCACGCCCTGATTATGCTGCCCAGGTTATGCGGGTCCTCTATCCCGTCGAGCACGACGACGAGGGGCGGCTTGCCTTCGTATTTTGAAAAGGCGATGAGCTCCTCGAGCTCGGCGTAACGGTAATCTGCGGTATAGGCTATAAAGCCCTGGTGCCTGTCCGCGGCGCTCTCCCTGTCCAGGCGCTCCTTGGGCGCAAACTGGTACTTTACCCCGCTCTGCCTTATGAGCTCGAACAGCTTTGCGCCCCCGCCCTTTTCCGCCCCCTGCTGTATGAGAACCTTGTCGACCTGCCTGCCCGACTTTATCAGCTCGAGCACGGCGTTTTTCCCTTCGGTCTTCATATAATATATTTTTGACGATTTTTCAAGATATTTTCGCGCGGGCGGGGCGGGATTTTATCATATATAATATATACTTTATTCATTCGCGATAAATTGAGGTGAGCTCGCTGTGGCGCTTTTTCACTTCGTCCATCTTTCCGCAGCTCATCTTGCCCTCGCTGCACTTTCCCCGCACGCATGAAGGGCCCGCCGTGCAAAAGAGCGCCGGCGCCACGCCCGCTGCCAGCTTGAGCATGTCCCACGCCACGGCTCGTATCTCCCACTGGGCCCTGTTGCAGCACCTTAAGAAGAAAAAGTGCAGCAGCTCGCGCGCGTTCATGGTAACTATCATTTTGGACTCGGCGGCGTTGGGCAGCACGAAGCGGGCGTCCTCGTTGCCCTTCTCGCCCTCCTCCAACCTGCCGAGCCATCCCTCGTAAAAGGAGTAGATGGTATCCATTTGTGCCTCAAATTCCCTTACTGCGCCCTCGCCGAGCGCCTCGATGGCGGGCGGGATAATATAGTTGAAGCCTCCCCTCGCCCTGACGTAGCGCTGCGACTTTACCGAAAAGCTGGCTATCCTGTGCCTGGTTATCTGTGCGAGCAGCGCCCTGGAGACGCCCTCTATGGCGAAGGAGAAGCTTGCGTGCTCGATGGGCGAGAGGTGTCCCATGTCGATCAGCTTTTTAATAAATGCCGCGGTATCCTTTTTGGAAAGCTCTTCCATAAGGCTTGATAGGTCGGCGTCGGAATAGCACAGCTTGGCGGCGAGCGCCACCGCTTCCTCAGGTTTTTCCGTATACCTTATGAGCTCCACCCTGCGCGTTACCCTTGGCATCTTATGTCCTCGTTTTTTAAATTTCCCTGCAGCTGTGTTTCAAAAGCTCGAACAGCCTGTCGTGCTTTCCCGTAAGATAGAGGTAGCCGAGCACCGCCTCAAAACCCGTGGCCTTGCGGTAATCTGCGACGGAGGCGTTTTTTGGGCCGCTGTAATTCTTTGAATTGCGAGCGCGCCTGTAGATGTCCATCTCCTCGTCCGAGAGAAGGTGCTTGATCTCTTCGTATGTCTTAGCCTGCGCCCCGGCGCACACCGAGCGGCTGGCAAGCTCGTGCAGCTTGCCGCTCTTGAAGTCGTGGGAGAGCGCCAGCTTTGCCCTGATGTAAAGCGTCTGAACGCTGTCGCCGACGAACGCGAGCACGAGGGGATTCATTTCCCTTGCCGCCGCCTCGTCAATCGCATCGCCGCAAAAATTTTCCATCATATTTGCTTAATTATACCACAACTTCAGCCCTTTTCATAACCATTTTAAATAATAGGGGCGGCGTGAGCTGCCGCAGAAGCGCCCTTGCCGCTTTTTGCCTGCCTTTTTGTCTTCAAATATTTAGCTTTTTATTGAGATATTCCTTAATCTTTTTGCTCTTCTCTGTCGCAAAGAGGAAAGCGGCGACAAAGAGGCAGCAGGAGGCGGTGATGATTGACCATTGATTGAGAAAGGCCTGTGCCTTAAGGTTAAGGTTTATAAACAGGTTGATCAGCAGGCTGGCGATTGCCGCTGAGAGGGAGCTTAAGGAGAGTATGCCGTAAACGGAAAACCTTGCCGCTTTGGAGACTCCGCAAGTGAGTATGGCGGGCAGGCAGGCGCTCAGCGCTATGGGAAGGGCGAGGCTAAAGAATTTATCTTCAGCGCCGTTTACCATCAGAACGAGGTACAAAAAGAGCGCTATCGCGAGCGTGTCTACGATGAAGGAGATGAGCGCTGAGTAGCTTTTGTTCAAATACAACGGCAGCATGGCAAAGCACCACAGCAAAACTATCCCGCAGGCTGCGTACAGCGACCAGCCCTTAAAGCCCACCTCGAAGTCGAGAGCAAAGAGGTACAGCCCCGCGCACGCCGCGAGAATAGTTATAATGTGCTTTGCGTTGAGCTTTTTTGCCAAGAGGGGGAGCGACACCGCCAGGCAGGCGTATGCCGCCGAATACAGCGCTATAAGCGACCAGCGCCCAAAGCCCGTCAGAAGGTCGATGGCTATCAGAAAGAGCGAGGCAGCGCCCACGCACGCGCTGACGAGGATGACGGGGTGGAACCTGTGGCTGTACTTTACGGGAAAGATCATGCAGAACCACAGCAGCGCCAGCACGCTCAGCGGGTAAAGCGACCAGTTGAGCCCCCCGTTTACAGAGAGGTTTACGATGACGAGGATGAGCATCGACATAAAGATACAGAAGCGCACTATGGCGACGTACCTGTTCTTTATATACCTCACTGTCGCCCTCTCGGGGGCGGGCTGCCGCTCCTTTCCCTCGCACTCCGAAAGCAGCTTTGCCACCTCGTCGGGGTCGTATGCTTTTGTCCCGCACAGCGGGCAAAAACCCTCTTTTTCGGCAAGCTCCACTCCGCACCTTACGCAATACATGGCCTATCTCCTCTTTTAAGATCCGCTCTTTACCTTTACCTTGACGCCCTGCTTTACCAGAAAGCTGAAAAACTCCCTCTCGATATGGCTTTCCCTGACCGTCCTCGTAAAGCTCACCACCAGCTTGTCCTTGTAGCAAACCGCGCCGCAGTTGGTGGGGTTGACGGTGTTTGGCGCGAGGTAGCACGAAAAGCTTTCCACAAACCTTTCCATGTCGGGCGGAAGCTTCACCACGCCGAGGTTTGAGAGGCTGCCGCTGTACTGGTTTTCGCCTTTAAAGTGATAGATGAGCGACAGGATGACGGTCTTCAGCCCCAGGGGCAGCGCGCGCACGAGGAAATTCTTCTCGCTGTTGACGTTGCCGGAAAAGCTCTTTATCAGATTGTTTTTAATCAGCCCCCGCCGCATGGTATGGTGAACCTGCGCCGCGATGTCCTCAAAGCGGTAGCTGCCCAGCCTTGGGTCCGCCTCGCACAGGATAAAGTTTGTAAAGTTCCTCATGCTCTTTGAGGGGAAGAAGTTGCGAAGATTGACGGGGACGGATACCCTTACCGGCCTCCTGTTTTTGGTCCGCCCCTGCACGTTGAGCAGCGCCCGAACGTATACCGCCACGAGGTATTCGGTCACCGAAAGGCCGTAATTTCTTGCGGTTTCCGCCACCTGCCTTCCGCTCATCTGCCCGCAGATGACGCTCGCTACGTCCTGCCTATGCCTCGTGCCCCTGAAGTGATATGCGGGCGACTTGATGCCGAGGGATTTTATGTCCTTGTTGTAGTATTTCAAAAAGCTGTCGGCAAACTCTTCCTCGTCGGGCTCCTCATCTATGTCCCACACGCCGAGACCCTTGTCGGGCTCTATTTTTTCCCCGCAAAGGCGCAGGTACTGGGCGACGAGCGTCTTTAAGAAAACCATGGAGCCCCCTCCGTCTGTGAGGGCGTGAAGCGCCTCGAGCGCCACCGCGTTCTCCCTGCACCTCAACCTGAACAGGTAATGGTTGTTGGCGCGGTAATCCATGCCGGCGCAGGGGTACGGCCCGTCGGGCCACACCACGGCGGGCTTTCGGTTGCTCTCGAGGTATGCCCAGAAAAGGCCCTTTTTAAGCCTCACCTTAAAGTAAGGGAAGCGTTTTAAGCACATGTCGAGCGCCTCTTTCAGGATTTGGGACTCCACCTTCCTGTCGAGCTCCGCCTGAACCCTGTAGATGGGCGCGGCGGAAAACCTCTCTATGGCGGGGAAGAGGTTTGCCATGTTGTCGAGGCGCATCCATGTTCTGTTAGCTTTGTCCATTTCTCCTTAGCACGTCTCGCCCCGTCGGCGCTTGCCGCCGGGGTTTTTTTCCATATATACGAATTATATGTATTATAGCATATTTAAAACATAAATTGACATTCTTTTTTGGTTGTGTTATTATTATAAATAAGGTTTTTACGCGGTTTGGGGCCAAAACGCGCCTTGCGGCCTCAAAACCGCGAAAAAGAAAAATTGGGGCGTTCCATAAGCGGGAGCGGGATGAGATGAAGAGGCTGGACCGTTTGACCCCCGAGGGGACGAGGGACCTGTTCTTTGAGGATTTTGAGCAGGTCAAGAAAATAGAGGACACGCTGGCAGCGCTCTTTTCGGAGAGCGGCTATCGCGGGATAAGCACTCCCGCGATAGAGTTTTACGACGTGTTCTCCGCGGGGGTGGGCGCCATCTCCCAGCAGGACATGTACATACTTGCTGACAGCAAAGGCAGGCTGATGGCGCTTCGGCCCGATTCCACAAAGCCCGTGGCTCGCCTCGTCTCCACGAGGCTAAAAAACCAAAGCCCCCCCTTCCGCCTCTATTACTGCCAGAGCGTGTACAAGAGGAACAAGGGCGAAAACCTCCTGTACGACGAGGTGCGGCAGGCGGGGATAGAGCTCGTCGGGCTGGGCGGCCTTGAGGGCGACATCGAGGCGCTCCTGCTTGCCGCTAGGAGCCTTGAGCGCACCTGCGGCAAAGGCTTTTTGCTCGAGATAGGCCATATGGGCTTTTTCACCCAAATTATCAATTCCACCGATTTTCCCGAGGAAGTAAAGCAGGACATAAAGGACAAGATAGAGGCAAAAAACTACCCCGCGCTCTCCACCTTGCTTGAAAAATTTCCAAAGAGCGAGAGCGTCGGGGCGCTTTTGAGGATGCCCGCCCTCTACGGGGGAATAGAGGTGCTTGACGAGGCGAGGCGGCTCATCCGAGGGGCGGCGGACGGCGTTCTCGGCCACATCGGAAAAGTGTACGCCGCGCTCAAAGAGCATGGCTTTGAGAAAAACCTCGCGATTGACCTCGGGCTTTTGAACGGCTACGGCTATTACAGCGGACTGGTGTTAAAGGGGTACGCGTTCGGCGCGAGCGAAGCGGTGCTCTCGGGCGGCAGGTACGACTACCTCTACGGCGACTACGGGCTGGGCTATCCCGCGATAGGCTTTGCCATAAACACCGAACAGTTGCTCAAGCAGAGGGAGCAGGGGGCGCGGCAGCAGGGCGAAAAAAGGCCTCTTTTCATAGCGCTCACCAAGGGGCGGCTTGAAAAGCATGCCATAGAGCTCTTCAAAAAGGCGGGGGTAGACTGCTGCCCGCTGGACAGCAAGGGCAGAAAGCTCGTGATAAGGGTCCGAGCGGGCGAGCAGGAGCTCGACGTGGTATTCGCCAAGGCGGCCGACGTCATCACTTACGTGGAGCACGGCGCCTGCGACATGGGCATCGTGGGAAAGGACACCATAATGGAGCAGGGAAAGTCCTTCTACGAGATGCTGGATTTGGGCTTCGGCAGGTGCAGGTTGGTGCTGGCGGCAAAAAAGGGCAGGAATTTTTACGGCGGCTACGGCGTAAAGACCATCGCCACCAAATTCCCCAAGGTAGCGGCACAGTTCTTTGAGGGCAAAAAGATGAACGTCGACATAATAAAGATAGACGGCTCGGTGGAGCTGACGCCGCTTTTAGAGCTTGCCGACGGAATCGTGGACATCACCGAGACGGGCACGACGCTGAGGGAAAACGGCCTCGAGGTGGTGGAGGAAATCGCCGACATCTCCGCCAAGCTCATCGTCAACACCGCCAGCTTAAAGACAAAGAGGGAAAAGCTCGAGAGCTTTATCAGCCTACTCAAAGGAGCGATGAATGGTCGGGATATATAATTCAAAGGACCTGGACAAATTTTTGAAAAAGCTTGCGACAAGGAGCTCGGGCGAAAGCGCCGGGCAGGCGGTGCGCGAGATGATAGAGGCGGTAAGGAGCGAGGGCGACGCCGCCCTCAACAGGTATACCCAAAAATTCGACGGCATTCCCAAGGCGTACGAGGTGCCCAAGGAGCAGATAGAAGAGGCTTACAGGAGCACCGACAAGCGCTTTATAAGGGCGCTCGAGAACGCCAGGGACAACATATACGACTTCCACATAAGGCAAAAGAGGCAGGGCTACGTGGTGGCGGAAAGGGAAGGCATAATCCTCGGCTACCGCATTCTGCCCCTCGGGAAGGTGGGCCTGTACGTGCCCGGCGGCACTGCCGCCTACCCTTCCTCAGTTCTCATGAACGCCATACCCGCAAGAATCGCCGGAGTGGATGAGATAATAATGGTTACGCCCCCCTCAAGGGACGGCGGGGCAAATCGGGACATACTCGCGGCGTGCAGGATATGTCAAATTGACAGGGTGTTCATAGCGGGCGGGGCGCAGGCTGTGGCCGCGCTCGCTTTCGGGACGGAGACCATCCCCAAGGTGGACAAGATAATAGGCCCGGGAAACGTCTACGTGGCGACGGCAAAGAAGTATCTCTTCGGAGAGGTTGACATAGACATGATAGCCGGCCCTTCGGAAATACTCATCATCGCAGACGAGTTCGCCGACCCCGCCTTCGTGACGGCGGACATGATGTCCCAGGCGGAGCACGACCCCATGAGCTCATCGATGCTGGTCACTACCAGTTCGGAGCTTGCCCGAAAGGTAATCTTCGAGCTTAAAGAGCAAGTGGAGCGCCTCGAGAGGAAGGGCATAATCTTAAAGTCTTTAAAAGATTACGGCGCCATAATAATAGCGGAAAGTTTAAAGGAGGCGTGCGACATCTCCAACCTCATAGCGCCCGAACACCTCGAGATAATGACGGAAAGGCCCTTTGAGCTTTTAGGCAATATAAAAAACGCCGGCTCTGTATTTCTCGGAAGCCACACGCCCGAGCCGCTGGGCGACTATTATTCAGGGACAAACCACGTGCTGCCAACAAACGGCACGGCAAGGTTTTTCTCCTGCCTGGGCGTGGACAGCTTTGTAAAGCGCTCGGCCTTTACCTATTATTCGGAAAGCGCTCTGAAAGAGTGCGCCGAAGACATCATCGAGATAGCAAACAGGGAAGGGCTTTCCGCCCACGCCAATTCCGTCAGCGTCAGGCTGAAAAGGGGCAAAGCATGTACAGATTGAACAAAAAGATAGAGGAGCTCCAGCCCTACCGGCCCCTCGAGGGCGATTTCGAGGTGAGGCTTGACGCCAACGAGTCCTTCATCGGGCTTGATGAGAAAATTGCCGAAGAGGTCTGCGAGGCGATAAAAAAGATACCTTTCAACAGGTATCCCGACCCCATGGCAAACAGGTGCCGCGAGGCTTTTGCCGCCCTTTACGGCATTGATAAGGAATGCCTCACCGCGGGCAACGGCTCAGACGAGCTCATCTCGGTGATAATAAACGGTTTTTTCGAGCGGGGGGACAGGGTGGTCATTACTTCCCCCGATTTTACGATGTACGGCTTTTACTGCCACATCGCCGAGGCGGAGGCGGAGGTCTATCAAAAGAGGCTGCTTGAGGTCTCGGTTGACGAGATAATAGAGCGGGCGAGGGAAAAAGATGCCAAAGGCGTCATCCTCTCTAACCCCTGCAACCCCACCTCAAAGGGGCTTTGCAGGCAGGACATCTTAAGGCTTGCCGAGAGCCTGTCAGACAAGCTGATAGTTATCGACGAGGCCTATATGGAGTTTTGGGATGAAAGCATAATAAAGCATGTCGCAGATTTTGACAACGTCATACTGCTCAAGACCTGCTCAAAGGCGTTCGGGCTCGCGGCGATCAGGCTGGGCTTTGCGGTGGCAAACAGGAGGCTGTCGAGGGCAATCGCCGCCACAAAGTCGCCATACAACGTAAACACTATGACCAACGTCGCGGGCTCCATAGTGCTGTCCCACGCCGATTACCTCAAAGACTGCATAAGGCAGATAAGGGAGCAAAGGGATAAGCTGTACTGTATGTTAAAGGAAGTCGAAAAGGAGAGAGGCGGAATAAAGGTTTATTCAAGCTGCGCCAACTTCGTGCTGGTAGAGTGCCCCGACGCAAGTGGTGTTTACGGGAAGCTGCTCCAAAGAGGCATCGCCGTAAGGCAGCTTGGGGGGTACCTTCGCGTGACCGCGGGCAGCGACGGAGAGCTTGCCAGATTCATTTCCGCGTTTAAGGAGGCGCTATGAGGAGTGCTGAAATAAAGAGGGCAACTAAGGAGACCGACATATATTTAAAGCTCTGCCTCGACGGGGGCAGGCAGATAGAGGTGGACACCGGGATTCCCTTTTTTGACCACATGCTCACCTCGCTGGCGACGCATGCGGGCTTCGACATCGAACTCAAGGCAAAGGGCGACCTCGGGGTGGACTGCCACCACACCGTCGAGGACGTGGGGATAGTTTTGGGCAAGGCGCTTTCCAAGGCGCTTGGCGACAAGAAGGGGATAGCGCGCTTCGGCTGCTCCTTCATCCCCATGGACGAGGCGCTCAGCTTCTGCGCTCTCGACATATGCTCAAGGCCATACCTCGTGTTTAAGGCAGAGTTCAAAAACCAGTTCATAGGCAACTTCGACACCTGCATGGTGGAGGAGTTTTTCCGCGCCTTCGCTGTGTCCGGGGGGATAACGCTGCACATAGAGAACAAATACGGCGCCGACGACCACCATAAGGCAGAGTCCATGTTCAAGGCATTGGCATACAGCTTAAGGCAGGCGGTCGCCATAAGGGGGGATGGCGTAATGTCCTCCAAGGGCGCGCTTTGAGGAAAAAGAATGGTAATCCTTCCGGCGATCGATTTATATGACGGAAATTGCGTAAGACTATACCGGGGAGACTACTCCACGAGCAGCAAGGTGGCTGACGACGCCTTAAAGGCCGCCCTTTCCTTTAAGGAGAGCGGAGCAAAGTGGCTGCACCTTGTAGACCTCAACGGCGCCAAGGGAGAGGCGGGGGTAAACGCGGGGATAATCGAGAACCTGATAACCGCCAGCGGCCTTTCCGTCGAAATCGGCGGCGGCATAAGGGATTTTGAGGCGGCGAAAAGGTACATCGGCATGGGAGCGAAGAGGATAATCCTCGGATCCGCCGCGGTGAAAGACCCCGCCCTCGTCGAAAGGTGCGTTGCCGAGCTTTCCCCCGAGGCGGTGGCGGTGGGCATAGACGCGAGGGAGGGCTACGTAAGCACCGACGGTTGGCGAAAGGGCAGCGGCGTATACTTTCTCGAGCTCGCCGAGGCAATGGAAAAGCTGGGCGCAAAATACATCATCTTCACCGACATCTCGAGAGACGGCACGCTCGCAGGCCCCAACCTCGATATGCTCAGGCAGTTGTCTCAAAGCGTCAAGTGCCATATCATAGCCAGCGGCGGTATCAGGGATTTGGGCGACATCCTGGCGCTAAAAGAGCTTGGCTTCTATGGGGCAATCTGTGGCAAATCCATCTACAGCGGAACGCTAAACTTAAGGGAAGCCATACAAGCGGCTTTAAGGTAACCATAGATGAAGACAAAGAGAATCATCCCCTGCCTCGACGTCAAGGGCGGCAGGGTGGTCAAGGGAGTAAAATTCGTAGACATCAGGGACGCGGGCGACCCCGTCCTTTGCGCCGCCGAATATCAGAGGCAGGGCGCCGACGAACTCGCCATGCTGGACATTTCGGCCACGGTAGAGGGTAGAAAGACCATGGCAGCCGCCGCAGAGGCGGTGGCAAAGAGCATAAGCATTCCGCTCATTGTGGGCGGAGGCATCTCCACCTGCCAGGATATCGAGAGGATTTTAGGCTGCGGCGCGAGCAAGGTCTCCATAGGCTCCGCCGTTGTAACGGAACCAAAGCTCATCAGTGAGGCGGCAAAAAGGTTCGGCAGCTTTCGCATAGTCGCCGCGGTGGACGTAAAGAAGGGCAAAGATGGAAAGTACACCATAATAATCCACGGCGGCAGGAAGGACACCGGCATTGACGCCCTCGAGTGGATAAAGCAGGCGGAAGGGGAAGGCGCCGGCGAGGTGCTCCTGACTTCAATGGACGCCGACGGAACAAAGGAAGGCTACGACCTCGAGATAACGGGGAAGGCCGCCGGCAGCGTGAGCATCCCCGTAATCGCATCCGGCGGCTGCGGCAGGCTGGAGCACTTTTACGAGGTTTTCGCTCATACTGAGGCCGATGCCGCGCTCGCCGCGTCGCTCTTTCACTTCGGCGAGCTTACAGTGGGACAGGTCAAGGATTATCTGAGAGAAAAGGGAATCCCCGTATATGGACATAGAGAAGCTCTTTGAAAAATCGCCGCTGGTTCCGGCGATAATACAGGAGGCGGACACCGGCGAGATTCTCATGCTCGCCTACATGAATGAGGAGAGCCTCAAAAAAACCCTCGAGAGCGGGTACACGTGGTTTTTCTCCCGCAGCAGGGGCCGCCTGTGGCAAAAGGGCGAAACGAGCGGCAACGTCCAGAAAGTGGTCAGCATCCACGCCGACTGCGACTGCGATGCCCTTCTCGTAAAAGTGAGGCAGGCGGGGGCAGCATGCCACACCGGCAGCCGCACTTGCTTTTTCAACGAAGTGAAGTGTGAAAAGCAGCCTGCCCGCGGGCTCTCGGCAAAAAAGGGCATTTTGAAAAAATCCGAGGAGTAAGCGATGGAAGCGCTTAAGAAGCTTTACCAGACCATTTTCGAAAGGAAGGACAGCGGCGACCAGAGCTCGTACACCCGCTACCTCTTCGAGAAGGGGCTGGACAAGATACTCAAAAAGTGCGGCGAGGAGTGCGCCGAGATGATAATAGCCGCAAAGAACGGCGATGAGGGCGAGCTCGTCTTCGAGAGCTGCGACCTTATTTACCACATGCTGGTGCTGCTTTGCCATCAGGGCATAGACGTCAGCCGGATAGAGGAGGAGCTTGAGAGGAGGAGCCTGAAAAAAGGCAACCTCAAGCAGCCAAAGAGCGTGGACAAGGACAGCTGAAAAAACCCAACGGAAACCAGATACATTTTGATTTATTTAAGGAGGTAACCGATGTCAATACTTGTTACCGGCGGAGCGGGATATATAGGCAGCCATGCCGTGGTCGAGCTGCTCAATGAGGGCTACGATGTGGTGGTCGTGGACAACCTTTGCAACAGCAAGGAAGAGGCCTTAAGGCGCGTGGAGAAAATCACAGGCAAAAAAGCTAAATTCTATAAATACGACCTGTGCGATATTGAGCAGATCAGGGACGTATTCAAAAAGGAGAAGATCGAGTGCGTCATGCACTTTGCCGGCCTAAAAGCTGTGGGCGAATCGGTGACAATTCCGCTCAGATACTACCAGAACAACATCATCGGCACGCTGAATTTGCTCGAGGTAATGAAGGAGCGCGGCGTAAAGAACTTTATCTTCAGCTCGTCTGCCACGGTGTACGGCGTGCCCAAGAGCGTCCCCATAAAGGAGGACTTTCCGCTGGATGCCACCAACCCCTACGGCAGGACCAAGCTCTTCATCGAGTATATCTTAAAGGATCTTTACATGAGCGACAAGGAGTTCAACATTATACTGCTGCGGTACTTCAATCCCATAGGCGCGCACGAGAGCGGCCTCATCGGCGAGGACCCCAACGGCATTCCCAACAACCTTATGCCCTACATCACTCAGGTCGCCATCGGCAAGCTCAGGAAACTGCGCATTTTCGGCAACGACTACGACACGCCCGACGGCACTGGGGTAAGGGACTACATCCACGTGGTGGACCTCGTCAGGGGCCACGTCGCAGCGCTGAAGAAGATCGGGCAAAAGCCCGGCCTCAAGGCGTACAACCTCGGCACGGGCAAAGGTTACAGCGTATTGGAAGTTGTAAAGGCCTTTTCTAAGGTCAACGACATAGACATCCCCTATGAATTTGTGGAGCGCAGACCCGGCGACGTAGCGATCAACTACGCCGACCCCTCGCTCGCCAAAGAGGAGCTTGGCTGGGAGGCAAAATACGGTATAGAGGAGATGTGCCGCGATTCATGGAGATGGCAAAGGCAAAATCCTAATGGATACGGGGATTAAAATATATGAATACGGAAATACTCAATCCTTCCAAAGAAACTTATGAAAAGTGCGCCCTCGTGATAAAAGAGGGCGGGCTGGTCGCCTTCCCCACCGAGACGGTGTACGGGTTAGGCGCGAACGCTTTAAACGGCGCGGCGGTTAAGAAGATATACGAGGCAAAGGGACGGCCGCAGGACAATCCCATAATAGTTCACGTAGCGGAGAGGGGAGAAATATCCGATTACGCCGAGATTTCGCAGATTGCCAAAAAGCTCATGGAAGCCTTTATGCCGGGGCCGATTACCCTCGTGCTCAAGCGCTCCGGCAGAATCTGCCCCGAGGTGAGCTACGGACTGGACACCGTGGGGATAAGGATTCCCTTAAACCCCATCGCGAGGGACTTTATCAAGGAGTGCAGGCTGCCCATAGCGGCGCCTTCCGCAAACTCCTCCACTCGGCCAAGCCCCACGGAAGCTGCGCACGTGCTCGAGGATTTGGGCGGGAAAATTCCCTACATCATCGACGGGGGAAGGTGCCAGATCGGCATAGAGTCCACCGTCGTCGACGCAACGGGAAACACTCCCGTCATATTGCGCCTCGGCAAGATAACGCCCGGCATGATAAGGTCGGTTTGCGGCGACGTACGAATATCTTTTGAGCAGCCCGACAAGCCCGCTTCCCCCGGCACCAAGTACATCCATTACACTCCCGCTTGCGAATGCGCGCTTATAGACAGCCACGAACCAAAGTTCATCGAGCAGGTGGTGAGGGCAGAGGTGGAAAAGGGCAGAAAGGTGAGCCTGCTGTGCTTTTCCCAGTTCGAGATGGAGGGCGCCTCGGTTTATCTTCTCGGAAATGACAACTTCGAGGCGGCAAGCAACCTGTTTTACCTGCTGCGACTCGCCGAGAAAAATTCCGACATTATCTTCATTGAGGCAGCGATGGGAAGAGGGGAGTTTGCCGACTCGCTGCTCAACAGGATGATTAAATCCGCGGGTGGCAACGTCATAACCGAGCCTTAAAGGAGGTAGCGGTTTGAAAAAGATTCTGTTCGTCTGCACGGGCAACACCTGCAGGTCGCCCATGGCGGAGAGCATCCTCACCCACCTTTTAAAGCAGAGGGGCATAGAGGGAATCGAGGTCTCTTCGTGCGGGCTCGCCGCCGCGGAGGGCATGCCCATGAGCGAAAACGCCAGAAAGGCGCTCGAGGCGCTGGGAATAACGCCCAAGGAGCACAGGACTCGACAGTTCGACAGAAAATTTGTGGATGAGTATAACCTCATCCTCACGATGACGGGCGCCCAGAAGAGGTTTATCGGCGACCACAAGAACGTGATGTCCATCTCCGAGCTCACGTCCATAGGGGACATAAGCGACCCGTTCGACCTGGACCTTGAGGAATACAAAAAGACGGCCCAGGCGCTCCTGAAAGCCTGCCAGATTATTCTTGACACCATAACTTGAAAATGCCATAATTTAAAAAGGCCTGTCCCCCCGCGCGATAAAGCTTTTGCGGAAAAAGCGTTCGAGCATATAAATAGCAAATTGAGGACGGAAGGAAAGAGGTATGATTGCGATAGGAAGCGACCATGGCGGCTTCAGCTTAAAGAAGGAGCTGACAGCCTACCTTGAGAAAAAGGGCATAGAGTATAAGGATTTCGGCACTCACTCCGACGCCTCGTGCGACTACCCCGACGTCGCCATCCCCGTCGCCGAGGCTGTGGCGGCGGGCGAGTACAGGTTCGGGATTTTAATCTGCGGCACGGGGATAGGCATGTCCATTGCGGCAAACAAGGTAAAGGGCATAAGGGCGGCGCTTTGCCATGACGTGTATTCCGCCAAAATGACCAGGCTTCACAACGACGCCAACGTCTTATGCTGCGGCGCGCGCGTCATAGGCCTGGGCCTCTTTCTGGAAATCGTCGAGGCCTTTTTGAGTACGGGCTTTGAAGGTGGAAGGCACAGCGTAAGGACAGGCAAGATCTCCGCTCGCGAGGCGGAGTAAAATTATTTACAGGAGAATTTCATGGGAAGACTTATACTGCTTGACCATCCCCTCGTGCAGCACAAGATTTCAATGCTGCGCGACAAGGAGACGAGCACCAAGGATTTCCGCGAGCTCGTCGAGGAAGTCTCCATGCTGATGGCGTATGAGGTTACGAGGGACCTGCCGCTCAAGGAGATCGAGATTGAGACTCCCATCTGCAAGGCGAGGACCAATGTCATCTCGGGCCGCTCCATAGGCATAATCCCCATACTGCGCGCCGGCCTCGGCATGGTGAACGGCATACTCAGGCTGGCGCCTAACGCCAAGGTTGGCCACATCGGGCTTTACAGGGACCCCGTGACCATGGACCCGGTGGAGTACTACTGCAAGCTGCCTTGCGACGCGGAGGAGAGAGACCTCATCGTGGTCGACCCAATGCTCGCCACGGGCGGGAGCGCCTCAATGGCGATCACCTTCTTGAAGCAGAGGGGCTGCCAGAGGATAAAGTTCATGTGCCTCGTCGCCGCAAAACAGGGCGTGGAGAAGCTGATGAGCGACCATCCCGACGTGGACATCTTCGCCGCGGCGTATGACCTTGAGCTCAACGACCACTGCTACATAGTGCCTGGCCTCGGCGACGCCGGCGACAGGCTGTTCGGGACAAAGTAAGGGCAGTTTTCCCATCGTTAGAAAAGGCATGGGCGCAAGGGCACGCTTTCCCTTGCGCTTTATTTTTACCTCTCCCATTTGACAGGAACACATAAATATTGTAAAATCTGCGTGTGAAGCTGCGTGGAAAACTGCTTACAAGGGATTTTTTCTTAAGGGACACCCTAATTGTTGCAAGTGACCTGCTGGGCGTATGCCTCATCGTGCTGCACGAGCAGGTATTAGCGGGCGATTTTCCCGGCGGCGCGGTGGAGCTTGAAAGGGAGCGGTGCGCGGGCGCGGGCAGGATAGTGGAGTGCGAGGCGTACCTAGGCTTTTCCGACAAGGCATGCCATTCCTACAAGGCAAACCCCAAGGGCAGGACAAACGTGATGTACGGCCCCGGCGGCCACGCCTACATATACATGATATACGGCTTGTACAATTGCATAAACGCCGTGACCCGCGAGGAAGGCGTGCCCGAGGCGGTGCTGATAAGGGCGCTTGAGCCGTTGTGGGACGAGGACAAGAGAAAATATTCCGGCCCCGGCAAGCTTTGCAGGGAAGCGGGGATAACGAGGGCGGATTACGGCTGCGACCTCTGCGCCGAAAAACCCTCGAGGATAATTATGGTGAGGCCTGAGAACTTTGTCAGCCCCGAGATAGTCGCCGCAAAGAGGATAGGCATAGATTACAGCGAAGAGGCAAAGGATTTTTTGTACAGGTTTTACGACAAAAATTCCCCCTCAGTGTCAAAGAGATAAAAGCGGCTGCGCCAATGAAAGTTTGCCGGGCTTTTTTGTTTGCCTATTGGGTGGCAGAGATAAACAGCAGACGAAAAAGCGATATTATATTCAAGGCTTTAAAAATGGCGTAAAGAGAGAAAGGCGCCTAAAGTTTTTACGGCATTGTGCCCTTTAAATATTGATTTTAACTGAGAATTGGTATATAATAATTGAGCGATAAAAATAACCGTCGGGGTATAGCGCAGTTGGTAGCGCGCATGGTTCGGGACCATGAGGCCGCTGGTTCGAGTCCAGTTACTCCGACCATACTAATGGAGTTATAGCTCAGCCGGGAGAGCGCTTGCTTCACACGCAAGAGGTCATGGGTTCGAGCCCCGTTGACTCCACCATCCTTGACATTGTATTTGTCTAATAAGAAAACGCAAAAAACAGCCCCAAACGAGCTGTTTTTTGCTCTTTGTCGAATTAATAAACAGCTTTCAACATCTTTTAATTTCTATGAAAATCACCTATAAGAATTAGGACAAACGCCATGCACAGGCAAATAATGGACTTTCACTGATGGTATGATTTTAATAACTTAACTGAAATTTTGATATATGTTGAGATTTGCTTAAATCAATCCAAAGAAAGTTCAATATTTTAGTAATACGTGCGAAGAACTGGCCATTAAGTCCTGTATCATTAGCAAACCCTGTATTTTTGAATTAATTCAAAATAAAAACCCCGCCTGAATGCTGTTTCAGGCGGGGTTAGCAGACCGCATATCCTCTTATCAGAATATCGAAAATGCCAAGAACAGCGTTCCCATAAGCGTGGCGACAAGGCTTACGACAGTTATCTGCGTGTTGATGCTCGGTCCCGCGGTGTCCTTGAAGGGATCGCCTACCGTATCGCCGACAACCGCAGACTTATGCGCGTTGCTGCCCTTGCCGCCGTGGTTTCCGCTTTCAATATACTTTTTACTGTTGTCCCACAGGCCGCCGCTGTTGCTCATAAACAGCGCAAGCAAAAGCCCGCTTATAATGTTTCCCGCAAGGTATCCCCCGATAGCCTGCACGCCGCCTATAAAGCCCACGGCGATCGTGCTTATTATCGCGAATAAGCCGGCGGATATAAGCTCTTTCAATGCCCCATTGGTGCCGATTGTTATGCACTTGTCGTATTCAGGCATAACATTCTCTTTGCCTTCCTTAAGCCCGGGTATTTCCTCAAATTGGCGGTGTATTTCGGCGACCATTCTCTGCGCGTTGCGGTCAACGCCGAGTATCTGTATGGCGGAAAATACCGCCGGTATAGCGGCTCCCACAAGCATTCCGAAGAATACGAGCGGGTTCATGATATCGAAAGACTGAATCACCACTTGTCCTGCCGCCGTATTTACCTCGCTTACAAAAGCGCCCAAAAGCGCTATAACCGTAAGCCCTGCGGCGCCGATTGAAAAACCTTTCGTTATCGCTTTCACGGTGTTGCCGGCGGAATCAAGCTTATCCGTGATTTCCAGGACATCTTCTCCCAAGCCTCCCATTTCGGCAAGGCCGCGCGCGTTGTCCACGATAGGGCCGTATGCGTCATTGGATATTATCATGCCCACAATGGAAAGCATTCCCACAGCGGCCATGGATATGCCGAACATCCCGTAACCTGCTCCGATAGGGTCGCAAAGCAGGTATGCCCCAAGCGCGGAAAGGCCTATCCCCACCATTGCCGGCAGCGCGCTCCAGAAACCGTAGCTTATTCCGGAAAGTATGGTAAATGCCGGGCCGCTCTCGCTCGCTTTGGCGACGTTTCGGACAGGCTTCCTCTCGTCGTTGGTGAAATAATCCGTGGCGACGCCGATTATCACGCCCACTATAAGGCCCAGAATTGACGCGCCCCAGATTCTCCACTCAAAATCGAACGCGAAAGTGGCAATTGCCGACAAAGCGCAAAAGAGCGCAGTAGTGATATATGTACTTGCGTTCAGCGCGCGGCCAGGATTGTCTTTCTTGCCCATACGCGCCATACCGATTCCGATTATTGAGGACAAAAGTCCCAACGCGGCATAGCAGAATACCATCATGACGTTATTCGCTCCCCCCAGCGCGGTAGCCATAACCAGCGCAGCCGCCATAGACGCGACATGCGAATCGAATAAGTCCGCCCCCATGCCTGCCACGTCGCCCACGTTGTCGCCCACGTTGTCGGCTATAACGGCGGGATTGCGCGGGTCGTCCTCAGGTATCCCGAGCTCCACTTTACCTACTATATCGGCGCTGATATCCGCCGTTTTTGTAAATATGCCGCCGCCCGCCTTGGCAAACAGCGCCAGGCTGGATGCTCCGAAGCTGAAGCCAAGAAGAAGCGTGGCGTTGCCTGTCGCGAGAAACAGCAGGGAAATTCCAAGCAGGCTGCTTCCCACCACCGCAAGGCCCATTACCGCGCCGCCGCGGAAACCGCATAGAAAGCTTCTGCTTATGCCGTTTTTGGCGGCTTCGGCAGTCTTGACATTGGCAATTGTCGCGATTGTGATGCCCAATTTCCCCGCAAGACAACTGAACGCGGTGCCGAAAATGTAAGCGAGAACCATAAGCAGGCGTTCGCCTAAATTTGTCAGAAAATCGCCCTGCCAGATGGGGGAAGGCAGCAATACGAATATCACTGTGGAAACAACGCCCGCAAATTTGGCTAAAACACTGTATTCCTTTATAAGAAAGGTGTTTGCGCCCTTTTTAATCAAAGCGCCTATGCTTTCAACCTTCTCGTTGCCGGATGGCTGTTTTTTCACCCATCTGTAAAGGAAGGCGGTTACAACGAACCCCAGCAGGCATATCGCGATGCCGCCCACAATGAAAAATGTTTGACTCATGTTATTCTCCTACGCAAAAAAATTAATCCGATTATTCCATTCAATAGGCTTTTTTGAATCGGGGTAAGTTTTTTAAAGAAATGCACGCCGGAAAACCTGCAAAACTCCCTTGCAAAATATTATAAAACAACGCAAAGGCAAACGCAAATGAAATTTTATGGCATAAGGCTGCATTGACAATTCTTAATATTCTTTCCAATTTATTTTGTACATGATGCATCCTCTTGCCGATGGCAAAAAATGGCAAATTATTATTGACAATTTGCCATATCC
>JAAYQN010000053.1 GCA_012519285.1 Clostridiales bacterium
CAGAGCTCCGCCTGCCCCGAGACTATGGGGCATTTCCTCTCGGCAAGCTCCGTCCCCTTCTCGAGGAGCAGGATGTCCTTTTGCCCCCTCTGTACGAGCTCATAGGCTGCCATCAGGCCGCCTATTCCGCCGCCGATGATTATTGTATGGTATCTCTCCTTGACAGGCAACTTGAGATCAACTTATCTCCTTGTCGTTGATAAAGAGAAGCCCCAATGTTCCCTTGCCGCAATGGCTCGATACGGTGGCGCCCGCGTGCGTCACGTAGAGTTTTTCAAACCCGTAGAGGCTTTGTACTTTCTCGCGCACCCGCTCCACCTCTTCCTCCTCACACAGGCAATGGGTGATGAACGCGAAGTCCCTCTTCGGGTTTGGAAATTCCGCATAGAGGGCGTCGATGTAGTCATCCAATACCTGGTTCATCTTGCCGCGGAACTTTTTGTGGACGGTGATGGCACCGTTTTTCAACAGCAGCATGGGATGGATCCTGAGTATCTTTCCCGCTATCATGGCAAGGCTGGAGCACCTTCCGCCCTTGTGCAGAAACTCCAGCGTGTCGACCACGAAAGAAGCCTGCACCCTGGCTTTCAGGGCTTCCACATGCTCCACTATCTCCTGCGCCGATTTTCCCTGGCGCCTCAAACTGTCTGCCTCGAGGATGAGCAGGCTGGTGCCCGTAGAGAGCGAGAGGGAATCCACGAGGAAGACGTTGGGGAAGCCTTCCTTGGCTATCTTCGCGTTTTGGTAATTGGCGGAGAGCTTGTGGGAAATGGAAAAGTGTATTACTGCGTCAAAGCTTTGGTACTTCTCAAACAGCTTTTCGAATTCGTCGGGCGAGACGGCTGCGGTCTTTGGCAGCACGCCCGCGGCCTCGTAATGCTTCATAATGTCCTGCGGAAAGATATCCTCTCCGTCGCGGTAAGTCTTATCCCCGAGGGAAATGTACAACCTCACGATATCCAGGTTGAGGGCGCTTAAGAGCTCGGCGGAAAGGTCGCAGGTGGAATCGGCGGTAAACTTGATTTTTGCCATAAAAAGGCACCTCCATCATAATTTTATCTTATTTACGGGAAAGATTGCGCCGCCGCGGATTATAAACAGCGCCTTTCCCTTGACCTGCTCCCTTTTTACCGGCCCAATGTCGGGGTTGCGGCTGTCGAGGGAGTCTCCTCTGTTGTCTCCCATCAGGAAATATTCATCTTCCCCTAACGTATATACGTCTCCGTCATCAAACTCCTTATTGAAGCTGATGTTCTTGACATAGAATTCGTCCTGAAGCATTATGTCAACGGCCATGCCGCCTATCTGCTTTTGTCGATGGATTATATAGACATCGCGGCCGTCTATGTTCTTTACCTCAAAGCGTATGGTCTCCCCGGGAAGGCCTATCACCCTCTTTATAACGTCTTTTCCCCTGCCCCCTTCCAGCTTGGGAGCGTGCGCTACCACTATGTCGCCAAAGCCGATTTTGCCCTGTTTAAACAGCATCACCTGGTCGTCTTCGTAGAGTGTTGGCTCCATCGAGGCGCCGAGCACGTTTACGGGAACGTATAAAAAGGTGGGCAGAAGCCACGAAACCGTGAAGAATATCGCGAGGCATAGCAGAATGAGAAGCGGGGTGTCGCTGTAACCCCAGATTTTCCTGTGCCTTTCCTCGATTATCGCCTCAAGATCAATCATTAGCCTTGCCCTTGACCTTTTTCAAAAACTCATCATATGTAAGCATGACGACGTGCCCGCACTTTAGGCATTTAAGCTTGTAGTCCGCTCCCGCCCTCGTTATCTCCCACTGGCTGCCGCCGCAGGGATGAGGCTTTTTGGTAACGACCCTGTCGCCAACGCTGTAACGCATGCTAAATCCAGAGCATATTGTTCAGGTAAAATTCCGCCTCGGCGGCAAAGCCTATCATGCTGACGCCCTCCCAGCTTTTGAGCGACTTGCCGTCGGCGGACTTCAGGCTCTGCAGGTTGACCTCAACGGGATGCCAGATGCCTCCCCCCAGCAGCTTGACCTTGCACATGTGGTAGTGCCCTTCCTGCAGGTCGTAGGCGTACACCAAAAGCTCCTGCTCAGAGGGGGAGTAAACGTCGAACTTAAAGCTCTCCTCCCCTTGCGCCGCGAACCTCCTGTCGCCCACCTTGTAGGTGGCAATGCGGAAAATATTGCACCCCACGCCCAGGATATCCCCGGGGCCCTTTTTGAGCTCAATCTCGAAGTCGGAAAACATGACTTCCCGCAGCGAAGGCGCCTTGGGGCTGAATATGGTGAAGGTGTCTCTCCCCATGTCGCTGTCGTAAATTATGGGAAGCCGCCTGAAAGGGGGAACCTGCAGCCCCAGCTCCCTGACGTCTGCGGCGAGCAGCTTTGTGGAGAGCGTAAAGCCGCTCTTATACCTTACGTTGGCGTACGCGAAAAGCTTGCCCTCAGAGACGGTCACCTCGTGCCGAGCGGCAAAACCCTCTCCTTCAGGCTCGGCCTTGTAGCCCACCCAGTTCCTCGCCGCGGGGTTTAGCTGCCCTTCCGATATATATACTTCTACGCCGTGGATATCTTCCTTTTGGCAGGTGACGGTCATCGAAATTTTGCCGTCCGAGGCAGAGACAGCCGCCTGGGGGCGCTTTGGAAGTTCTATATCCTTTCCTTTCAAGAACTTATCGAAAAAGAGCTCTATGTTTTTCCTTCCCGCCTCGCCTATATGCTCGGCAAGTCTCGGCACGACGCAGCACAGCGCCGTTTCGGGGTGGGGCAGGCGGGCCATGGTGTCGAAGGCCCTGTCCATGCCCGTGAGCGCGCTGTTGGAGCCAGTGACGTAGAGCATGGGAGCTTCGACAAATTTGGCGTACGCCTCCGCGGATATGGCGGCGAGCCATCTCTCCCTCTCCTCGTCGAGCTCGCCGAGCGTGTCGTCGTCGCCGTACTTGTGCTTGTTGCGGTAGGCGTCCCAGCCCGCGGAAAATACGGTGCAGCAGGCGCTCACCCTGTCGTCGAAAGAGGCCTGCATCCACACGATGTTTGCCCCCCTGCCGACGCCCAAAAGGCCCACCTTTACGTTTTCGGGAAGCAGCGACAGCGCCGAGGAGAGCGCGAAATGCGACAGCGCCGTCCACTCGTAGTAACAGGTGGCGCGGGCGTCGGGCTCGGCGCAGCTTAAATGCTTTCCCGCCTTGGCGAGGTTGGCGTACTCTATCTCCTGCGGGTAAAAGGTGTACTTTGCCTTGCCCTTCTCCTCGCCGGTGTAGTCAAACATCAGCACGCTGTAGCCCCGCCTGGCAAAGCTTAGCATCAGATCCTCCTCTATGCCGTGGGCAAGGTCGCCGATTATCACGAGGAGCGAACATGAGGGCCCGTTTTGCGCCAAAAGGCCGTATCCGCGCGGGCGCTTTCCGCCCACCTCGCGCGCGGAAAAATATATCTCTTTCAGTTTTACGCCTTCTCTCTCCCTCTCCCTTATCACCGTAGTCTCGGTGTCAAGGCCGAAATTTATGCCGGAAAACAAATTGGAAGGCGTGTAAATTTCCTTGTCCGCCATGGAAAATTTATTTAATTGTAGCATAATAAGTTTCACTTTGCAACCATGTTAACATTTTTGAGACGCCAAAATGGATGTAGAAATTAAAATCCTCTAACCCCAATAAAAGAGAGTGAAAATTAAATTAAAAGGCCTGTTTTCAGGATTGGTTTTTTTCTTTAAAAATCGACAAAATTTTTTAAGATTTCCATATTCTCTTTTTTTAAAGCGGCGAGCCTTGCGGCTTTTGCTTAAACAAAAAGGCTGCAACACACCCACAAAGCGAAATTGTGTGTTGTTTTTTTGGATATTATCTTTCTTAAATTGCAACTACAAGTGCAACGGTTTGTATAATAAGTTCTTTCAGTTTCCTTTACCCCGAGGGGTAAAGGAAAAAATTTTCTAATTCTTGAGTAAACACTTGTTCTGCGGATTTGTAGCC
>JAAYQN010000013.1 GCA_012519285.1 Clostridiales bacterium
CCAGAGCCGCGAGTACCAGAAGAAGATAGACGAGGAGAGAGTGGAGACCCGCACCGCCTACGAAGTCTCTATAGGCAAGATATTCGAGGAGGGCATCGAGATTTCCACCGACATGCTCATAAAGAATGAGCGCGAGGCGGAGGTAGCTTCGCAGAACATACTGATGTAAGGATGAAAAACCGCGGCCGCAGGCTTTTATGCCTGCGGCCTTTTGTCTTATATTGCGTCGGCAGAAAGCAGACCTTGCTTTTAATCCTTTACCATTTTATGACGGCGTTGCCGCAATTTTGCGATTTAGCCATTTGAGCCTTGCTTAAATCCGCAAATGGGCATTTGCGCATCCTTGCAAATGGGCATTTTGACAGATGCCCGCCTGTAAAAATGCTATTTTGTAACCTCGTCAATCCAGTTAAGGTATGAGAGCAGCCCATTTTCGACAGGTACCTTGATTATCTCGGGTACCTGATAGCTGTGCACCTCGGTTATAGCCCTTTCCACCTCTCCGTAAAGTTCCGACCTCGTCTTTATAAAGACCAATGCCTCGCCCGAGCTCTCTGTTTTTCCCTGCCATCGGTAATGGCTTTCTGTTTCCTGAATTTGTATACACGCCGCCAGCTTTTTCTCAAGGAGCATTCGCGCGATGGTCCTGGCCTCCTCCTTGTCCCGGCATGCCGTAATAACCATCGAGTATCCCATGACAGTCTCCTTTTTGAATTTTTTTTCTAAAATAACGGCGCTCTTTGGCGACACGGCCTGCAAGCGCCAGCCCTCTTTTCACCTCAGCTTCTTGGCCTTTGAGGGGAGATAACCGAACATCTTGACGTACGCGCGGAAGAAGGAGGAGTAATCCGAAAATCCGCACTTTAAGTAAACGTCGGTGGGCGGGGTGCCGTTCTTTATAAGGGCGTCGGCAAGCAGCAGCTGCTTGTTCCTGATATATGTCCCCACGGGCATCTTAAAATGCCTCATAAAGAGCTTGGAGAGGTAGCCCTTGTTCACATACAGTTTTTCGGAAAGGGCATTCAAGGTAATCCTTTTCTCTATATTATTGTTGATGAACTCTATCGCCCTCTTGATTATAATAGGGATGTTGCCGACGTTTTCTGCCTTCACCTCGCCTGCCACGCTGTCTATCGTAAGGAGAAACTGGGTAAGGCAGGCCTGGGCATAGGAAAAGGCCTGCTCCTCGCCCAGCGACGGGCTGTACTTAATAAAGAGCGAGAAGATGGACAAGAGGTCGGGGTATTTATCGAGGTCTATCATTTCAAGTCTGCCAAAAAGCCTCTCCACAAACCCCTCATCGCCTTCGGCGGCAAAATGCATCGATATCCGCTCGTAGTATTCGCTGCCCCCCATAAAGAGGGGGAAATGATAGGTGTATGGCTTTATCAAAAGCAGCCTGGACGGTCTCATCTCGAAGCTCTTGTCCTCTATTACGTATTTTACGTCCCCGTTAAGAAAAAGGTAGATTTCATAAAAATCGTGCAGGTGTCTGGGAAAGAGCTCCCGCTGCCTCTTGATGTCGCGGTCCGTCCTGAAGGTGTAATACAACAGTTTTACCATCTTGCTCTCATGCCTCTGCGACCTTTTCCCAATTATAGCATTTAATGAGCTTATTTGCAATATATTGGCTTTGTTTTGCAATACACATTACTATTTTTTGCTGCTATAATAAGAAAAGACACGCAGGCTCCCTCTCAAGGGGCGGGGTGCTCGCGCGCGAGGGCAACCTTCAGAGGAACCGCCGCCGAATGAAAGAGTAAAGCAAAAGCGTACGGCAAAAGGCAAGCTGAAAACTATAATGCTAAAAAACTATATTAGAGAGGAATTGGCATGAAGATGACCTTCAGATGGTATGGCGAGGGCGACCCCATACCGCTTAAGTACATAAAGCAGATCCCCAACATGAGCGGGGTGGTGACTGCGGTGTACGATGTCCCCGTGGGGGAAGTCTGGCCGGAGGAAAAGATAGCCAGGCTGGCTAATCTCTGCCGCGAGAGCGGACTCGAACTCGAGGTTATTGAGAGCGTCCCCGTGCACGAGGACATCAAGCTGGGCAAGCCTTCCCGCGATAGTTACATAGACAATTACAAGCAGACGCTGCGCAACCTGGGAAAGTGCGGGATAAAGTGCGTTTGCTACAATTTCATGCCCGTATTCGACTGGCTGAGGACTGACCTTAAGTTTGTGGATGAGGCCGACGGCTCAAACAGCCTGGCATATAACCATGAGCAGCTAATTGGCCTCGACATAAAAAACCTTTCCCTTCCAGGCTGGGACGAAAGCTATACAAAGGAGGAGCTGAATGGGCTGTTGAAGCAATACGAGGACATGACGCACGAGGAGCTCTTTGAAAACCTTGTCTATTTCCTCGAGCAGATCATGCCCGTATGCGAGGAGATGGGTATCAACATGGCCATCCATCCGGACGACCCGCCATGGGACATGTTCGGGCTGCCGAGGATAATCACGGGCGAGCGTAGCTATGAAAAGCTTTTTTCCGCCGTGCCCGCAAGGCGCAACGGCATCACCTTTTGCTCGGGCAGCCTGGGCGCCGACAGGTTCAACCACCTTGTGCGGATAATTGAGAAGTTTGCGAACAGGATATTCTTCGCCCACCTGAGGAACATTAAATACA
Source organism: Clostridiales bacterium (assembly GCA_012519285.1). GTDB lineage: Bacteria > Bacillota > Clostridia > Christensenellales > HGM11417 > JAAYQN01. The sequence goes on from JAAYQN010000013.1 coordinate 2,639, forward strand.
CGGGGGCGATGGACTTTAAAGAGGTTGCCCATTACTCGGCCTGCGGCAGCCTCGACATGTACGCGATAGTAAAGGCGCTCGTCGAAAAAGGCTTTGACGGCTACGTCCGCCCCGACCACGGCAGGAACATATGGGGAGAAGACAGCAAGCCCGGCTACGGCCTCTACGACAGGGCGCTTGGGGCGGCGTATTTAAACGGCCTCTTTGAGGCAGCCAAAAAGGAGAGAGGGAAATGAATCTGCCTTTTAAAGTGGACTTGTCTGACAAGACGGTCGCGATAACAGGCGGGGGCGGCGTGCTCATGAGCGAGTTCGGCAAAATCCTCGCCTCATGCGACGCCAAGGTGGCGCTCCTCGACATAAATGATGGCGCGGCAAAGAGCGCTGCCCAAGAGATAGCCAGAGAGGGCGGCGCCGCAATCGGCGTAAAGTGCGACTGCCTCGATAGGACCAGCATAGAGCAGGCGAAGGAGGAAATCGAGCGCGCCTTTGGCAAGGTAAATTTTTTGATAAACGGCGCCGGCGGCAACAACCCAAGGGGAACGACAGACATCGAGTTTATGACTAAGCAGGTGACGGACAAAAAGACCTTTTTCGACCTCGACGCGCAGGGCTTGAGGTTTGTGTTCGACCTCAACATCCTAACCGCATTTTTGACGACGCAGGTGTTCGCGAGGGACATGGTGGAGATGGGCGGCGGCAACATCATCAACATCTCCTCGATGAACGCCTTCAGGCCCCTCACCAAGATACCCGCGTACAGCGCCGCCAAGGCGGGGGTATCCAACTTCACTCAGTGGCTGGCCGTGCACTTTGCGCCCTGCAACATTAGGGTAAACGCCATAGCGCCCGGCTTTTTCGTAACCAATCAGAACAGGGGCCTTCTCTATAGCGAGGACGGCCGCCCCACGCAGAGGACGGAAAAGATACTCGCCCACACGCCCATGGGACGCTTCGGCGAGGTTTGCGACCTTGAGGGAACGCTGCTGTTTCTGGCCTCCGACGAGGCGAGCGGCTTTGTGACCGGCGTAATTATCCCGGTGGACGGCGGCTTCTCCGCCTACAGCGGGGTTTAAAGGGGAAAGCGCATGGAAGCGGGAGTGAACATCCATTCGGTGAGGAATTTAATCCAAACGGGAGAGGGCCTCATTGAGACGGTTAAAAAAATAAAGGAGATGGGATACTCGTACATGCAGTACTTCGGCGCTCCCTATGACGAGGGAGGATTATGAGGGCGAGCGATGAGGCGGGCATCCCCGTCTGCCTGACACATGTGCCCTATGACATGATAATAAACGAGACCGAAAAGCTCATGGAAGAGGACGCCGGTTTTGGGTGCAGGAATATCGGCTTAGGCATGCTGCCCGCACGGATATTATTAAATGAGGACGAGTTCAAAAAGGCCGTCAGGGAGCCCCTGCGCATACGGTATCGGGAGCAAGCTGAATAAACTGTTGCTTTAGAAGATTTCCGTATTCGTTTTGGGCATTATACACCGAATATTTTGGCTTTTTTGTAGATATTAGCGGTAAATTCATTTGTTTCATAAGGCGGTACACTCCTCCCGCAGCTTATGTCAATGCCATAATTGGGTTTAAGCAAATAGTAAATTTTGTACATTCCGAGTCTCTTTTTATGTTCGGCATAAATATTCAGAATGTACGATTTATCAGCTGGATTTTCATTGGTTCTTTTAGAAAGCGAATGCGCCCATTTTAATTAGGATTTTAGGGAATTCTTGAGCATTTGACAGAAGAAGTGCCAGTATACGGAAAGATTTGGTAAAATAAACAAGAAAGTATAAAATAATATATTTGCAATTATTGATATTATATGGTAATATGGGAAAAAATATAGGTTTATTCTATATTTTTAATAAAAAATCATTATAGGTGAGAGGGAAATATGAAAAAATTTTTAGTTTTTTTATTTTCAGCGGTTTTTTTGGTAACTTCGCTGATAGGATGTTCACCAAGGGCAGATTATGAAATAGGTATTATACAAATAATTGCTCATCCTGCTTTAGATGATGCTAACCAAGGTTTTCAAGAGGAGCTTACAAGGCTGTTTCAGGAGGTAGACAAAACTGTGCATTTTGACAGCCAGGATGCGTCGGGCGAATCGTCAAACGCTACCACTATAGCCAATACCATGCTGGGCAAAAATGTTGATTTGATATTAGCTATAGCGACGCCGGCGGCTCAAGCTGCTTTAGCGGCAGCGACAGATAGCGACATTCCCTTGTTATTTACTGCTGTTACCGATCCTGTACAAGCGGGCCTTGTTGAATCTTTTGAAGTGCCCAATGGTAATATAAGTGGCACCTCAGATATGAATCCCATATCGCAGCAGGTTGAATTAATTAAGCTTCTGGTGCCTGGAATTACCAAGATAGGTGTTTTGTACAATACAAGTGAGGATAATTCACTGGTACAGGTTAGTATTCTTGAAGAAAAATGTATCGAAGAGGGAATAACTTTAGTTAAAGGCGGAGTAAATAATAACGCGACGGAAATACAAACAGTTATGCAAACCAGAGCATAAAATAACCAC
>JAAYQN010000054.1 GCA_012519285.1 Clostridiales bacterium
ATAAACACCCTGAACGAGAAGAACAAGAGGGAAGAGCAACATTCCATAAGGGTGAGCAGGATATGCCTCGAGATAGGCAAGGCAAAGGGGCTTTCGCAGAGCGACCTCAACAAGCTGCGCGTCATCGGCCTTCTCCACGATATAGGAAAGATTGGCATCTCCGAGCATATCCTCAACAAGGCTGGCAACTTGAATGAGGAAGAGTGCAAGGAGATGAAAAAGCACAGCGAGATAGGGTACAGGATACTCTCCTCGAGCAACCAGACGTCGGAGCTTGCGCAGGACGTGCTCGACCACCACGAGAGGATGGACGGCCAGGGATACCCCAACGGCAAGCGCGGCCGCCACCTCTCGCTCACGACCAGAATACTGTCCGTGGCCGACGCATACGACGCCATGACCAGCGAGAGACCGTACAGAAAGGTTTTTTCAAAGGAAGAGGCCATAGAGGAGCTTCTGAAAAACTCTGGCACGCAATTTGACGCCAATATAGTTGAGTTATTCATATCGAAGGTTCTCAACAATCCGCATTCGGAGATAGACAATTTGAAATCCCCCCGCAGGGAGGCGGTTGAGAAGATTGATTACTGCTATTTTGAGCAGTAACAGGGGATTTTATCTGAAACCCCCTGCACCCCCGAGGCAAAGGGGCTTTGCAAAGTCCGTTTAAAGGCCCGATTGGGCATTTAAAAATTCCCAATAAAATTTTATATTAATACAATTTTTTAGGTGCGACGCATGCCCCGCGAAGCGCTCCCCCCTTGCACGCAACAAATTAATAGCAGAGTTCGTTTTGAGACAGGCTTTTCTATCGATACTATTTGTGGCTGTTGCTGATTTGGATTGTACAGTGTACAATCTAATCTGCCGCCTGAGCCTCTTCCTTAAAAAACTCCCTGTACCTTATCACCGCTTCCTGTTGGGAGGCGAAGCGGATTTCGTTTATGTGGTCGATGTTTTTTATCAGCACGTCCACCACGGCGGCGTCGAGCGCGCCGGAGGCGGCCATCTCCCGCAGCGCCCTCACGGCGTTCTCCTTGTCCATGCCCTCGCTGTATGGCCTCATTTCGGTAAGCGCGGTAAACACGTCTGCCACCGCCACTATCCTCGAGCCGAGGGGAAGGTCTCTGCCGCCTGCGCTGAAAGGATAGCCATCGCCGTTCATCTTCTCGTGGTGAAAGGATGCCCACTTGTCTATTTTCTTAAGCCCCTTTACGGCGCTGAGGAAGACGTGAGTGTAATACGGGTGCCTCTTTATCTCGTTGAATTCACTCTCGGTCAGGCTGCCCTTCTTCTCTCTTATGCCGTTGTCGATGGCGAGCTTGCCCAAATCGTGAAGGTATCCCGCAATCTCAATCAGCTTTACGTCTTTTTTTGAAAAGCGCATGAGCCTGGCAACTTCAGCGGCGGTCTTTGCCACCCCCGCCGAATGCCTCGCCGTGAACCCGCTGCGAAAATCTATGATCTGTGATATGATATGGGCAAATTCGAGCAGATCCGAAATGCCGAGGTGCAGCATCCTGTTCCCCTCAAATTCCACCCTGCGCATGGGCAAGGGCGACTGAAGGTCAAACCAGATAAATTCTTTTTTGGCGAGCTCCTTGAACGCCTCGACCAGGGAGGGCTCAAACACCGTGCCGTTCCTTTGCTCGATTGAGCCCACTATCGAGGAAACCTGCGACAAAATATCCCTTTTTGGCCTTATCTGCGCACACACCCTGTCTGCGATGTGCACGATGTGGATCGAAAAGGGCACCAGCTCGCCGCCAAAGAGCTGCCCCTCGCCTCCGTTCCACGGGACGTGGTGGTACCTGACTATCTCAGACGCCTTTTTTAGGGGCTTGAAGTCTTTAAACAGTTTGGCGCCGCGGAAGCCGTGGCTGTTGACGTCCACGGGCTCATCCTCGATGAGCTCGAGGCGTTCCTTTTTCGACAGCGCGCCCACGTCGTGAATCAGGGCAGCGGAAAAGATATCGTTTTTCTCCCCGTTTTTCAGGCCGAGGTGCTCGGCGAACCTGTACGAAAGGTAGGCGACCTGTTGGTGATGGTTGGAAAGCCTGGGATCGGCAAGGTCCTGCGCTCCCGAAAGGCAATTGAGCAGTTCATGGAGTTTGACTCTTATTGTGCCCATGCTAAATACCTTTTACAAACCCTTTAAAATAATTATAGCACATGGGCGGCAAAATTCAAGGGCTTGCCGAAAAAACACGGCGCCAAAGGTACCCAATTTTTGGCGATATTGCCTTGGCGCGGCTTAATTTTTTTCAAAACCTTTTAATTTTACCCTGAGGTATAGTATAATATAAACTGGGAATACAAATACATAAGAGGTAAAGATGTCTGCGGAAGCCGAGATAAGCGGGATAATAAACGATATAAAGGAAAAGACGGGAATTGACATTACGGTCTACGATGCCGAAGAGAGGCTTATCGCTTCCACCGCGGCTGTCCCCCACCCCGCCGTAAAGGCGGCCGAGGAGGAATATGAGGACGGCATTTACTGCGGAGGGGGCAACTGCAGCTTTCTCTTCAGTTCCCCTTCCGGCGCCTACGTTGGGATAATTGACGGCTGCGACAGGACGGCAAAAAACTACGCCTATATGATCCTCTCGCTGCTTGAGAGCTCCCTCACGGGAGGCGAAAAGGCGCACGACAGAAAACACTTCGCAAAGATGATAATCACGGGCGAAGCCGCCGGCGCAAAGCTAAAAAAGCTGCTATTTAAGAACTCCTCCCTCAATATGCCCTGCTTCGTGCTGTCCATATTCTGTGAAGCGGAGAAGCAAAAGGACGTGCTGGACTTTATAAACCACCTCGCCGGCAAGGATGACATCGCCCTTGAGATTGACAAGAACTACCTCGCCTACATAAGGTTTACCGAAAAGAACGAGGGCGATTACCAGTCGGCAATGGATTTCGCGCAGATGCTGCGCGACAACATAGAGCAGGAGCTTTCCATTTCGGTCAAGGTCGGCGTGGGCAGCCACGCCAAAAACGCCTTTGAGCTTGCAAGCTCGTACTACCACGGCCAGAGCGCCCTCAAGAGGGGTTTGTTCGAGGGCAGCTCCTCCGATATCTTCTCTTACAGGGAAATTGTCATAATGAGGATGCTCGAGGAGATACCCGAGGCCACCCTCAAAAAATACCTCGACATCCTTATAGGCGCCGACGCCAAGGAAATACTGGGAGACCCCGAGATGATAAGCACCGCGGAGGTTTTTCTGGAAAACAGCCTCAACATTAGCGAGACCTCGAGGAGCCTCTACATGCACCGAAATACCCTTATGTACAGGCTGGACAAAATAGAGAAGGTGATGGGCCTTAACATCAGGAGGTTTTCGGACGCGGTTACCTTCAGGCTGATACTAATGCTCTACAGGCGTTTAAGATACTAAAAGTTAGGTCAAACATAAAGTCAAGGAGCGAGGCGATGGAAGAGTTTGAGAAAAAAAACAGGCAGGAGGAGGACAACCTCAATTATATATTTGACGGCGAAGAGGGCGGGCGCCCGCACGTAAAGCCCGACGAGGTTTACCAGCAGGATGTATATCAGCCAATTCATTTAAAGCCGCCGCGCATAAGCAGGTTCTCAAAGGCCTTCATAAGCGCCATGCTGGCGGTGGTGATGTTCGCAAGCGGCTTTCTGCTGGCGTGGTACGCCGTCCCATCTGAAGAGGAAAAGCTGGCGAGGTTTATAAAGGACGTCGTCGACAAATACTTTTACGACGTGGACGGCAGCGGCTATAGCTTTATCGAGGGGATCGGCGTCGGCATGGTAAAGTCGCTCGACGAGTACTCCACCTTTTACTCGGGCGAGAGCCTGCAAGGGCTATACCACGAGAGGGAAGGCAGGTTCAACGACACCGGCATGGTGTTCAAGGTAAATGGCGGCGAGTGCATGGTGCTCAAAGTTTACGGCGGCTCTCCCGCATATGAGGCGGGGATAAAGGCGGGCGACGTGCTGGAGAAGGTCAACGATTTTGAGACCGCCGCCAAGAGCCTCGCCGAGATAAGGGAAGAGATTTTTAGGATACAAAAGAGCGGGCAGGAGCTGGTCTACACCTTTAAAAGATACTTCGGCGAACAGACCCAGACACGTACGGTGACAAACCTGAAGAGCGCCGAATACACCCCCGTCTTTTCCTACTATTACGACAGCGGGGATATAATCGCCCTGCCGCAAGATGCGGCATATATCACCCTGGATGAGTTTTCCTACGGCGCGGACGGGCAGTTTAAGCAAAACCTCGAAAAGTTTAAGCAAGGGGGCAAAAAAGACCTCATCCTCGACCTGCGTACCAACCCCGGCGGCAGCCTAAACATCCTTCAAAGTATCGCCTCTTATTTGATAACCGACGGCACGGCGGGGGAGAACGTGCTGCTCGCCGTGGCGGAGTACAAGGACAAGTCCACCCAGAAGTATTTCACGACGGGCAACTATTATTCCCAATATTTCGGGCAGGACAGCAGGATAGTGGTGCTTACAAACGGGGACAGCGCCTCCGCCACCGAGGTGCTCATCTGCGCGATGAAGGATTACGGCACCATCCATAAGCTCGTGGGCGAGCCCACTTACGGCAAGGCGGTGATGCAGGCGTATTTTGAATACCAGAGAAAATACGGCATTTACGTGACCGTGGCGCTGCTGTATTCGCCCGTGAAAAATCAGACCTACAACAGGACGGCGGATAAGGATTACGGCTTTATGCCTGACGAAGTGGTAGCCTACCAAAAGGCCGGGGAACTTATATACGACCCGCAGTTTATGAAGGCGGTGCAAGTGCTGGGCTCCCAGGAGCCAGTTGAGGTTTAACTTCGGCGGATCATAGGGTCTCACTGTCTGCCAAAACCTCGAGTACGTCCTGTTCTCCGTCGAAAAGGACAGGCAGAGGAGAAGGCAGGCAATTGAGCACATCCTAAAGACGGTTGAGCTTTTTGAAAAGAGCCGCAGCTACCCCCACCAGCTTTCGGGCGGGATGCAGGAGCGAGTTTCCATGGCGAGGGCGTTCGTCTACCCCTCGTCGCTGCTGCTCATGGACGAACCCTTCCGTTCCCTCGACATAGCGCTCAAAAAGGAATGATAGGGGCGTTTTTGAGGCTGTGGGAAAATGACAAGAGGACGGTCATCTTTGTCACCCACGACATTGACGAGGCGCTGCTGCTTTCGGACGCCATATACGTAATAAAGGGCGTGCCGGCAAAAATCTGCGGCAGATTTGAGGTGAGCGAGCCGCAGCGGGAAAGGGATCTGGCAAGCGATGGCCTGCTCCGGCTCAGAAAGCAGGTTTACAGGGCGCTGACCGAGTAAAAGCGTTATGGCAAAAAACAAAAACCGGCATTTTAAAAGCGGAGCGGCATGCCCTCTCCGCTTTTTTCGCGTTTTACCCTTTAAGTCTCTTTATTTTTAAAATCGTTTGTTATATAATAGTTCTGAACGCTTTACGATAAAAAATTTTTTGACATAGAGGTAACTTAAGATGAAATTTGAACTGCTTCACCCGGCGGACCTGCTCGTCATGTTCATGGACAGGATTTACTCGATGGGCATGACAACCATGTCCGGCGGAAACCTCTCCATTCTCGACGAGGAAGGGGACATCTGGATAACGCCGAGCGGCGTTGACAAGGGAACCCTGACGAGGAACGACATCTGCCAGGTAAAGCCCGACGGCACGGTTATAGGAAAGTACAGGCCCTCGGTCGAGCTTCCCTTTCACAAGAAGGTTTACGAGACAAGGCCCGACGTGCGCGCCGTTGTGCACGCCCACCCGCCCGCGCTGGTAAGCTACAGCCTTACGAGGAAGGCGCCGCTTACCGACATCATCCCCACGCCCTACATCGTCATCGGCAAGGTTGGCATTGCCAAGTACGACGTGCCCGGCAGCGTAAAGCTGGGCGAAAAGATTGCCCAGAAAATCAGGGAAGGCTGCAACGCGGTGGTGCTCGAAAACCATGGCGTGGTGACCTGCGGCGAGGACATCTTTACGGCGTTCCAGAGGTTTGAGACGCTTGAGTGCTGCGCCGAGCTCAACATCCAGTCGCACCTTCTCGGCACGCCCGTGTCGCTCACCGAGGAGCAGCTCGAGCTTGCCAGGAGAAAGAGCGAGGCGATGATGGGCGAATTCATCCCCGCCTATTACACCTCGGAAGAGTGCGAGGCGAGGCGCCAGATGGTAAACCTCATCAAGAGGGCGTACTCGAGGAAGCTCTTTTCCAGCACGCAGGGCACATTCTCCCAGAGGCTAAAGGGCGACAGCTTCATCATAACGCCCACCGGAGAAGACAGGTTTTACCTTACGGAAGCTGACATAGTGCGCGTCGACAACGGCTGGAAGGAAGCGGGCAAAAGGCCCAGCCGCTCGGTGCTGCTGCACAGGATGATTTATCAAAAGCACCCCGAGATAAAATCCATCGCCATAGCCTATCCGGTAAACGTCATGGCGTTCGGCATAACGAGGACGGAGCTCGACGCGCGCACCATTCCCGAAAGCTATATAATGATGAGGAACGTTCAGCGCGTGCCCTTCGGAACCAGCCAGCTCGAGCCCGAAAAGATTGCCGACCTCGTCAGCCCCAGCGCGCCGCTCGTCCTCGTGGAAAACGACTCGCTCATCGTCACCGGAAAATCCCTGCTCGACTGCTTCGACAAGCTCGAGGTAGCGGAGTTTACCGCCAAGACGCTGATTTCGACGAGGAGCATCGGCCAGGCGGTAAAGATAAGCGACGAGGAAGTTAAGGAAATAAACGAGGCCTTCAACATAACGTGAGCGCAGCGGCCTTTGCATTAAATATTTAAAAGTATCAATATTTAAGGCCAGCGCTTTACGGTCTTAACCTATATATATATTTGAAACGGGAGAGCCAATGCAAAAGGTAGCGTACGACGAGATTTTAGACAACCTTCCGTCCTCCGTCTTTCTTGTGGACGAAGGCAACGTGATCTGGTACTACAACCGGCGCTTTATGGAATACTTCAAGGCGAAAGAGAGGGGGCTCGGCATAGGCAAGAGCATAGGCGACAGCATTAACTGCGCCTCCTTCAAGGGGGAGGGGCTTTGCGGCAAGGGGAAGGATTGCGAGCTGTGCATGATAAACCGCATGATAAAGGACATGGCAAACAGCAGCGCCGGATCGCAAAAGCGCATCTTCGAGAAATGGCTAAAGGCGGGCGGCGAGATAAAATGCTACCGCATGAGCTTGTCCATCGTCTCCATGGAAGGCGGCTACTGCTGCGTGATCGACGACATCACCGAGGTAAGCGACGGTCTCTCCCCCATGAGCAAGAAGATTAGCATGGACCTCAGGCGGGCAAGCCTCATCCAGAGCCAGCTTCTGCCGAGGTTTGACGCGCTCTCCCCCCTCGCGGAGTTTGTCTACTACTACCAGCAGTCCTACCTCGTGGGCGGCGACCTGTTCGACCTTTTCAAGATAGACGGAAGGCGCTTTGGCGGCTACATAGCCGACGTGTCGGGGATGGGGGTGTCGGGGGGAATGCTGACGATGTACCTTCACGACAACTACCCCAGGGAGGAGCTGTCGCCATCGGCGGCGCTCGAGAGCTTTGCCAAAAAGTTCAACTCCCTTAACCATTCGGAGGAGAGCTACATAACCATATTCGCCTTTTCTGTGGACGCCGAAGAGAAGCTCATCCGCTATTGCAACGCCGGCCACGCCGCGCCCGCGCTGCTAAAGAAAGAGGGAGGGCTTGTAAAACTGTGCTCCCGCGGGCAGACCGTATCCAACTGGTACGAGGGGGCAAGTTATAGCGACAAAGTGGCACGCTACGACGACGCCGACGTGCTCATACTCTTTACCGACGGGCTCACCGACACGAGGAACATCGAGGGCAAAAGCTACACTTTTGAGAGGCTCTGCGAGGTGGTGGAAAAATCCCCACGCTCGATGAAGGACATATTAAAGGCGGTGGAGGTTGACCTGGTCGAGTTTTGCGAAGGCATGCTGCCCCATGACTCAGACGACACGACGCTGCTTTTAATTACTTTAAAGTAAAGGCAACTCAAAAATCCCTTAAAAAAGGGGTTTTTTTGTGCGTTAAAAAGGCTTAAGAAAGGTAAAGTTGTACCTATAAACCCACATATTTTTGGCTTAAACCTTGCGCCTTCCCCAAAAAATAGGACAGGTTTTTCTCATATTTGGACATTCTCCCGAATAGATTTATTATGAAAGATTTTTGGAGGTGTGAAATGGGCAGGGAAGGGGGAAAGAAGCTGCTGTTTGAGGTGGCAAGGAGCGTGCTGGTGGCGGTGCTGGCGACGCTTATCTTTATCCTGATATTCGCGCTGGTGGTTAAACTCGCCGAGCTGACGGAAGAGGTCATCCGCCCCGTAAACCAGGTGCTCAAGGTGCTAAGCATATTCATAGGCCTGTTCTTCGGTATGAGAGAGAGGGAAAAGGGGTTGGTCAAAGGGTTGCTCGCAGGCGCCTTTTACACCGTCCTTTCCGTGCTGATTTTCTCCATACTCTCGCAAAAGCCTATCTTTACCTCGGGCAACCTCATCGAGCTCGTCGCGGGAACGCTTATCGGGGGGCTGTGCGGCAGCATTACGGTAGCCTTAAGAAAATAAAAGGGCGGCTCAAATACTTGCAATAAGGCGCATATTCATATATAATATTAGCATGCCCATTGTTTTTTGGAGGAAGCCATGAGACACATCATACCGGTTGCGACACCCAGGATGAACATCATACATAAGGAGAGCGGCTGCGGGGAGTGCAGGTCCTCCTGCCAGTCGGCGTGCAAGACGAGCTGCACCGTAGGCAACCAGTCCTGCGAGAGAAAGACCACGAGGAATCCCCAGATAAGGCGCGTCGGCGAGTGATTTGGCGCAGGGCTTTTTAGCTTGCCAAAGGGCGGCGGCAAAGCCCCTTTTTGTCTATGAATAACTTCAGGGCGCGGTTTAATTGTCCGCGCTTTTTTGTCATGTTATGGTACACGCTTTTGAATTTGACGGCAAATATTTCGTATACGACGTCGAGAGCGGGAGCGCCTTTATATCGGACAAGCTGGTATACCAGCTGCTCAAGGGAAAAGAGGCGGAAGGCTCGCATGAAGAGATAGGGCAGGCTAAGCGGGAAATCGGGCAGTTAAAAGAGCAGGGTCTTCTCTTCGCCGATCCCCCTGCCCTCGAGGCAATAAAGCCGGGCGGGCAGGTGAAGGCGCTTTGCCTGCACGTTTGCCACGACTGCAACTTAAGGTGCGAATACTGCTTCGGGGAAGGCGGCACCTTCGGCGGCAAACGGGAGCGCATGAATGCCGCCACCGCGTGCGCCGCGATAGACTTTCTCATAGAAAAGAGCGGGGACAGAAAGAACCTCGAGGTTGACTTTTTCGGGGGAGAGCCTCTCTTGAATTTCGAGGTAGTAAAAGACGCCGTGTCTTACGCGAGAATGAGGGAAAAGGAATGCGGCAAGCTGTTAAAGTTCACCCTCACCACAAACGCGTTGCTGTTAAGCGATGAGGCTGCGGATTTTCTCAACAGGGAAATGGAAAACGTGGTCATAAGCCTTGACGGCAGAAAGCATGTGCACGACGCGATGAGAAAGACGGCGGGCTTAAAGGGCAGCTACGACATAGCGATGGAAAACGCCAGGCGCTTTAAGCGCCTTCGCGGCGACA
>JAAYQN010000055.1 GCA_012519285.1 Clostridiales bacterium
GCCGTCGCAAACGCATTAAGTATCCCGCCTGGGGAGTACGGCCGCAAGGTTAAAACTCAAAGGAATTGACGGGGACCCGCACAAGCAGCGGAGCATGTGGTTTAATTCGAAGCAACGCGAAGAACCTTACCAAGGCTTGACATCCCCTGCATAGTGTGGAAACACATGAAATCGTGGGCAACCACGACAGGGAGACAGGTGGTGCATGGTCGTCGTCAGCTCGTGTCGTGAGATGTTGGGTTAAGTCCCGCAACGAGCGCAACCCTTGTGGATAGTTGCCATCATTAAGTTGGGCACTCTATTCAGACTGCCGTGGACAACACGGAGGAAGGTGGGGATGACGTCAGATCATCACGCCCCTTACGTCTTGGGCGACACACGTGCTACAATGGTCGTTACAGAGAGAGGCGAGCCGGCAACGGGGAGCAAATCTCAAAAAGGCGATCCCAGTTCAGATTGTGGGCTGCAACCCGCCCACATGAAGGAGGAGTTGCTAGTAATCGCGAATCAGCATGTCGCGGTGAATGCGTTCCCGGGTCTTGTACACACCGCCCGTCACGCCATGGGAGCCGGGAGTACCCGAAGTCAGTGACCCAACCGCAAGGAAGGAGCTGCCGAAGGTAAGACCGGTGACTGGGGTGAAGTCGTAACAAGGTAGCCGTATCGGAAGGTGCGGCTGGATCACCTCCTTTTAGGGAGAAAAAGTCAAGGGGAGCGGAAATCCTTGACAACTCCGAAAAGTCGACATTTTATCCGAGCTAACTTGGGTAAAATGAAGGAGCCTCGTCCCAAACTTCCCTATCTCAATTGAAAAGCTAAACCCGCAGGATTTTCCTGCGGGTTTTTCTTTTTTTACGAAAACCATCAGCTGTGCTGGTGGTTCCAAAAAGCTTTAGCTATGAGAATATCCTCCTGCAACCGCACTTTGAAATGGAAGGAGGATATATGAATAATGATAGTTTAGCACACACGAAATGGAATTGCAAGTACATATAGTATTCGCCCCTAAATATCGCAGGCAAGTGATATATGGTAAAATAAGAATGGATATAGGTAAAATGTTAAGGCAGTTTTTTGTAAAACATATAAGTATCCCTGTTTTTTACAGGGATAAGATTGAAATTTTTTCTTGTTTTTGGTATCATATTTTCAATGAAGCTTGTTATAGCGAGCAACAATGATAATAAGGTGAGGGAACTGAAAGGGCTGCTTTGCCCGTATTTTGACGAGATTGTTTCGGCAAAGGATATGGGATTTAACGCCGATATTGAGGAAAACGGGCAAACGTTCAGGGAAAACGCCGTGATAAAGGCGAGGGCAGTTGCCAGGGCGCTTGGCTGCGCCGCCCTTGCAGACGACAGCGGGCTGTGTGTGGATGCCCTCTGTGGAAGGCCTGGAGTAATGTCGTCAAGATACGCCGGGGAGCACGGCAACGATATGAAGAACAATCTCAAGCTTCTCAAGGAGATGGAAGATATAGAAGAGCGTTCCTGCCGCTTTATGTGCGCGGTTGCGCTCGCCTACCCCGACGGCAGGTGCATTGTGGGCGAGGGAAGCTGCGAAGGAGTACTGCTTAAGGACTTTAAGGGTAATAACGGTTTTGGCTACGACAGCCTATTCTACTCACGGGAGCTCGGCAAATCCTTCGGGATGGCGACTGAGGAAGAAAAGGGGAGGGTCAGCCACCGTTTCAGGGCAATTGATGACCTTATCAGCAAGCTATGAAGAAGCTCTTTGTGTTTTCGGACACCCATAGAAACCTTAACTTAATTAAGAGCGTCCTTCTTGTCATGAAGGAATGCGACCTCGTCATACACCTTGGAGACTACGTCAGCGACATCGATTTTCTGCGCCCCGCCCTTGGGGAAAAGCTGATTACTGTGAGGGGAAACGGAGACTTCCGTTTTTCAGTGCCTGACGAGAGGGAAATCGAGGTAGACGGCATTAAGATATTCTTAACCCATGGTCACAGATATTACGTCAAGAGAACGCTCGTAAACCTCGGCAACGAGGCGCTAAGCCGCGAGTGCGGCCTGGCGCTCTACGGGCACACTCACAGGGCAGACATCGCTGATTATAACGGCGTAAAGCTCATAAACCCCGGCAGTTTTCACGCTCCCTGGATTGGCGTTCCGTCATTTTGCTATATCGTGATCTGGAAAGGCAAGATTGTGCCGAGGATAGTGGAATTGTAACATAAAACGCAGAGCTCAATTGCCTGCGTTTCTGATTTATATATATTTACGTGCCTTATTCGTAATGCCTTAAGCGTTAAACCTGAACAATATCACGTCGCCGTCCTGCACGATGTAATCCTTTCCTTCGGAGCGCACCTTTCCTTTTTCGCGCGCTGCCGCCATGCTGCCGCACTCGAACAAGGCCTCCGCTTCTATGACCTCGGCGCGTATGAAGCCCCTCTCAAAGTCACTGTGAACTTTGCCCGCGGCTTGCGGCGCCTTGGTGCCCTTGACGACCGTCCACGCCCTCACTTCGTTTTCATTTGCCGTCAAAAAGCTTATTAAACCGAGCAGCCTATAGCATGCCTTTACCAGCAGGTCGAGGCCGCTCTCCTTTATGCCCAAATCCTGCATAAACATCTTGCGGTCTTCGTCGGAAAGCTGCGCCAGTTCCTCTTCTATCTTGGCGCAAAGGGAAATGACCTCAGCGCCTTCGGCTTTGGCTATCTCGGCGACCTTTTTTATGTTGGGAAGCGAATATGGGTCAGCGACCTCTTTTTCAGAGATATTGGCAACGTAGATTATGGGTTTTCCCGTGAGCAGGAAAAAGCTCTTAGCAAGCGCTTTCTCCTCATCGCTTAATGGCAGCGTCCTGAGCGGCTTTTCGCTTGACAGGTGGGCGTAAATCTTCTCGAGCAGCTCATACTCAGCCTGATATTTTTTATCCCCTGACTTTGCGTGGTTTTTTATCCTGTCCATCTTCTTCTGGACGCTCTCGAGATCGGCGAGGCTGAGTTCCAGATTTATGATGTCGATGTCCCTTTTGGTGTCAACGCCGCTCTCCACGTGCGTTATGTTGTCGTCCTCTAATGCCCTCACCACGTGGACGATGGCGTCAACCTTCCTGATGTGGGAGAGGAATTTGTTGCCAAGACCTTCGCCCTTGCTGGCGCCCTTTACCAGCCCTGCGATGTCGACGAATTCGATGGCGGTGGGGACTATCCTCTTGCTGTTGTAGAGTGGTGCAAGCTTTTCCAGCCTCTCGTCGGGCACGGCAACGACGCCTACATTGGGCTCAATGGTGCAAAACGGGTAATTGGCGCACTCGGCGCCCGCCTTGGTTATCGCGTTGAAGAGCGTGCTCTTCCCCACATTGGGCAAACCAACTATGCCTAATTTCATATGAGTAAACCTTCTCTGTCGTAGTCGTTCAATAATAAATGTTATCACATTTTGGCAAAAAAATAAAGGCAAAAAGCTGAGTTTTTGCCTCGTTTTATCGTCTTCTAATTATTCTTAAATTGCAACTACAAGTGCAACGGTTTGTATAATAAGTTTGTTTTACAGTTCCCTTTACCCCGAGGGGTAAAGGGAAAAATTTTCTAATTCTTGAGTAAACACTTGTTCTGCGGATTTGTAGC
>JAAYQN010000056.1 GCA_012519285.1 Clostridiales bacterium
GGCGTCCACGCCGCCGAATGTCTTAAACAGCACGCATTTTCCTTCCATTACGGGCATGCCGGCCTCCGGCCCTATATCGCCGATGCCCAAAACGGCGGTGCCGTCGGTCACCACCGCCACGGTGTTCCATCTGCCCGTGAGCTCGAAGGACTTTGAAATGTCCTTTTGTATCTCCAGGCATGCCTGCGCCACGCCGGGGGTGTAGGCAAGCGAAAGGTCTTCCTTGTTCTCTATCTTCATCTTGGGTACTATCTCCAGCTTGCCCTTCCACTCGCAGTGCTTTTTGAGAGATTCCTTAAGGTAATCCATAGCGCGTCACTCCTTTTCCCAGGGGAAAACGTAATTTAACTTGAGCTCGTCCCTAACCTGCGAGAGTTCCTTTTGAACGGAAGGATTGATGGCAACTCCCTTGTCCTTGACTTGCTGCCAGTGCAGCCATTCCTTCTCGCCCGCGGTGTATATCCTATCGGAGCCCGGCGCTTTCCTGGAGCCCCTGAGCGCCCTCATGATTTCGCCCGCGGTCTTCTTAAACTCCTCGAGGCCCATGAAAGCCTCAGTGTCTATGGCTATGAAGAAGTGGCCGAGGCGGTAAAGCCTCTTTTCACCGCCGGGTCCGATGCCCGTAAGCATTTTGAGGTAGCTGCCCTGCTGAAGGGCGGAAGAGAGCACCTCCACCACGGTGGCGTAGCCGTAGCCCTTGTAGCCCGCGAGTTCCTCGCCGATGCCGCCCAGCGGCGCCAGCGCAGCCTTCCCCGAAATCAGGTCATTAAGTGTCTGCCTGGCGTCGGTGAGGGGTCTATCGTCCTCGCTTATCACGGTGCCCTTGGGGACGGGTTTTCCCTCTCTCGCAAACACCTCGATTTTGCCCCGCTGTATGATGGAAGTGGCGCAGTCGAGGATAAAGGGGAATTCCTCATCGGTGGGAAAGCCAATGGTGAGAGGATTGGTGCCAAGCATGTTCTCGACTCCAAATGTGGGCGCTATGCTCGGCCTGGCATTGGTGCCCGTTATGCCGATCATGCCCTCCTTTATCGCCATGGAAGCGTAATAGCCCGCTATCCCGTAGTGGGTGGAATTCCTCACCGCCACCATCCCCATTCCGTACTGCTTTGCCTTCTCTATGGCGAGACGCATTGCCTTATATCCGATGACTTGTCCCATGCCGTCGTGGCCGTCGGCTACCGCCGTGGTCGGCGTCTGCCGCACTATCTCGAAGTTTGTGACGGGGTTCTGTATGCCCTCCCTTATCCTATCGATGTAGATAGGCTTGAAGCGGTTTACGCCGTGGGACTCAAAGCCCCGCCTGTCAGCCTCTACCAGCACGTCGGCGCAAATTTCGGCGTCTTTTCCGGGCACGCCGAGCGCCTCGAAGGCTTCGATGACGAAATTTGTGATGGTTTCCCAATCCACCGTATATATCATATCATCCTCCTGAAAGTGGTTTTATATCTCAATTTCCAATCCGTCGCAGGCCACGGTAAAGCCGTACCTTTGGGCGGCCTGCTCCAGCTCGGCATGTGTGTATCTGCAGTTATGGCTGAAGTGAGTAACGATAAAGCGGGTAAAGCTGCCGCATATCCCCGCCTCAAGAAACCTCTCCTTCATGGATGTGCATTCTGCCAGGGACATATGGGAATTGTAATTGTAAGGTATGTCGCCTTTGGTGCAGTCAAAGCTGACGAGGTCGATTCTGGCGCCTGCCGCCTTGAGGAATTCATCAACCTCTTTTCCCACCACTCCGGTGTCGTTAAAGTAGAGAAGGCTCTTTCCATCCCTCTCTATCAGGTAGGTGAGGGCGCATTCGATCTGCATGTGCGTGGCCGGAAGAGGCGTAACCTTAAGGTCGCAAAAAAATAAAGGCTCAAAGGGCTTTGCCGTAACGCGCCTTCCCGGGATTTTTTCCTCAAGGGAAAGGAGCAGGGGGTCACCTGTGATTTTGTCGCTGCCTATTATGTAGAACTCTTTTCGGATGTGCTCATAGGAAAAGCCTTGTTTGCGGTATTTAAAAGGCTGGGGTATCCAGTGGTCGCCGTGGGAGTGCGTTATCAGAAAGTACCTTATCTGCGAGAGGTTGAAGCCGTATTTTAAGGTAAAATAAAACACGTCGGGGCCGAAATCCACGAGGATATCGCCGTCGATGAGCATCTGCGACCTCATGCGCACGTCCTTTCCGCCCAGGCGCCTCGCCTTTTGGCACAGCTCGCACGCGCAGAACATCGCGGGAATGCCTTCAGCCGCCGCCGTTCCGAGATATTTTATCTTCATAGAGTCTCCCTACTGAGCTCGATATCGCAGACATTATATCAGATTACCTTTTCAAAATAAATAGCTTATCTTATGATTTTTATCATGTATTTTATGAAAAATCCCCCGCTTTAAGCGGGGTTTAAAGCGGCGCCTTGCTTACAAGTGTTTTTCTACCAAGCTGACAAGCGCCTGCCTGGCATTCTGGGGGACGCCCACCATCTTGTCTACAAGCTTGCCGTCCTTGAAGACTATGAGCGTGGGTATGCTCATGATTGAAAATTCCCTTGACAGCTCTTCTTCCTCGTCCACGTTGACCTTGCCCACCTTAGCCCTTCCCTCGAGCTCGGCCGCCACCTCTTCCACAATGGGGGCTATCATCCTGCACGGGCTGCACCACCCCGCCCAGAAATCCACCAGGACGACACCTCCGCCCTCTATGGTCTGCTTGAAGTTTTGCTGCGTAAGATGCAGTGCCGCCATCTCTCTTTCTCCTTGTCGCTTAAATTAGTATCCGCAAAAAAGGCCTTCTTCATTCGCCCGGATTACTCTTCCTTGGGCTTTATGAAGGGTATTATGATGAGGCCGAGCGCGCACACTCCCGCTATTGACAAAAACACTATGTTCCAGGTATTGGAAAGGTCAATGATGGGCTCCTTCGGCGTATCGGAGGCCTTTACCACCTTGAAAGTGTATGGGGGGCTTGCCGTGACGTGGCCCTCCCTGTCCTCAGCGGTGTAGATGACCTCGTACCAGCCGACTTTGTCGGGGGTAAACGATGTGGACTCCGACACCAAAACCTTCTTGGGTTCCTCGTCCTCGTAGACTATGTTGCCTTCTTCATCCTTCTCGTACACGGGCTGCCCTTTCTCATCCATTATATAATATACTTTCACGCTCGTCTTGGGTGAGGAATCGAGGTCGTCGGTGGCAGACGCCGAGGGCAGAGATACCGCCTGGTCCAAATACCTCTCGCTCTTAAACCAGCTCACGTTGATTTTGGGCGGGGTGACGTCCCTGAAAGTAATCTTGACGTGGTCCTTTTCAGTCAATTCGTAGATTACCGAGTTGCCTGCTCTGTCAGTCGCCTTTATCCGGAACTCGTATTCCTTGTCGGCGGTGTTTGCGGTAAATACCAGCCCGTCGACCTCAGACCATGTGGTCAAGCCCACGGTCTTGTATTTTAGCTTGAACTTGACGAGCTTGGGGTTTTCGGTGCCCGAGGGGTTGCTGTTTACTTTGACCTCGGGGGCTGCGAACTGGAACTTGTGGGAGTTGCCGCCGTTGTA
>JAAYQN010000002.1 GCA_012519285.1 Clostridiales bacterium
CAGCAACTCGCTCTTTTCGGTGGACAACGAGGCGCAAGTATTTACCGACGTGGGCGAATTCTACGAGGACATGCTCCGCGAAATCGAGAAAGCTAAGAGCTTCATCCACGCGGAATTTTTTATTATATGGGACGACGAATCGGGGAGGAAATTCGTAAACGCCCTCGCCAAAAAGGCCTTTCAAGACGCTGCTCGTCGACGACGACATCTCCAGCATCGGCACCTTCAACATAGACACGAGGAGCTTTAAGCTGCAATTTGAAGTCACCATCTTTATCTACGATAAAGGCTTCGGCAAGCAGCTTGAGAAGGTCTTTATGGAGGACTTAAAGCAAAGCGCGCAGCTCGACAGCTTTTACCAAAGCAGCAAGAGCTGGGGGCGCCTGGCTAAGGAGCGCTTCATGAAGCTTCTCACGCCTCTTCTTTAAAGCGCTCTAAAGCTTTATCAAAGCCTTTCCCATAATTTCCTCGAAAAAGTCATTAATGCGGCGGAGCATTGCAAAATCCGCCGCAATATATTATAATAATTGCAACGGATTAATAAAAAAAATGGAGGATTTATTTATGAGCGTTCTGTTTTGCGATTCCAACAGCGAGCTCTGGTACGACAAAGCGGAGGAACTGGGGCTTGAAGTAATAAGGATGCCCTACACCCTCGACGGCAACCAGTACTACTACGATTTGGGAAAGGCCACGGATTTCGGCCACTTCTACAAGAGGATGAGGGAAAAGAGCATGCCCAGCACGCAGGGGCTGAACAAGTTCGATTATATAGATTACTTCCAGCCTTTTTTGGAGAAAGGGGAGGACATCTTTTATATAACCTTTTCCCACCAGCTAAGCGGCACCTTCGAGTACATGTACCAGGCGATAGCCGAGCTTAAAGAGCAATTTCCCGAGAGGAAGATAACCGTCTTCGATTCCAAGAGCATCTGCACGGGCTGCGGCTTCCAGGTGCTGCACGCCGCGAAGCTGTGGAAACAGGGAGCCACCGACGAGCAGCTGCTTCAGTTCCTCAACGAGTTCAGAAAGCATGTGGTCGTCTACTTTGCGGTGGACGACCTGTTTCACCTAAAGCGCGGGGGAAGGCTTTCCACCGCGGCGGCCACCATCGGCACCATGCTAAAGCTCAAGCCCGTGCTCACGGTTAATGACGAGGGCAAGCTCGCCATCTTCTCCAAGGAAAAGGGCTTAGTGATGGTGATAAACAAGTTCGCCTCTTTCGTGGCCGAGCAGGGAGGCAGGTTCGACGAGTACGACGTGTACGTGATGGACGCCGACTGCAAGGAAGACGGGGACAAGCTCGCCGAAAAGATAAAGACCGCGACGGGCGGCAGGGCAAACGTCGTGCGCCAGACCATAGGGCCGGTAATCGCCACCCACTGCGGCCCCGGCACCGTGGGAGTGGTGTTCTATAAGGCGTGATTTTATAAAATTCCTTTTGGGCAATAATCTCTCCAAAGCCAAATCGAGGTAAGGCCTTGCTTAAGACGCTTTCCAGTAAAATCGCGCTGCCTCTGTGCGCGGCCATGTTTTTTTTCGCCTTTTCGGCTTGCCAGGTGGAGGACGAGGGGCAATTTTTTTTGAACAGCCGCCTCGAGATTAAGTTCTTCGGCGCAAACCGCGAGGCCGAAAGGCTGTGTCGCCAGGAGATAACCCGTTTTTTAGAGGAATTTGAGCAAAAGGCGAGCGCGCACCTTGAGGACAGCGAGGTCTCAAAGTTCAACAAGGCCAAGGCAGGCGAGAGGGTGCAGCTGAGCGAGCGCGTGTACAAGCTGTTCGAGCTTTCAATGGAGTATTACCAAAAGACGGGCGGCGCCTTTAACCATTGCCTCTATGGCCTGTCAAAGCTATGGGGGTTTATGGAAAGCGACGGCATATACGGCATAGAGGAACTGCCCTCGCAGCAGCAGGTTGAACAGCTCTTGTCTTACGCCGACCCTTCTCTCATAGAGCTTTCGGATGGCGCGGCCGTAAAGTTCCACGACGCCGTGAAGGTGGACTTTGGAGCTGTCGCAAAGGGCTACGCGCTCGACGTGTGCGGACAGATAGCGAGAAGCTACGGGATAAAATCGGCGCTCTTCAACATGGCGGGCAACGTGTACGCCATAGGTTATAAGGATGACGGCGCCAAGTTCTCGATAGGCATTACCGACCCCAGGATGATTGAGACCGGCGAGGAGATCTTCGCGGGCGTGCGCCTTGCAGACACCTCCATTTCAGTATCGGGCGATTACGAAAGGTATTTTTTAAAGGGCGGGATAAGGTACTGCCATATAATAGACCCCTTTACGGGATGGCCGGTAAATACGGGGAATTCCGTCAGCGGGATAATCTCCGCCATAGTGATAAGCCAAAACGCGGCTCAAGCCGACGCCTTCTCGACGGCGGTCATGGTGAGCGGGCCTGAAGAGGGCAAGAGGCTGCTCGAGCAAAACGGTCTTTGTGGGATAATCATAACGGCGGACAAAAAATATTACGTCGTGGGCGACGTGGAGCTCTTCGGCGTAAAAAACTACGAGAGAGCGGAATGGGAAGCCTCTTTCGGGCGGTAAAGGAGAGCAAGCCCTTTAAAAAAGCTGACCTCTTGATAATCCCGCTGCTCATGCTCGCCTCGGCGCTCGCCATCTTTTTGCTCTCCCCGGGCGGCGGCAGCTACGCCGAGATTTACGCCGACGGCAAGTTGGTCAGGGTGATGCCGCTGGATGTGGACGCCGAATTTGTGTACCATTTTGACGAGGGGCGCAAAAACGTTATAACCGTAAAGGGCGGCAAGGTCTCCGTGTCGTACGCCGACTGCGCCGATAAAATTTGCACGCATTACCCGCCTACCGACAGGGCGAGCAGCTCCATAATTTGCCTGCCCCACAAGCTGGTGATAATCGTAAGGGGCGGGGAGAACGAATACGACGGGGTGGTATAAAATGAGAAGCAGCAAGCGCTTTGCGGCCGTGGGCATGCTCGCGGCGCTCGCCTTAATTGCCTTTATGATAGAGAGCTTGCTCCCCCCGATGCTCGCTTTCGCGCCGGGGACAAAAATCGGGTTTTCGAGCGTGTTCGTGAGCCTCTGCCTTATCCTTTACGGCGAGAGGGACGCCCTCCTCGTGCTCATCGTAAAATGCGCGCTGGGCTCTGTCTTTTCGGGCAACGTGTTCTCGCTGTATTACAGCCTGCCCGCGGGGCTTGCCAGCCTCCTTATCTCCGTCTTACTTTACAGACGGGCCTTCCCCAAGGTGAGCGTGCTCTTTATTAGCGTGGTCTCAGCGGTGTGCCACAACATAACGCAGATAATGATGGCGTGGGCACTGCTGAATATGGCGCAGGTGCTCTGCTACGTTCCCGTGGTTACACTTGCCGGGGCAATTGCAGGCACGGTTACCGGCGCCTGCGTCTATTACGCGGTTAAGGCGCTGCCGGAAAGGCTTATATACCTATAAATATCTGTCAAAAAGGCTTTTTCCTGACGAAATGAAAGGCTGTACGTATAAAAAACCTTGCCCAAAAGGCAAGGCTTAATTTTTTTGCGGGTTTTTCCCAAAACAGCTCAATAAAGATCTCAAAATAATCTTTGAAGCAGGCAGCTTGCCAGCACGGCAATGCCTTCTCCTTCGCCCACAAATTCCATGCCCTCGTTGGTCTTTGCGGATATCCCGACGCGCAAAGGGTCAATGCCCAGGGCGTTTGCTATGTTTTCCCTCATTCTGGGGATATACGGGGCGAGTTTTGGCCTCTGGCAGAGCACCGCCGCGGACACGTTTGCCACCTTAAAGCCCGCCTCTTCCACCTCTTTATGGCAGGCGGCAAGCAGCTTCATGCTGCTTATGCCCTCGTACTCGGGGCAGATGTCGGGGAAATGGGTGCCGATATCGGATAGGCCCGCCGCCGAGAACATGCTGTCAATTATGGCATGCAGCAGCGCGTCCCCGTCGCTGTGGCCCAAAAGGCCCTTATCAAACCCTATCTCGACGCCGCCGAGCATGAATTTTCTTCCCTCGTAGAACCTGTGCGAGTCGTAGCCTGTGCCTACCCTCAATTCGCTTTTTATGCGGCAAAAGTCCTCCAAAAATGTGAGCTTGACGTTTTCCCTTGAGCCCTCGCAGATGCGGGGCCTTCCAAAATATTTAAGGTACACAGAGGAGTCATCGATGAACTCCTCGCGACTGCCGGCCTTTTTGTAGGCGGCGAGTATATCCTTATACAAAAAGCCCTGTGGCGTCTGCACGTGGAAGAGCTTTTTCCTGTCAATAAAGCCCGCGATAAAGCCCCCATCTACCTCGCACACTGTGTCGGTCATGGGGATTGAGGCCACCCCGCTGCCGCACCTTCTCACGCTCTCTATGCAATCTTTTATCACCTTCTGGCTGACAAAGGGCCTCGCTCCGTCGTGTATGAGCGCAATGTCGCAGCCCTCGGCTTCAATGAGGCCATTGTAAACCGACTGCATCCTCGTCTCCCCCCCGAGCACCACCTTTACCTTTTCCCGTCCCCGGAAGATGCCCTCAATCTCCTTAAAATCCTCACGCGAAGCGCACACGATAACACGGCTGATTTCCTCTACTGCCAAAAAGGCATCCACAGCCCATTCTATGACCCTCTTGCCGTCAATCTTCGCCAGCACCTTGTTTTTTGAAATGCCCGCCCGGCTGCCCTTGCCCGCGGCGGCGATAATCGCGCATGCCATGCTACTGCTCCCCGATTATCTCGTACATGGAGCCCGCCTCCTCCTTTTTGGCGTGCTCCTTTAGGGAAAGTACCTTAAACGTCAGCTTTTTGCTTCCAAGCGACAGCTCCACAATATCGCCCTCCTTGAGGGCGTATGAAGGCTTGCAAACCCTGCCGTTTACCGACACCCTGCCGCCGTCGCAAGCCGCGTTCGCGACGGCCCTTCTCTTTAAGATTCTGCTTACTTTTAAAAACTTGTCTATTCTCATGCAATTATTATAGCAAAGTTTATACAAAGCCCCTATTCATTTAAACAGGCTAATGGCGCTTTAGCGCCAAAAAAGTTATTGGGCAATCCTCAATTGTACATTTTTTTTATGGTTTACGTATAATACGCGTCCACTATTTCCCCATAGAACATCGTATGGAAGGAATTGTCGCCGTACATAGTCCTTATGATGCGCTCGTCCAGCCTTTCCTTTACTATATAGTTTTTATATATCACCTTGCATTCAAAGTGGCAGCAACTTCCGGGAATTATATAGGTGTCGATCTTATTGCACTTTACGGGGGTGATATTCTTTTGGGCGTATTTGTCCACATCCCTGCCGCTCACCGAACCGAAATAGGCCAAAAGGCCGTTTAAGCTTTCATTGAGCGGCGCCGACACCGAGAAGGCTCCCCCTTCCTCGATCAGGCCGTGCGTGAACCTCGAGGCGCGAACGGGCACCACGATTATGGGCTTGTTCCACATTACGCCCACGAACCCCCAGCTCGCCGTCATGGTGTTGGGCTTGCTCCCGGCGGTCAGGAACACCCCGTTGCCGCCCAGCTTTTCCATCACTGCCGAAAGTTTATCCAGAAATTCCATGCGATCTCCCTCCCTTTATCTTCTTTATATATTATATTACAACAAAAACGGGCGGGCATCAAATTAATTTGTGTTATTTGGCTTTAGGTGTTAAAATGTTTGCGCAGGTTTTCGGCAAACCCTGCTAAAAAAAACCGGAGGATGGAAACATGTCCTTAAAGCAAATCGCCCGCGCCGCCCTCATCGCCGCGCTGTACGTCGCGCTCACCCTGCCCTTTGGCCAACTCGCCTTCCAGAACATGTTTCAGGTAAGGCCCGCAGAAGCTCTCACCATCCTTCCCCTCTTCTATGGCGAAGCCATCCCGGGACTTGCCATAGGCTGCATGCTCGCCAACATCTTCAGCGGCTACGGCGCCTACGACATAGTTTTCGGCTCGCTGATAACCCTCATCGCCGCTTTTTTTACGAGAAAGCTGAAAAACCTTTTCCTCGCCGCGCTCCCGCCCGTGCTGTTAAACGCCCTGCTGCTGCCGCTGGTGTGGATGGCGGCGGGCGCCCGCACCGCCTACCTTTACAGCATGGGAAGCACACTGCTCACGCAGGCGGTATGGGTGTACGGCCTGGGCATTCCCCTTTACTTCAGTGTAAAAAAGCTGCGGGAAAAAGGCCTGCTTAAGTAGGCTTTTGCGCTTTTGGGCACAAGGTTGCCTATTTGCGCGCTTTTTGGTATAATTACCATATCGCCGCGAAAAATAGGATAAGGTTGGTGTAAAGGTGATAAAAAACCCCATTTTCGTCAAATCCGCGGCCTCGCCCTCGGATTTTCTCAAGGCCGACAAAAAGCAAATCGCCGTCGCGGGAAAATCAAACGTGGGCAAGAGCAGCTTTATCAACCTGCTCGCGGGGTGCAGGCTGGCGAGGACGTCGCAGACCCCCGGCAGGACGAGGCTTATCAACTATTTCGACATGGGAAACTTCATCCTCACCGACCTTCCGGGATACGGCTACGCTAAGGCATCTAAAGGCGAGATAGAAAAGTGGGGCGAGCTTGTGGAAAGCTACCTTTTAAGGGAGGAAAAGCTCGCCAGGGTGCTCATGCTCCTCGACATCAGGCACCCGCCCACCGAGCTCGACCACTTGCTTGTGGATTACCTTTTCAGGACAAAGATACCCTTTTCCGTTATCGCCACAAAGGCGGACAAAATCGCAAAGAGTCGTATTAAGCCGCGCGTAAGCGAAATAGCGGCCCATCTCAAAGTGGGCGAGGGCGACATAATCGCCGTCTCTTCGCATACCGGCTACGGCAGGAAGGAAACGCTTTCCCTCATAAGGAATATACTGAATATTGAGCTTTAAGTTGGAGGTTTGGCTTGAATATCTTAATATGCAACGACGACGGCATAGGGGCGGAAGGCATACAGGCGCTCGCCAGCGCTCTCGCGAGGGGCCACAATGTGACGGTGGTCGCCCCCGAATCCGAAAGGTCGGGCAGCGGCCATTGGACCTCGCTCAAAAGCCCCATAAAGGTAAGGCAGGTAAAGCTCATAGAGGGCGCGGACTGCTACGCCCTGAGCGGCACCCCCGTGGATTGCGTCAAGTTCGGGATAAGCTTTATAATGAGGGAAAAAGTTGACCTCGTGCTCGCGGGGATAAACCACGGCAGGAACCTGGGCACCGACGTGCTGTATTCGGGCACTGTCGGGGCGGCGCTCGAGGGGCTCATAATGGGTTATCCTGCGGCCGCGGTCTCCCACGGCGGCTCGAGCGACTACGATTTCGATTTTGCCGCAGAATTTATCGCTAAAAACGCGGAGAAAATCAGGCAGATGTCGGGCGCAAGGTGCGTCATAAACATAAACTTTCCCAAGGGCGGATGCGGGCAGGTGATGGGCGTCAGGCTTTGCCCGCTCGGCCGCGAGAAGTATCAGGACTGGTACAGGATATACAATGAGCAAAACGAGGAAGAAGGCTATATCCTCCAGAGCCTTCCAAACGTCATGCGCGACAATCCCGAAGACTGCGACATAGTATTGAACGCCCTGAAGTTCATCACCATAACCCCTATTAAACTTGACATGACCGACTACGACGCCTTGAGGGAGCTTGAGGGCAAGGGCCAATGGACGTTGTAGTGATAGGGGGAGGACCTGCCGGCATGATGGCGGCCGGCATGGCAGCCGGCCTCGGCGCCCGCGTAAGGCTGGTGGAGAGGAACGAAAAGCTGGGCAAAAAGCTCTACATCACGGGAAAGGGCAGGTGCAATGTCACAAACTTCTGCGACGAGGGCGAGTTCATCTCCAACGTCGTCACCAACTCCAAGTTCCTCTACAGCGCCATAAGGGCTTTTTCCCCCGCCGACACCGTGGCCTTTTTGGAAAAATACGGCTGCAAGATTAAGGTGGAGCGCGGCAGGAGGGTTTTCCCCCAAAGCGGCAAGGCCTCCGATGTCACGGCGGCGCTTTTCAGATTCTTAAGGGAAAACGGGGCGGAAATAATGCTTAACACTTGCTGCCTCGGGGTGGAGAGGGTCCAGGGGGGCTTCAAGGTGGCAACCGATGAGGGCGTTCTCTTTGCCCACAAGGTGATAATCTGCACGGGCGGGGCCAGCTATCCCTCTACGGGCAGCACAGGCGAGATGTTTGTGGCGATAGAGAAACTGGGGCACGCTGTAAGTCCCTTGAGGCCGGCGCTGTGTCCCATCGTCCTTAAGGAAAAATTTGTGGGTCAGCTTGCGGGCCTTACGCTGAAAAACGTCGGGCTTTCAGCCTTTTATGAGGGCAAAAAGGTATTTTCGGGCTTCGGCGAGATGCTCTTTACCCACGACGGGATCTCGGGGCCTGTCGCCCTCTCCATGTCAAGCCACATCAACAAGACCGAGCTAAATAGGATCACCATAATACTTGACCTAAAGCCCGCGCTTGACGAGAAGGCGCTCTATGACAGGATAAACAGGGATTTTCTGGGTGCAAAGAATAATTTTTTTAAAAATTCCTTGACGGTACTGTTGCCAAAGAGCCTCATCCCAATTATAATAGATTTATCGAAAATCCCGCCGCAAAAGCAGGCAAACTCCGTCACCGCCGAGGAGAGACGGGCGCTTGCCAGGCTGCTCAAGCGGCTGGAGTTTCACCCCGAGAGCCTCGCCGATTTTGAAGAGGCAATCGTTACCTGCGGCGGGGTGGACGTAAAGCAGATAAACCCCTCCACCATGGAGAGCAAGCTCGTGCAGGGCTTGTTCTTTGCGGGCGAAGTGATAGATTTCGACGCGCTGACAGGAGGCTTTAACATACAGGCCGCCCTTTCCACAGGGTACCTTGCGGGCAAAGGCGCGGCCGAGGAGTGATTTTATGGGAAAGATAAACATCGCTATTGACGGGCCCGCCGGCGCTGGCAAGAGCACGGTCGCCAAGGCAATCGCGAACAAGCTGGGGATTATCCACCTCGATACGGGTACGATGTACAGGGCGGCGGCGCTCGCTGCTCTCAGGAAAGGCGTTTCCCCGCTTGATGAGGAGGCGGTTGCCGCCATGCTTCCGATAGACATCGACGTGCAGTATAAGGAGGGCGCCCAGAGGGTGCTGCTCGAGGGCGAGGACGTCACCGAAGCCATAAGGGAACACGCCATATCGCAGGCGGCGTCCGACATCTCCAGGATAAAGCAGGTGCGGCTGATGCTCGCCGAGCTCCAGAGAAAGATCGCCGAGAAAAACGACGTGGTCATGGACGGGCGGGACATAGGCACCTTCGTGCTACCTGGCGCAGACTACAAGTTTTACCTGACCGCCGCGCCCGAGGTGCGCGCCAAGCGCAGGCTCAACCAGCTAAAGGAGATGGACCAGAACGGCGACTACGAAGAGATTTTAAAGAGCATCATAGCTCGTGACGAAAACGACATCAAGCGGGAGTTTGCCCCGCTCAAAAAAGCCGAAGACGCGATCCTCATTGACAGCACCTACATGAGCGTCGAGGAAGTGGTTCAAACCATACTTTCGGAGATAAAGTAAGGGAGTTTAAGCTTGTTCAGAGTAATCAGGGCCATTGTTAAGCTGATAGTCAGGATATTTTTCCCTACAAAGGTGGTCGGAAGGGAGAATTTCATAGACAAGCCCAGCGTAATTGCGGGAAATCACCTTTCGGGATGGGACGTCCCCATCGCGTACGTCTCCACTCCTCACAGGATGATGGCCCTCGCCAAAAAGGAGCTGATCGAGATACCCGTCCTCGGCGGGCTGCTGAGGTGTCTCGGCGCCGTTCCCGTCGACAGGAAGAACGTCAGCCCCAGCACCATAAAGGAAGTGGTGAGAAGGCTCAAGGGCGGCGAAAAGCTGCTGCTCTACCCCGAAGGCACGCGCAACAGGCGGCAGGACGAGGTCTCCATGAGCACGCTCAAGAACGGGGCGGCATTCTTTGCTCTGACCACCGGCGTGCCCGTGATACCCATCCTGCTCGACAAAAGGCCCAAAGTTTTTCGAAAAAACATCTTCATGGTGGGCAGGCCCATATACTTTGAGGGCCTAAAGCCCACAAAAGAGGACATCGCCAAGGCCTCCAACATCATAAAGGGCGCCATGGAACAGCTCCGGCAGGACATAGACGAGTATAAGGGCGGGGGCAAATGATGGAGATAACGGTGGCAAAGCACAGCGGCTTCTGCATGGGCGTGACCAGAGCCGTCGAGGTGGCGTTGTCCGCGGAAGGGGACAGGATTTACGTGCTCGGGGAGCTCATACACAACCCCGCGACGCTCGCCATGCTCGAGAAGAGAGGCATAAAGAAAGTCGACAGCATAGACGAGATAGAGGGCGGCACCGTGATAATCCGCTCCCATGGCATAGGCGAGGCAGATTACCTCAAGCTCATGGAAAAGAGCGTAAAAATTGTGGACGCCACCTGCGTTTTCGTAAAAAACATACAGAAAAAGGCCAAGGAATTTTACGAAAAGGGTTACCAGATACTCATAATAGGCGACAGGTACCACCCCGAGGTAAAGGGCATAAACGGCTGGTGCGGGGGCACCGCCATAATCTGCGACGACGAGGGAAGCGTTCCCGACCTTTCGCCCTACGACAAAGTGTGCGTGCTGTGCCAGACCACTTTCAGCAAGGAAAAATACGATAAAATTTTAAAAAATATCGTAAAAGACGGCGGCAAAAAAGTTGAAGTTTTTAACACTATTTGCTATACTACAATAGAGCGTCAAAAGGAGGCTCAAGAGCTGTCAAGGACCAATGACTGCGTGATAGTCATTGGGGGAAAGGTGAGCAGCAACACTCAAAAGCTTAAGGCAATCTGCGAAGAGGAATGCTCAAGCGTCTTTTCCATCGAGACCCCAGCTGAACTTGACCTCGAAAAGATAAGGCAGTTCAAAAAAGTTGCGATTGTTGCGGGAGCGTCAACTCCTCGGGAGTTGATCAAGGAGGTTTATTCGAGAATGGAGCAAATGATTAACGCAGGCACGCCTGATGAACAAGAGGAAGTTAAGGTTCAAGAGATGACCGGACAAAAAGAGGTCGAAGATATCAAAGCGAAAGAAGGCGCCACTGAAGAGGTTAAAGAGCAGCAGGCGCAGCCTCAGCAAGAGCAAGCTCAGGGCGAGGAAAAAGCTGATAAAGGCCCCATTATGGTTCAAGAGATGACCGGACAAAAAGAGGCCGAAGATATCAAAGCGAAAGAAGGCGCCGCCGAAGAGGTTAAAGAGCAGCAGGCGCAGCCTCAGCAAGAGCAGGCTCAGGGCGAGGAAAAAGCTGATAAAGGCTCCATTAAGGTTCAAGAGATGACCGGACAAAAAGAGGTCGAAGATATCAAAGCGAAAGAAGGCGCCACTGAAGAGGTTAAAGAGCAGCAGGCGCAGCCTCAGCAAGAGCAGGCTCAGGGCGAGGAAAAAGCTGATAAAGACCCCGTAAAGGGAGCTGTTGAAACTCCGGCAGGCTCTTCTGTCATGGACCAGGCGCTTAAGCAAGTGGCAAGGGGCAATAGGTTCAGGAGGGGCCAGGTCACAAAGGCCACCATAGCGCTGGTGGGCGACGAGGGTCTCAGCCTCGCGATAGGCTCCATGAAAAAGGAAATATTGCTCGACAAGGACAACATAGAAATCGACGGCGCTTACGACAAATCCAAGTATGCCGTCGGCGATATAATAGAAGTGGTGGTAATCAAACCCTCGCCCCTCGAGGTCTCGAGGAAGCAGTACTTCCTCAACAAGAGGGACGAGGCTTTCATAGAAGAGCTCAAGCAGACAAAAGACTTCAAGGTAAAGATTGCCGGCACCAACAGCGGCGGGCTGGTCGGGGAATACGGCTCGTTCAGCGTGTTCATACCCGCTTCCCACATCAAGCTGGCATACGTCAAGTCAGATGATTTCGGCAGGTACTTAAATAAGGAACTTAAAGTGAGGCTGCTCGAGGTAAAGGGCAGGACGCTGATAGCCTCCGCCAAGGAAATCATCCTCGAGGATAAGAAGAAGAGAGAGGAGGCGAGAGCAGCCGCCGTCAAGGCATTCTTCGATTCCATCGAGGTCGGGCAGATCGTCGAGGGCAAGGTGGTGAGGTTTACAAATTTTGGCGCCTTCGTCAACGTCAACGGCTTCGACTGCCTCGCTCACATATCTGACCTCTCTTGGGTAAACGTCAAAAAACCCGAGGACGTACTGGAGAAAAACAAGGTCTATGAATTTGTCATCCTCAATATAGACAAGGGAAAAGAGCACGTATCTCTCGGCTATAAGCAGCTTCAGCCCAAGCCGTGGGACCTTGCCGCGGAGAAGTATCCCGCAGGCAGCGTGATAAAGGGCAAGGTGGTGCGCATTGCGCCGTTTGGTGCCTTCGTCGAGGTTGAACCGGGCGTCGACGGCCTCGTGCATGTCTCGCAGATAACCCACGAGTGGATAGAGAACCCCGCCTCGGCGCTTAAAGTAGGGGACGAAGTGGAAGCCAAGGTGCTCGATGTCAACCCCGAGGCGCAGAAGCTCACCCTGAGCATAAAGGCGCTGCTGCCCGAGCCCGAGGCAGAGTCCAAGTCCAAGAAGAAAGAAGACAAAAAGCCCAAGGCCGAGAAAAAGGCAAAGCAGTCAAAGGCCGAAGAGATGAGGGAATGGAACGAAGAGACGGCAGCGGTCTCAATAGGCGACCTCATAAAGGACCTCAACATAAACCTTTAAGAAAATCCCCGCTAAGCGCGGGGTTTTTTGTTGCTTTCACTTCGCCCGCATGAAGCACAAGCCAATATCAAAGGCGCAGATTCTGGCGCCTTTTTGGCTTCCTGAGATATCTGTCCTTATGAGAGCCCCAAATTCATATAATTAATAATGTACACTCTTAAAGGATGGTCTTTTGGGATGGGATACGATAACAGGCCGATAGGCTTTTTCGACAGCGGCTTGGGCGGGCTCTCCACCCTGAGGGAGGCGAGGAAAATTTTACCCAGGGAGAGCTTTATCTACTACGCCGACAACCTCAATTCCCCTTACGGCAACATGGAGGACGAGAGGATAATCGCTCTCTCAAGGGAGAGGATATCATACCTTTTGCAAAAGGGCATAAAGGCGCTGGTGATAGCGTGCAACACCGTCACCGCTGCGGCCATAAATCAAATAAGGGAGATGGCTAATATACCCGTAATCGGAATGGAGCCCGCCATTGCGCCCGCGCTCAAGGCGACCAAGACAAATAAGGTTCTGCTGCTCGCCACCAAGGCGACGTTAAGGAACAAGGGCTACTGCTCAAGGTACGGCGACGTCGAGGTGGCCTGCTGCGTATGCCTCGGCCTCGCGCCCTTTATCGAGAGAAACTACGACGATGATGAAAGAATCGTAGAATACATAAGGCTGCTGGCGCAGCCTTACTCCAATCTCAATTTCGATTGCATAGTGCTGGGTTGCACCCATTATGTGCTCAAGAAAAAGATGTTTGAGGAATGCTTCCCCGGCGCGGCGATAATCGACGGCAACGAGGGGACAGCGCTCCACCTTTTGAACGTGCTGGCAAGCGGCGGAATGCTTTCGGACGGCAAAAAGAGGCCCTTTATCAAGCTCATCATGACCGACGGCAGCAGGGAAAAATACGACCTCTACAGGCGTATCCTCAAAAACGCGCCTTAATGTCAAAATTTAGCTGCGCTTTTTCGACAAATATGGTAAAATATTGATAATCATTCTTTACAGAGGTGAAGTTTCGGATGGATGCCGTATCCCTTACCCTGCTGATAGTTACGGTCTATGGCCTTACCCTATTCGCGTACTGCCTTATAAAGAGGGAGGAAGCAAACCTTCCCCGCATCCTTTACGTAAACTCCATTCTCCTGTACTCCCTGGTCATGGTCTCAATGTCCTTTCTCCCCTTAAACAACGGGCAGCAGAAAGGCTTCAATTACATACCTTTTGAAAAATTTATGGCGCCGGGCGGTGAGAAGCATATCGTAAAAAGCTTTCTCGCCGCGCTCTTCTTCGTACCCGTGGGCTTTTTGGCGTGCATGGAATGCAGGCTTAGGGCGGCAAGACACCCCGTTCTCTACGCGGTGATGGCGGGGCTGTTGATATCCCTTATTATAGAAGTGGTGCAGCTGTACCTTCCCTTCAACAGGATATGCGACGTGGACGAGATATTCTTCAACGTGCTGGGCACCTTCATAGGCGCCGCCATATTCCAGATAATGAGCGACACCAGGCGCATGCGCAAGGTGCTGAGGAGGATATTGTATTATTAAGGCGAGGTGTAGAGGCTTTTTAACAGTTTTTCAATACCTTTAAGGAAAACATAAAGGCGGAACGCTCCGCCTTTTTACATGCGCCTTATTCCATTGTTTTAAGCGATTGCGCCATTTCTATCCTGTCAATCCTGATAAGCATAAACGAGCTCACTATTGCCGAAAACAATATGGTTAGCAAAAATGAGAACAGGTAACTCAAAGCCCCTATCTTTGGCGCGAAGTATAACCCGTCTATGCTGAGCATGGAGAGCACGAGGGAGTGCAGCCCCTTTCCAAAGCCCAGGCCGATGAGGCTTCCCGCCATGGCGAGCACCATGTTCTCCCTTAAAACGTAAACCGCTGTCTCTGTCGGGAAAAAGCCCAGCACCTTCAAAGTGGCTATCTCGCGCGTTCTCTCCGTTATGTTTATGTTGGTGAGATTGTATATCACTATGAAGGCGAGCATGCCCGCCATGATTATTATGAACGCCACAATGTAGTTTATGCTGGACATCGAGCTTTCCACCTTTTCCTCAAGCTGCGCGACCTGCGTAACGTAGCTGACGAGGTGGTCGGAAGAGATGAGCGCAGCGAGCTCTCCCGCCCCGCTCTCGGCGAGTATAAAGGCGGCGTTTACCTGCGCCTCCCCGTACAGGCTCAGGTAATCGTCAAGGGTTACAAAGACGTAATTTCCCACATAGTTTTCAAACACCGCCGCCACCTCAAATTCAGCCGACTTGAGCCCCGCGTAAACGCCCACACGGTCGCCCTCTTTAAGCCCATACTTTTGGGCTATCTGCGCGCTGACCGCAGCCTGCCCCTCCGAGAGGGGATTTTGGCTTTGAATGTTGAAAAAGCTTTCAATTTTCCCATCCTCTGACGCCACCAGCTTTGCGGGAATGCCGCTCCCTCGAGCGCCCGCGTCAACGGTGGATACCGCGACAAACAGGCAGTCACCCTCGCCTTCAATGTACTTTTGCAGAAACTCCGTCCTCGCCCCTTCGTTGAGGCCGGAGCTGAACGTCACCTCGAGGTCGTACAAAATTACTTCCTCGTACTGGTAGCGCGCTACGTCCGCCACAGAATCCTTCATCCCAAACCCCGCGACGATGAGACTGGTGCAACCGCAGATGCCGAGCAGCATCATGATGAGGCGCTTTTTGTAGCGGAAGAGGTTCCTCAGTGTCACCTTTTGCAAGAAGGACAGCCTCCTCCACAACAGCCTGACCCTCTCGAGCAGGATGCGCTTTCCCGCCTTGGGGGCGCGGGGGCGCAGAAGGGCTGCGGGATGGGAGAAGAGCTCCCTGTAACACGCGTAGAAGCTGCTGCCCATGCAGCTTAAGAGCGCCACCGCCAGCGTTGACAGCGCCAGCCCCTCGCTGAATACGTACTGCAGCGTGGAGAAATCATAGGTTATGCCGTACGCCAGCCAAAAGAGCTGAGGAATCAGCCACGTGCCCAGCATAAAGCCCGCCGCCCATCCGAAGAGCGCGGCCGACCCTGTGTAGAGCAAGTATTTAAGGGAAATGGAGAAGGAGCCGTAGCCCAGCGCCTTGAGCGTGCCTATCTGGACGCGCTCCTCGTCGACCATCCTCGTCATGGTGGTCATGCATATCAATACCGCCACCACCAGGAAAAACGCGGGAAAGACGTTGGATATCCCCGAAACGATGGATGTATCGTTCTCATAGCTCTTGTAGGCGAGGTTGCTTTCCCTAGTCAGTACCAGCGTCGAGGGCTGCGGCAGGGGATAGGGCAATGCCGAGGAGAGCTCCTCGTGCCTTTCCCTCGCCCTCTCCTCGAGAAGCTCTCCCATTTTGTCCTCATACCTTTTAATCAGCCCTTGGTATTCATCGCTGTAAATGTAGGCGTTCTCATCCAGCTTGATGTAAATGTCGGTAAAGTAGTCGGCGTAAAAGCTCTCGTAGGGTATGAAAATAAACCCCGCCAATGTGCCCGAGAGGAGGTCGGTGTTCCCCCTCTCCGTGCTGATGTAGAGGGGGGAGTCGGCGATCCCCACTATGGTAAATTCCTTTTTAAGGAAGTTGCCCACGGTGTCGGCGTTGTTGGATGCAGATATGCTCACCGTCTGTCCCAGGTTTTCCTCGCCAAAGCTCCTCGCGTCGGCGACGCATTCGCCGTCGTTACTGGGCAGCCTGCCCGAGAGCACGTTGAGCTTGTTGACGTCATGTGGCAGCGATATGAATTTAAAGGCGCCGAAGGAATGGTTGTACTCGGCGATGGCGTCGGCGCTGAAGCTCCCTTCGGTGTATTTTACGCCTTCCGCCGAGGCAAAGAACTCTACGTCCGCCTCCGAAAAGCCTATAGAACACACCAGGCGGAAGTCGAAGAATTCCAGCCTGCGGTAATAGCTGTCAAGCTCGTTCACCATCGCCTGCTTCGTTATCTTCAGGCCGGAGAAAAAGCCAACTCCGAGGGCGATGATGGCTAAAATGGCTGAATATCTTCCCCAAGAATTTTTTATGCTCCTTAAGAGCATTTTAAGCGTCGTCCTGTTCATATCACCACTCTATCTGGTCGGGGGGTAGTTTGTCTTCGTTGAGCCAGTCGGAAGTTATCCTGCCGCTGTTTATGGAAATTATGCGGTCTGCCATTCGGCTTATCGCCTGGTTGTGGGTGATGAGCACCACCGTCATCTCCCTCTCCCTGCTTATGTGGTGCAGCAGCTTGAGTATGGCTTTTCCCGTAACGTAGTCCAGCGCTCCCGTTGGCTCGTCGCACAGCAGCAGCTCGGGGTTTTTGGCTATCGCCCTCGCTATCGCCACACGCTGCTGCTCGCCGCCCGATAGCTGCACGGGGAAGTTGTTCATCCTCTCTTTAAGGCCCACAAGCTCCAGCGCCACCCTCGCGTCCATGGGATTTTTGCAAACCTGCGCGGCGAGCTCAACGTTCTCCAGCGCGGTGAGGTTGGGGATGAGGTTGTAAAACTGAAACACAAAGCCTATCGCCTGCCGCCGATATAGCACGAGCTCCCTTCCCGCTATCTTGGAGATGTCCCTGTCGCCTAAGAATATGCTGCCCGAGGTGAGCTGGTCCATGCCGCCGAGGATGTTGAGCAAGGTTGTTTTTCCCGCGCCCGACGCCCCCAGAATCACGCAGAATTCTCCCTTTTGGATGGAAAAGGAGACCCCTCTCAGCGCCTCTATCCTCACCTCGCCCTTGCCGTAAACCTTGGTCACGTTGTCGAAATTTATAAACCCTTCCATGCCTTCCTCCAAAATGAGCCTCAAAAATTCCCGTTCGCAAAAAACGGGAAGACTTTCCTTCTTATGAAAAGTACAAAAAATCCTCTCGGTTTATGTAATAAATCCGAAAAAATATGAAATCAAAAAAGATTTTGTCCGATGTAAATGGGAAATTTGTTGATGGATAAATAAAGCCTTCTCTATTAATGATTGCTTACGGTAGCGTAAAATATACGGGTAGGGCGGAAAATTCCCTTGGGCGTTGACAGCCGCCTGCTGCTCAGGTATAATTGTTACAGATACAATTATATAGGATACCTTATAAAAAAGTCAACAAACAGTTGTTTTTAAAACGACGGGTTGGCAACACAGTTTATTGTTGTGTCGGAAAAACGCGGAGGGCTGCCTATGGAAGCTGAAAACAGAAGGGTGAGGATGACCAAGAGGCTGATAAAGGACGCTCTGATTGAGCTTCTCTCTTCACAAGGGCTTGGCGAGATATCAGTAAAGGAAATATGCGACAGGGCGGACGTCAACCGCTCCACTTTTTACGCTCATTACTATGGGCTGCCCAGTCTTTTGAGGGACGTCGAGGAGGATTTTTTTAAGCTGCTTCCCGTAAACTACACCGACAGCTCGGACGTCTTAAAGGCCCTCGAGCTCTTTTTGGAGTACGTCAAAAAGCACGAGATGATGTTCACTGTGCTCTGCAAGCACGACGCCCACTTCGAGCAGATGCTCTTTGATAAGATTAAGGAGAATTATTTCAAGAACATCGTCGGCCTGCGGTATAAGCTGCCGGACAACGATAGCGCGCTGTTTATCCGGTACGTTTTCTCAGGCAGCCTCAGCGTGGTCAAGGACTGGATAGAAAGGAAATACTACTGCCCGTCGCGCGAC